>NZ_CP107982.1:9102500-9445822 GCF_036104975.1 Amycolatopsis sp. NBC_00355 | reverse complement strand
CGCAGGGCCCGCCGTCCCAGCCGTTCCCCGCGCAAGGCTCGCCGTCCCAGCCGTTCCCCGGGCAGGCCCCGCCGTCACAGCCGTTCCCGTCACAGCCGTTCCCGGCCCAGCCGCCCGCCGACGCCTACGAGGCGACGCAGGCCCAGCCGCACCCGGACGAGCCGCCCGCGGCGACGGCGTCACCGACCGAGCCGACCTACCAGCTCCCGCCCCTGAACCCGCCCAAAACGTGAAATAGATTCACATCGAGCTGGACACCTGACGTACCGACGGTATGCTGTACTCGTCGGTAACCCCTGCGCGTCGCCGCGCGGAACGGAGACGTCATGACCAGCACGACCCCCGCGAACCCGGTCCACGACACCGCCCTCCCGCCGACCGTCGGCGGGATCGCCGGTGCGCCGAGCGCCGCCCGGGCGGCCCAGCTCGTCGCCCGGGTGGCCGGCGGCGCGGACTCGGCCCCGATCCGGATGGCCGCGCCGTTCACCGGGCAGCCGATCGCGACCCTGCCCCAGGCCACCGACGCCGACGCCCGCGCGGTGTTCGCCGACGCGCGGATCGCGCAGCGGGCGTGGGCGGAACACTCCCCCGCCGAGCGCGCCCGCGTGCTCACCCGGCTGCACGACCTGGTGCTCGCCCGGCAGGACGAGGTCCTCGACCTGGTCCAGGTCGAGGCGGGCAAGGCCCGGCTCGACGCGTTCGACGAGGTCAGCGCGACCGCCCTGGTCGCGGCCTACTACGGCAAGCACGCGGCGAAGATCCTCGCCCCGCGCCGCGTCGCCGGCGTCATCCCCGGCCTGACCCGCGCCGGTGAGCTGCGGCATCCGAAGGGCGTCGTCGGCGTCATCTCGCCGTGGAACTACCCCCTCGCGCTCACGGCGATGGACGTCTTCCCGGCGCTCGCGGCCGGCAACGCCGTCGTCCAGAAGCCGGACAACCAGACCGCGCTTTCGGCGCTGTGGCTGCACGAGCTCGCCGAGGAGGCCGGGCTGCCGGCCGGGACCTGGCAGATCGTGCTCGGCCGCGGTTCGAAGATCGGCACCGCGCTGGTCGAGGAGTCGGACTACCTGTGCTTCACCGGGTCCACGCCGACCGGCAAGGAGCTGGCCGGGCAGGTGGCGAAGCGGCTGACGTCGTACTCGCTCGAGCTCGGCGGCAAGAACCCGATGATCGTGCTGCCCGACGCCGACGTCGCGAAGGCCGCGACCGGCGCGGTGACCGCGTGCTTCTCCTCGGCCGGGCAGCTGTGCGTGTCGGTCGAGCGGATCTACGTCCACGAGTCCATCCGCGAGGAGTTCACCCGGGCGTTCGTCGCGCGCACCGCCGCCGTGAAGCTCGGCGGCGCGCTGGACTACCAGGCCCAGATGGGCTCCCTGACGTCCGAGGACCAGCTCAAGACGGTGTCCGCGCACGTCGACGACGCCCGCGCGAAGGGCGCTTCCGTGCTCACCGGCGGACGCGCCCGGCCGGACCTCGGCCCGCTGTTCTACGAGCCGACCGTCCTTTCCGGAGTCACCGAAGAGATGGTCCCGTTCGCGGAGGAGACGTTCGGGCCGGTCGTCTCGATCTACGGCTACACCGACGTCACCGAGGCCATCGACCGCGCCAACGACACGGCGTTCGGGCTCAACGCCAGCGTCTGGTCGCGCAACGGCCACGCGGGCTGGGAGGTCGCGGCCCGGCTCAAGGCGGGCACGGTCAACGTCAACGAGGGCTACGCGGCGACGTTCGGCAGCGTCGGCGTCCCGATGGGCGGCATGAAGGACTCGGGCGTCGGCCGCCGCAACGGCGCCGAAGGCCTGCTGAAGTACACCGAATCCCAGTCGATCGCGCTCCAGCGCGGCCTGGCCCTGCGCCCGCCGCGCGGAGTCTCGGGTTCGCTGTGGTCCCGGGGCATGACCCTGGGCCTGAAAGCCCTCCGCCGCCTCCCTCGCTGACCCGATCGGTGTGTCTGAAGGGTGTCGACCTTCTGATCACGCGCGTTGGCCGGTGGTGGGGGCTGTCAGCAGGCCTCGGTCGTAGGCGATCGCGACCGCTTCCGCGCGGCGGCTCGCGCCGAGCTTCGCCATCACCCGGGACAGGTGGACGCTCACCGTTTTTTCGCTGATGTAGAGTTCTTCACCGACTTGGCGGTTCGTGCGGCCCAGCGCGACGCGCTCGAGGACGTCTCGCTCGCGGTCGGTCAGCGGGTCGACGACCGCGCGGGCCGGGGCCGCCGGTTCGACGCCCGCCAGGTCCACCCGCGCGCGGTGCGCGAGGTCGCGGACGGCGTCGCGCAGCGGGATCGCGCCCAGCCGGGCCGCCACCGCGTGCGCCGACTCCAGGGCGGCCCGCGCCCGGTCGACGTCGTCCGCCAGCAGCCAGGCTTCCGCTTCGTGCCGGCGGCAGATCGCCTGCTCGTAGACCGCGCCGTAACCGAACGCCGCCGCCGCGACCGCCCACTTCTCGGGGTCTCCCCGGCCGCTCAGGCCGGACGCCGCCGCTTCCAGCCGGGCCAGCCAGGCCCGGCCTTCCGGCCCCAGCGTCGTCGAGCGCGGCTGCCCGACGACCGCGCACATCCGGCCGTGCGCCAGCAATCGCTCGCCCGCCGCCACCGCGGCTTCGACGGCCGCCTCGTCGCCGCGGATCCGGGCGTCGGCGGCCAGCGCGGCCGCGGCGGTGACGCCGAGTGCGGCGACCCGGATGCCGGCCAGCAGGCCGGGTTCGATCCGGTCGAGCCAGCCGACGAGCTCTTCGGCCCGCTTCACCGCGTCCTTGTGGTCACCGCGCCAGTAGGCCAGCTCGATGCCGGCGTCCCCGGCGGACAGCGGGATCTGGATGTCCGCCGTCCAGTGCTGCCGCAGCCCGGCGACGAGCTTCGCGGCGTCGTCGAACCGGCCGCGGGCGACCACGAACAGCGACCAGATCGCGAGGATCCGCGCGGCGACCGCGCTGGACACCCCGCGCCCGGCCCGGCCGGCGCTCTCGTCCGGCCAATCGCCCATCAGGTACCGCAAGGTCATCTGGCGCGCCCGCAGCTCCAGGCCGTAGACGCTCCAGCTGAGCCCGGATTCTTCGGCCCGGGCGACCCCGCGTGAGGCGTGTTCCAGCGCTTGCGCGAACTCGGCCTGGTCGTCGTGGCTCAAGGCGAGGAAGTAGGTCGCGCGGATCTCGGTGTTCAGCGCCCCGGAGTCCCGCGCCTTGCGCTCGGCCTGGCGCAGCCGCTCGCGGGCCTCCTCGGCGTCGCCCGCCGAGTCGGCCAGCGTGCCCAAGGTGACCAGCGCCGACGCCTCCGCCCCGGCCGCGTCGACCTCCCGCGCGTCGGTGACCGCGGTGAGCGCGCTGTCCAGCGCCGCGTCCGGCTGGTCGAGCAGCCGGAGGAACCCGGCCCGGCTGGCCAGCACCCACGCGCGGGTCCCGCTCGGTTCGGTGTCCTTGACCAGGTCCCACGCCTTGTCGATCGCCGCGACGGCCTCGTCGAGGGTTCCTTCCAGCGCGAGCAGCGCCTCCGCCAGCCGCCGCCACGTCTTCGCCGCGCGGTCGGTCGAGCCGTCCGGGGTCAGCGCCTGCGTGGCCGAGCGGGCGAACGCGGCGGCCCGCTCGGGCTCGCCGGACGTGCCCGCGAAGTACGACGCCTCGTGCAGCAGCCGGATCTCGTCGAAGCCCTCGGGCCGGTCGGCGGCCGGGACGGCGTCCCAGATGGACAGTGCCTGCTCGACGTGGCGCAGCGCCGAGCCGGGCGCGCCCAGGTTCTCGGCCTCGTCCATCGCGCGCAGCAACGCCGGCAGCGCCGTGACCAGGTCGCTGCTCTGCAGGGAGTGGTAGGCCAGCTTCGCGTCGTGCCCGCGGCCTTGCGGCCGCGACCGGATCCGCGTCGCGTACGCCGCGTGCGTGCGCGACCGCTCCCCCGGCAGCAGGTCGCCGTACACCGCTTCCTGCAGCAACGCGTGCCGGAACCAGTAGGCGCCGTCCGGCATCACCACCAGCACGTGGTGCTGGACGGCTTCGCGCAGCGCCTCGTCCAGCTCCAGCTCGCCCAGGGCGGAGATCTCGGCCAGGGCCGCGTGCATCACCGGCTCGTTCGCCACCGATACGACGCGCACGACCCGGCGGGTGTCCGGCGAGAGCCGCTCCAACCGGGAGAGCAGCACTTCGGCCAGGCCCGCGGGCAGGTCGTCGCACTCGGACTGGGTGGCGAGCAGCTCTTCGGCGAAGAACGGGTTGCCCTCGGAGCGGCTGACGATGTCGGCCACGACGTCGGCGGACAGCGGCTCGTCGGCCAGCGCTTCGACGAAGGCGCGGGCGTCGGCGTTGCCGAACGGCTGCAGGTCGACGCGCTCGACGGTGGCGAGCCGGACCAGCTCCGAGAGGAGGCCGCGCAGCGGGTGCCGCCGGTGCACGTCCTCCTCGCGGTAGCTGCCCACGACCAGGAGCCGTTGCGCGCGCAGCCTGCTGAGCAGGAACGACAGCAGGTTGCGGGTCGAGGCGTCGGCCCAGTGCAGATCCTCCAGCAGGATCACCACCGGCCGGGACTCGGCGATCTCGGTCAGCACCCCCAGTACCGCGTCGAACAACTGCAGCTGACCGAGATCCTGCTCCGGCCGGGGACGCACCATGGTCTCCCGGTCGTTCGAGGTCATCGCGGCGTGCTCGGCCGCCCGGGGCTCTTCGAGGCCGTGCAGCCCCTGGCCCTGCGGCAGCAGCCGGCCGAGCGCGGGCCGGGCCCGCACCGCGGCGGCGATCGCCGGGTCCGTCGCGCTGCCCAGCGGGGCGAGCGCTTCGGCGAAGGGAAGATAAGGGAGACCGCCTTCGCGGACGTCGATGCAGCGGCCGGTGAGCACCAGCGCGCCACACGCGGCGACGTGCTCGCCGAGCGCGGTCAGCAGCCGGGTCTTGCCGACCCCGGCGTCCCCCGAGAGCAGCGCCGCGCCGGCTTCGCCACGTTCAGCCCGGGCGAAGGCGGCGCGGAGCCGCCGCATCTCGTGGGTACGGGCGACGAGCGGGATTCCGGAGCCGAGTCGGGGCACAAGGAGCATTCTTGCTCACCCCACCGACAGATTTTCGGGGGTTCGGGTGGCGAAGCCCCTGACCTGGGGTGAAGCCCCCGATGTCACCGACAGAATCCGCACGCTCATCGCCTTGGACACCATCACCCGCCCTTACC
This sequence comes from Amycolatopsis sp. NBC_00355, assembly GCF_036104975.1. Lineage (GTDB taxonomy): Bacteria > Actinomycetota > Actinomycetes > Mycobacteriales > Pseudonocardiaceae > Amycolatopsis. The sequence goes on along the minus strand of NZ_CP107982.1, from coordinate 9,440,679 downwards.
GGGCGGTCTCGCCGACGGCCGCGGTCTCCCGCGACGCTTCCCGGCGCTCCTGCGCCGGGACCTCGACGACGCTGCGCCCGGCCCGCACGTGGCGGACGGCGCGGCGGGCGCGGTCGGCCCAGGCGCTGCGCCCGGCCTTCCGCAGTTCCTCGGCCCGGTAGGCCGCTTCGGCCCGGACCGCGTCCAGCAGCAGATCGCTGTGCATCGTGTTCCCCTGTTCCCTGAGTTCACCGGTTGGTAGGACTCAGGTTCGTCCTGAGGGACTGCCCCAGGCATCGGGTGATCACGTACCCCTGGCACGGAAAAGACCCCTTACTCCCGGCCGAGTCCAGCTCGGCGGGGGTAAGGGGTCTTCCCCAGGCCTCAGTCGCGCGCGGGGCCGCCGGGCCGCACCGCGGCCAGCAGCCCACGCCAGCCCGATGCGGGCAGGCGGAAAGCACCACCCTCGGGGTCTTTCGAGTCGCGCACCGCGGCACCCCCGGCGACGAACGCGACCTCGACGCAGTCGTTGCCGCCGCCGCTGTGACTGCTCTTGCGCCAGCGCGCACCCGAAAATTCGGCTTCCATGGTCCCCAACTCCCTTACTGTGTCCTCGGTTCCAGATGGTGCACCGGAGCCGGTACAGCCGCCTGTTCGGCGAACCGTCCGGCCGCCTCGGCGATCAGCTCCACCGAGTCGTCCGGCTTCAGTGCGGCCGCGCGCAGATGGTCGAACATCAGCCCGTAGCGCCGGACGTCTGTGGGTTCCTCCAGGTAGAGGCCGCTGGAGGTGCTGTCGTCGACGTAGACGACGTCCGGGTCGGCCTGCTCCGGGAACCCCATGATCAGGAAGGGGCCTTCCATCCCGGGGTGCGCGCCGGCGTGGAACGGCACCACCTGGATGATCACGTTCGGCTTCTCGGCGAGGGCGACCATCCGGTAGAGCTGCTCGGCCATCACCTCGGGGGTGTCGACGACCCGGTGCAGCACGGCCTCGTCGATGACGGCCCAGTACTCCGGCGGCGGTGTGTCCGACAGCAGCTCCTGGCGCGCCATCCGGGCCGCGACGCGGCGGCGGATCTCGGCGTCTTCGGCGTCCGGGCGCAGGGCCCGGATCACCGCGCGGGCGTACCGCTCGGTCTGCAGCAGGCCCGGCACGAGCAGCGCCTGGAACGCGCGCAGCGAGCTCGCGTCGGCTTCGAGCCCGACGAACGTGCCGGTGAAGACCTCGTTGTAGGCGTGCCACCAGCCGCGCTTGCGGGCTTCGCGGGCCAGCTGGACGAGCGCCTCCTGCTCGTCGCCGGTGATCCCGTAGAGCGCCAGCATGTCCCGGGCGTCGCGCGGGGTGACCCCGACGTGGCCGGTCTCGATGCGGCTGATCTTCGACGCCGAGCATTCGAGCTTCTCGCCGACCTCGTCGATGGTGAGGTCCGCCGCCTCGCGCAGCCGGCGCAGCTCGCCCGCGAGCCTCCGGCGGCGAACCGTGGGGCTCTGTCCCCTGGCCATTCGGCACCTCCGGATGTCGACGGCGTCGTAGCCGTTCGCTTGCTCCCAGTATCTAACCAGGACGGTGGCGCATTAACACGGCACCGATTCCGGGCCCGGCACACGCGTCGCACCTGCAATTTGCAGAATGCTCTTGTATCCTCGCACTCTGCACTGCGACGGGACGCGGTACGGGCCCGGGTCGTTCGGCCGCCGGGCCCTGCCCGGCCCTTTGAGCAGCGTAGACGATGACTTCGCGGTCCGCCGTGTGGTCATTCGGAGAAGGGGTCCGGGGCCGTCCCCCGATCGGTCCCGGCCCCCTTCACCGAGCCGAATGCCCTATTCCCGCGGCGAATACCCCGACTATTTGTCGCCCGTAAGGGTGATTTTCCCGCCAACGTTCAGAGGACGCGCAGGAGTCCTTCTTGGACGACCGTGGCGATGAGGGTGCCGTCCGCGGCGAAGAACCGGCCGGTGGCCAGGCCACGCGCTCCGGAGGCGGTCGGTGACGCGCTGTCGTAGAGGAACCATTCGTCGGCGCGGAACGGCCGGTGGAACCAGAGCGCGTGGTCGAGGCTCGCGCCGAGCACCTTGTCGGTGTCCCAGTACACGCCGTGGCGCGCGAGGACCGAGTCCAGCAGCGTCATGTCCGAGGCGTAGGTCAGCACGCAGACGTGCAGCAGCTGGTCGTCGCCCAGCTTGCCGTCGGCGCGCATCCACACCTGGTTGCGGGCGGGCGGCTCGCCGGTCTGGCGGGTGACCCACGGCGGGTCGTTGACGTAGCGCAGGTCGATCGGCCGCGGCCGGCTGTGCGCGCCGATCGCGTACCCCTCGGCGCGTTCCATCAGCGTCGGCAGCGACTCCGGCGCGGGCACGCCCTCCGGCATCGCCTCGGCGTGATCGATGCCCGATTCGTCCTTCTGGAAGGACGCCGAGAGCGAGAAGATCGCCTTGCCGTGCTGGATCGCCACGACCCGGCGGGTGGTGAACGAACGGCCGTCCCGGATCCGGTCGACCTCGTAGACGATCGGCACGCTCGGGTCGCCGCCGCGGATGAAGTACGCGTGCAGCGAGTGCACCCGGCGCTCGTCGGGCACCGTGCGCCCGGCCGCGACCAGCGCCTGACCGGCCACCTGCCCGCCGAAGACACGGACCGGCGAGTGGGCGGGCGAGACGCCGCGGAAGAAGTTCTCCTCGAGCTTCTCGAGGTCGAGCAACGCCACCAAGCGGTCCAGCACCGGCTGGCCGCCACCCGGGATCTCCAGCTCGGTGGCGGCCGCTCTGGCCATTTCAGTCATGGCCAGACCCTATGTGGTCGGAGGGCAAGCCGTCCCTTACGCGTGGTCGTCTTCACCAAGGCGGTGGACGTGGATCAGGTTGGTCGACCCGACGGTCCCCGGCGGCGAGCCGGCCACGATGACGACGAGGTCGCCCTTCTGGTACTTGCCCATCTCCAGCATCGCGTGGTCGACCTGCTGGATCATCTGGTCGGTGGACTCCACCCGCGGCACGATCTGGGTGGTGGTGCCCCAGGTCATCGAGAGCTGGCTGCGGACGCAGTCCTCGGGCGTGAACGCCAGCAGCGGCAGCCGCGTGTGCAGCCGGGCCAGGCGGCGCACGGTGTCGCCGGACTGTGTGAAGGCGACCAGGGCCTTCGCGTTGAGGCGCTCGCCGATGTCGCGGGCGGCGTAGGAGATCACGCCGCGCTTGGTGCGCGGGACGTGGGTCAGCGGCGGGACGACCGGCGAGTCGGTCTCGACCGCCTCGATGATCCGGCCCATCGTCTGGACGACCTCGATCGCGTACCGGCCGACCGAGGTCTCGCCGGACAGCATCAGCGCGTCGGCGCCGTCGAGGACGGCGTTCGCGACGTCGGAGGCCTCGGCGCGGGTCGGCCGGGAGTTGTTGATCATCGACTCGAGCATCTGCGTCGCGACGATGACCGGCTTCGCGTTCTCGCGGCAGATCTGGATGGCGCGCTTCTGGACCAGCGGGACCTGCTCCAGCGGCAGCTCGACGCCGAGGTCGCCGCGGGCGACCATCACCGCGTCGAAGGCCAGCACGATGGCCTCGAGGTTGTAGACGGCCTCGGGCTTCTCGATCTTCGCCACGACCGGCAGCCGGCCCTTGCCGACGCGGTCCATCACCTGGTGGACCAGGTCGATGTCGGCCGGCGAGCGGACGAAGGACAGCGCGATGAAGTCGACGCCCAGTTCGAGCGCGAACTCGAGGTCCTCGATGTCCTTCTCGGACATGGCCGGGACGGAGACGTCCATGCCGGGCAGCGAGACGCCCTTGTTGTTGCTGACCGGGCCGCCTTCGGTGACCTCGCAGACCACGTCCTGGCCGTCGACCTCCTTGACCACCAGGCCGACCTTGCCGTCGTCGACCAGCAGGCGGTCGCCGGGCTTGGCGTCCTTGGCCAGGCCCTTGTAGGTCGTGGAGACCCGGTCGTGGGTGCCGGCGACGTCCTCGACGGTGATCCGGACGATGTCGCCGTTGTGCCACTCGACCGGCCCGCCGGCGAACGTGCCCAGGCGGATCTTCGGGCCCTGCAGGTCGGCGAGGATGCCGACCGCCCGGCCGCTCGCGGCGGCGGCGTCCCGGATCAGGTCGTAGACCTGCTTGTGGTCGCCGTGGCTGCCGTGGGAGAAGTTCATCCTCGCCACGTCCATGCCCGCGTCCACGAGTGCCCGCATCTTCTCCGGGGTGGCGGTGGCGGGGCCCAGGGTACAAACGATCTTCGCGCGTCGGCTCACGTTCGCATAGCGTAGTCCCTGTCCGCGCGTTCGTCTGTACCGATCCCGAAAAGTTCAGAGAAACGGTTCAGAAACTCCCGGGTCACCGGCGGGGCTGCTCGCTCGGGCCGACCCGGTCACGGGCCCATTCGTTGAACTCGCGCAGCTGCCGCCACGCCTTCCGCACCCGGTCGAGGGCGGCGCGCTCGTGCAGGACGTCGTCCGGCTCCCAGGTGCGCACGGCGTACACCGAGCGGTAGCGCAGCAGGTCGAGGCGCGGGTGCTCGGCGTCGAAGCCGCGCGGCTTCGACTTCAGCCGGTCGCCCTTGACCTCCCAGCCGGCGCGCTCGAGCTTCGTGATGATCTTCTGGAGCGCTTCGCCGTGCAGGTCGGTGTCGACGGCCTGGCGGAACCGGGCGATCTGGTCGGACGCGAGGTAGAAGCACCCGCCGCCGACGCGCAGGCCCTCCGGCCCGACCTCGACGTAGTAGGCACCCCCGCCGCGCCCCTGCTCGATCACGCCGCCGCAGTGGGTCTTGTAGGGCGTCTTGTCCTTGGCGAACCGGACGTCCCGGTAGGGGCGGAACACCTTGGGATCGCCGAAGCCGTCGCCGAACTCGGTCTTGAGCTCGTCGAGCAGGGCCTCCATCGGCGCCCGGACGTCGGACTTGTACGTCTCGACGTGGTCGTCCCAGTAAGGCTTGGAGTTGTCTTCCACGAGACCGTCGTAGAAGTCGACGGCGTACTCGCCGAATCCGCTGAACTTCACGGTGAGGAGGGTAATCGGGGGTACCGACAGGAACTGAAACCCGGTGCGGCCGGCGCTCCGCGCGAGACCGGCCGCACCGGGAGCCCTTACTCGGCGACGGCCGTGATCAGCTCACCGTCGGTGGTGTCGCCCGAGAGGTCCCAGACCATCGCGCCGCCGAGGCCCTGCTGCTGGGCGTAGCCGATCTTGCCGCCGATGGTCGACGGGGTGTCGTAGCTCCACCAGTCGCTGCCGCACTTGGCGTACGCCGTGCCGGCGATGGTGCCGGTCGACGGGCAGGACGTCTTGAGCACCTTGTAGTCCTCGATGCCCGGCTCGTACTTGGCCGGCGCCGGCCCGGTCGCGGCGCCGCCCGGGGTGTCCTGCGTGACACCGGTCCAGCCGCGGCCGTAGAAACCGATGCCCAGCAACAGCTTGCTCGACGCGACGCCCTTGCTCTTGAGCTTCTGGATCGCGGCGTCGGAGTAGAAGCCCGGCGTCGGGATGCCGTCGTAGGACGTCAGCGGCGAGTGCGGGGCGGTCGGGCCCTGCGCGGCGAACGCGCCGAAGTAGTCGTAGGTCATCACGTTGTACCAGTCGACGTACTGGGCGGCGCCCGCGTAGTCGGCCAGGTCGATCTTGCCGCCGTCGGTGCCGTCGGCGGTGATCGCCGAGGTGACCAGCTGCGAGCCGAACTTGGCGCGCAGCGCGGCCATCAGGTTCCGGTACGCGTCGGCGCCGCTGGAGTCACAGCTCAGGCCGCAGGCGTTGGGGTACTCCCAGTCGATGTCGATGCCGTCGAAGACGCCGGCCCAGCGCGGGTCGTTGACCAGGTTGTAGCAGGAGTCGGCGAACGCGGCGGGGTTCTGCGCGGCCTGGCCGAAGCCGCCCGACCAGGTCCAGCCGCCGAACGACCAGATCACCTTGAGGCCGGGGTGCTTGGCCTTGAGCTCCTTGAGCTGGTTGAAGCTGCCCGCGAGGGGCTGGTCCCAGGTGTCCGCGACGCCGTCGACACTGCCCGCTGCGTCGTAGGTCTTCTGGTAGTCGGCGTAGGCGTCGCCGATCGCGCAGCCGCCGTTGGTGATGTTGCCGAAGGCGTAGTTGATGTGCGTCAGCTTGCCCGCCGAGCCCGACGTCTCGATGTTCTTGACGTGGTAGTTGCGGTCGTACACCCCCCAGTCGGTGAAGTAGCCGACGACCTTGCCGACGGAAGCCTCGGCCCGAGCGGGGGCGGCGGTGGCGGCCGGGGCCGCGGCGGCGCCCGCCACCAGGCCCGCGGCGGCCGCCACGGTCAGCAGGGCCGAGAAGCTCTTCCTGCGGAAACGGGACATGCCTTCTCCCTTCGGAGAATTACCGACAATCATGGGGACCACGTGGTGGAGACCACACCAACCGTAAATGGACTAGACCATCAGGTCAATGGTTCAGACCAGACGGGTCAGGCCGAGCAGCCCATCGGGACCGCCGCACATGCCTTGACAGGAATATGCCGGGCGGCGCACATTTCCAGGGTGATGCAGACTTTCGACGTCCTCGCCGAACCCCGCCGGCGCACCATCCTCGACCTGCTCCGCGACGGCGAACGCTCCGTCGGCGAGCTCGTCGAGGAGCTGGAGCTCAGCCAGCCCGCGGTGTCCAAGCACCTGCGGGTCCTGCGCGAAGCGGGGCTCGTGACGGTCCGGGTCGCGGCCCAGCGCCGGTGCTACGCGCTGCGCCCGGAGCCACTGGCCGAAGTGGACGCTTGGCTCGCCCCCTACCGCCGCTTCTGGGCCGGCCGCCTCGACGCGCTGGAACGCCGTCTCGACGAGACCCCCTAGCCCGCGCGGACGACACGCGTACCCAGGCGGACGACACGCGTACCTGGATGGACGACACAGCCGCGCTCAGGCCGGGTGCGGCGTGTCGTCCATCCGCGTACGCGTGTCGTCCGCGCGGGTACGCGTGTCGTCCGGTCCGGCGCTTGGCCGGTCCTAACCAGCCGGTTCGAACGTGATGCCAGAGGCCGCCGCGCGGCGCTCGCCCCACTCGTACAGGGCCGTGAGCGCCGGGCGCAGCTCCTCCCCCACCGCCGTCAGGTGGTACTCGACGTGCGGGACGCGGCCGTCGCGCTCCTCGCGGCGGACGATGCCGTCCGCCGTCAGCTCGCGCAGCTGCTGGGTCAGCATCTTCTCGCTCACCCCCGGCATCCGGCGGCGCAGCTCGCCGTAGCGGTGGGCGCCCTCCTTGAGGTGCGCGAGGATCACCGGCTTCCACTTGCCGCCGATCAGGTCGACCGCCAGCTCCGTCGCGCAGTGGTAGCGCTTCATCCCGTTCCCCCTACGCACCGGAAAGTACGTGCTTGCCCGTCCGGGCCGCCGCTGGTTGCCTTGCCGGGTGATCGTGCCAGAGAACCCGCCCGCCACCCCGACCCTCTACGAGTGGGCGGGCGGCCACGAAGCCCTCGTGAAGCTCCTCACGATCTTCTACGGCCACGTCCTCGAAGACCCGCTGCTCGAGCCGGTGTTCCGGCAGATGGACCCGCACCACGCCGAGCACGTCGCGGTCTGGCTCGGTGAGGTCTTCGGCGGACCGGCGGCCTATTCGGAGAGCCACGGCGGGCACGCCCACATGATCGGCCGCCACCTCGGGCGCGGCATCACCGAGCGGCAGCGCCGGCGCTGGGTCACGCTGCTGCTCGACGCCGCCGACGAGGCCGGCCTGCCGGGCGACCCGGAGTTCCGCGCCGCGTTCGCCGGCTACCTCGAGTGGGGCAGCCGGCTGGCCGTCCTCTTCTCCGCGCCCGGCGCCGAGCCGAACCTGCACGAACCCGTCCCGCAGTGGGACTGGCCGAAGCCACCCTGGCCGCCCGCACCGTCCTAGCCCCTTGGTCGTCCTGGCCCCATAGTGAGGGCAGGCGAAAGGAGGCTGCCCTTGATCCGGGTGGACGGTCGGACCCTGCGGTGCGCCGACGTCGTGACGGCGGCGCGCACCGAGGGACCACTGGGTATCGACGTCTCGATCGCCGCGCTGCGCGGCGCCGAGCACGCCTGGAAGCTCGCCGAGGAGCTCAGCACGCGGCGGGTGGTCTACGGCCGGACCACCGGCGTCGGGGCCAACAAGGACGACACGGTCGCGAGCTCGAAAGAACACGGGCTGCGCCTGCTGCGCAGCCACGCGGGCGGCAGCGGCGACCCGATGCCGCCCGGCCAGGTCCGCGGGATGATGCTGATCCGGCTCAACCAGCTCCTGGCCGGCCGCTCCGGGATCAGCCCCGAGCTGATCGGCGCGCTGGCCGAGGCCGTCCGCACCGGCGCGCTGCCGCTGGTGCACCGGCTCGGCGCGATCGGCACCGGCGACCTGGCCCCGCTGGCCGAGACGGCGCTCGCGCTCACCGGCGAACGCGACTGGCTCGCCGGGCACGTCCCGGCGGTGCCGGTGCACGCCGGCGACGCGCTGGCGTTCATGAGCAGCAACGCCGCGACGCTGGCGGAGGCGACGCTGGCCGCGATGCGGCTGGACACCCTGACCCGCGCCAGCCACGCCATCGCCGCACTGACCTACGTCGCCCTCGACGGCAACCCCGAGGCGTACGCGACGCCGGTGCACGAAGCGCGGCCGCACGCCGGCCAGGTGGCCTGCGCGGCGGAGATGCGGCGGCTGCTCGGCATGCACCAGACGCCGAAGCCGGGCCGCCGGATCCAGGACCCGTTCGGGTTGCGGGCGTTCCCGCAGGTCCAGGGCCCGGCCCTGGACGCGATCCACTACCTGCGCGACGTGCTGGCCGTCGAGATCAACGCGAGCACCGAGAACCCGATGATCTCCACGGTCCACGGCGACGCCTACCACCACGCGCACTTCCACACGGCGTACGTCTCGACGGCGCTGGACCAGGCCCGCGCGACCGTGCACCAGGTGGCGGAGCTGTCGGTGGCGCGCCTCGGCGACCTGGTCGAGCCGGAGTTCACCGGGCTGCGGCCGTTCCTCGCGGCCGGGCCGGCGGGCAGCTCGGGCGTGATGATCCTGGAGTACGTGGCGCACGACGCGCTCACGGAGCTGCGTCAGGCGGCGCTGCCGGCGACGCTCGGCACGGCCGTGGTGTCCCGCGGCATCGAGGACCACGCGAGCTTCTCGACCCAGGCGGCCCGCGCGGCGACGGCGGCTTGCACGTCGTACCAACAGGTTCTGGCCTGCGAGCTGGTCGCGGCGGTCCGCGCGCTGCGGATGCGGGACGCCGACCTGGTGGACCTCCCGGTGCGCGACGCGTTCGACGTCGCGTCCGAGGTCCTGGACGACAGCACCGACGACCGCCCGCTGACCGACGACATCGCCCGGGCGATCACCGTCCTGGACACCTTGGCCCGCATCTAGGGCCCCGCATCTAGGGCCCGCATCCGAAACGCCGTGAGGGGCACCCTCAGGGACGTGATGTCCCTGAGGGTGCCCCTCACGGCTTGAGATCCGGGCTCAGCCGAAGAAGACTTCGGCCTCTTCGTAGCGCTCGGTCGGGACCGTCTTCAGCTCGGCGGTCGCCTCCGACAGCTTCACGCGGACGATGTCGGTGCCCTTCAGGGCGACCATGACACCGAAGTCGCCGTCGGCCACCGCGTCGACGGCGTGCAGGCCGAAGCGGGTCGCGAGCACGCGGTCGTACGCCGTCGGCGTGCCGCCGCGCTGGACGTGGCCCAGCACGACCGCGCGGGACTCCTTGCCGGTGCGGCGGGCGATCTCGTCGGCCAGCCAGGTGCCGATGCCGCCGAGGCGGACGTGCCCGAAGGCGTCCTTCTCGCCGGTGAGCAGCTTCTCCTCGCCGCCCTCGGGCAGCGCGCCCTCGGCCACGACGATGATCGGCGCGAACTCCTTCTCGAAGCGGCGCTCGACCCAGGAGACGACCTGGTCGACGTTGAAAGCCCGCTCCGGCACCAGGATCACGCTCGCGCCGCCGGCCAGGCCGGAGTGCAGCGCGATCCAGCCGGCGTGCCGGCCCATGACCTCGACGACCAGCGCGCGGTGGTGCGACTCGGCGGTGGTGTGCAGCCGGTCGATCGCCTCGGTCGCGATGGAGACCGCGGTGTCGAAGCCGAAGGTGTAGTCGGTCGAGCCCAGGTCGTTGTCGATCGTCTTGGGCACGCCCACGACGCCGACGCCGTCGTCGGTCAGGCGCTTCGCGACGCCGAGGGTGTCCTCGCCGCCGATCGCGATCAGCGCGTCGACACCCTGCTCGGCGAGGACCTTCTTGATCTGCTCGACGCCGCCCTCGACCTTGTACGGGTTGGTCCGCGACGAGCGCAGGATCGTGCCGCCGCGGGTGAGGATGTCCTCGACGTCGTTCAGGCCGAGCGGGCGGCTGTCGCCCGTCAGCGGGCCGTTCCAGCCGTTGCGGAAGCCGACGAAGTCCCAGCCGTGCACCTCGATGCCCTTGCGGACCACCGCGCGGATGACCGCGTTGAGACCCGGGCAGTCGCCGCCGCCGGTCAGCACACCGACACGCATGAGAATCCTCCGTTTGTGTTCGCTGGAGATGACAGTCACATTTCGCCAGGGCCAAGCGTAGCTGGCTTCGTCTGGATCGGTGCAGCCCGTACCACCTGCCGAATCGGTCCGCGCCGTCGTTGTGCTAACTTGTCGTCGTGCAGCGCTATTACTGGTTTACGAAGCCGGCCCCGGGTGGGCACGGCGGCGTGAACCTGCGCTGACCTCCACCCCCGAGCCGGATTCTCCTACCGGCTCGGCGAGGGTCCCCCGCGCGGGTCGGTGTCCATCAGGAAGGAACACCCCCGCTATGACCCTCTCCGCAGGCCCGGCCGCCATCGGTGACCTCGACGCCGCGCGCACCACGTCGATCAGTCCGCTCATTTCGCCCGCGATGCTGCGCGAGGATCATCCGGTCGACGCCGCCGTCGCCAAGGTGGTGCAGCACGGACGCGCCGAAACCGTCGACATCCTCGAAGGCCGGGACGACCGGCTGCTCGTCGTCGTCGGCCCGTGCTCGGTGCACGACCCCGAAGCCGCCCTCGACTACGGCCGCCGCCTCGCCGAGAAGGCCGAAGAGCTGCGCGGCGAGCTGCACGTCGTGATGCGCGTGTACTTCGAGAAGCCGCGGACCACGCTGGGCTGGAAGGGCCTGATCAACGACCCGGACCTCGACGGCACCTTCGCCGTCAACAAGGGCCTCCGGATGGCGCGCCGGCTGCTGCTCGACGTCTCCGAGCTGGGCCTGCCGGTCGGCTGCGAGTTCCTCGACCCGATCACGCCGCAGTTCATCGCCGACATCGTCACGTGGGGCTCGATCGGCGCCCGGACCGCGGCCAGCCAGGTGCACCGGCAGCTGTGCAGCGCGCTGTCGATGCCGGTCGGCATCAAGAACTCCACCGAGGGCGACGTCCAGGTCGCGGTCGACGCGACCCGCGCGGCGGCGGCGAGCCACGTGTTCCCCGGCATCAACACCGACGGCCTGGCGGCGCTGCTGACGACGTCGGGCAACCCGGACTGCCACGTGATCCTGCGCGGACACGCGGGCGGCCCGAACTACGACGCCGGCACGGTCACCGACACCCTGGCGCGGCTGGCGAAGTCGGGCCTGCCGGAGCGCGTGATCATCGACGCGAGCCACGGCAACAGCGGCAAGGACCACGTCCGGCAGGCTTCGGTCGTGCGTGAGCTGGCGGAGCGGATCGGCGGCGGTGAGCGCGGGATCGTGGGCTTGATGATGGAGAGCTTCCTCGCGGGCGGCCGCCAGGACCTCGACCTGGGCCAGCCGGAGAAGCTGACCTACGGCCAGTCGATCACGGACGCCTGCATGTCCTGGGACGACACCGCTCCCCTGCTGGACGAGCTGGCCGAGGCGGTCCGGGCGCGCCGCTGAGAGGTCCCCGCCTAGGGGTCCCCCGGATTTCACGTTACCGGGAGGCACCGACAGTTCCGGGCCGTGCGGTGGAGGCGAACAGCGCCAGCGGACCGTTCGCGCCGAGGTGGGCGCGAACGGTCCGTTGGCACGACTTTCGAGCAATTCTCAGCGGCGGGGGAAGTAGGACTCGATGACGTCCCAGCGGGCCAGGTTGTGCTTGGCGTCCGCGAGGGCGTCGTGCTGGTCGGTGGGGGCCGCCGGGAGCTTCGGCTTGCCGGCGTCCTCCCAGCGCTGACGCAGGTCGCGGGTGAACCGCGGCAGCTGCCGCGGCAGCGCCGGCATCGGGCCCCAGAGCTGCGCCAGCGCGACGTGGTCGTACGCCGCGAACCAGGCCCACAGCTCGATCCCGCCCGGCGGCTTGCCGAAGAACTCCAGCAGGTCGGCGCGGATCTTCTCGCGGCTGCGCCAGGCCGGGTCGGCGGGTGAAGGCAGCTTCGGCAGGACGTTGTCGCGAACCCACGGTCCGGCCCGGCCCGGGTCGAAGTCCGTGGAGACCGCGTAGAACTCGCGGCCACGCTCGTCAACGACACCGATGGACACCAGATCGATGGTCACGCCGTCTTCGATGAATTCGGTGTCGTAGAAAAAACGCACTGGTGAACAGTAGTGGGTCAGCCGACCTTGCTGTCGGGCACCCGGGCGGCGTCCCGCGCGGTGGGCTGCGCCGGCACCTTCGGCTTCGCTCCGGCGGCCTCCGCGGCGAGCAGTTCCTTCGCCTTCGCCGCGTAGATGTCGACGTACTCCTGGCCGGAGAGCTCCATCAGCGCGTACATGATCTCGTCGGTGATCGACCGCTCGATGAAGCGGTCGCCCGCGAGCCCCTCGTACCGCGAGAAGTCGAGCGGCTTGCCGAAGCGGACCTCGAGGCGGCGCGGCCACCACATCTTGGAGCCGATGGGGTTGACCTTGTCGGTGCCGATCATCGCCACCGGGACGACGACGCCGCCGGAGTCCAGGGCGATCCGGGCGACGCCGGTCTTGCCCTTGTACAGGCGGCCGTCCGGGGAGCGGGTGCCCTCGGGGTAGATGCCGAGCAGGTGGCCGTCCTTGACCAGGCGGGTCGCGGTGTCGAGCGCGGCCTGGGCCGCGTTGCCGCCCGAGCGGTCGATCGGGAACTGGCCGACGCCGGTGAAGAACCACTTCTTGAGCAGGCCCTTGAAGCCGGGTTCGGTGAAGTACTCGGACTTGGCCGGGAAGGTCACCTTGCGCTTGACCCGCAGCGGCATGAAGAACGAGTCGGCGACCGCGAGGTGGTTGCCCGCGAGGATCGCGCCGCCGGTCTCGGGGATGTTCTCCGCCCCGACGACCTTGGTCGGCCACAGCGTCTTGAGCAGCGGACCGATGAACACCCACTTCATGAGCCAGTACAGCACCGGTGCCTCAGTCCTCCATCGCAGCTCGGCCCCTGTTCACCCGCGTCGACCAGACTACGAAGCCGGGTGGCCTCCGCACAACGGAAGCCACCCGGATACTCGCCGGGCAGCGATCGATCTCACAGAGAATTACGGGTCCGGGCGGACCCCCACAACGCCCTCGACCCGTGAGAGCATGGATGGCCTACACCGCTCACACGGAAGGCGATCGCATGGGCGTGCTCGCCGGCGCGGAACCGTTCGGCCACACCGGTTCGGCCGAGACCGGGTTCCTGCTCTGCCACGGCTTCACCGGTACCCCGGCCAGCATGCGGGCCTGGGGTGACCACCTCGCCGAGGCCGGGTTCACCGTGCGCTGCCCGCTGCTGCCGGGCCACGGCACCCGCTGGCCCGACCTCAACCGCACGACGTGGCAGGACTGGTACGGCGCGGTCCGCGAAGCGCTCCTCGAGCTGCTCTCGACCTGCAAGACCGTCTTCGTCGGCGGGCTCTCGATGGGTGGGACGCTCACGCTGCGCCTGGCCGAGGAGTTCGGCGACCGGATCGCCGGGATCGTCCTGGTCAACCCGTCGGTGACGCGGCTGAAGTGGGACACGAAGCTGCTGCCGGTGCTGGGCCGGATCGTGCCTTCGGTGCCGGCGATCGCGAACGACATCAAGAAGCCGGGCGAGACCGAGCTGGCCTACCCGCGCACGCCGGTGCGGGCCGCGGCGAGCCTGGCGAAGCTGTGGGCGCTCGTGCGCGCCGACCTGCCGAAGGTGACGCAGCCGGTGCTGCTGCTGCACTCGGCGGTCGACCACGTCGTCGAGCCGGAGAACTCGCGGCTGGTGCTGGCGGGGATCTCGAGCGCCGACGTCACCGAAGTCGTGCTGGAGAACAGCTATCACGTGGCGACCCAGGACAACGACGCGGACGTGATCTTCACCCGCAGCGTCGAGTTCGCGAAGGCGCACGCCGGGCAAGCGGAGGAGACCGCATGAGCCGAGGGAAGGACGGGCCGGAGGACGTCGACGCGACGTTCGCCGAGATCGTCGCCGACCTGCGGGCCGACGGGTTCGGGCTCCCCGAGTTGGACACCGCCGACACCGCGGACAACGCCGACAGCGCCAGTGGTGCCGCCGGGGCCGCCGGGCGCGGGGTGGCCGAGGAGAGCGAGACCCGGAAGGCCCCGGACCGGCCGGCCGAGCCGAAGCCGCCCGCCGCCGCCGACCCGCCGGACACCGGCTGGCGTTCGGGCGGCGGCACCTCGTGGGACAGCACGATGTTCTCCGACGACCCGGCGGAGGACGACGAGCACTTCGTCCCGCCGGAGCCGCCGCCGTTGCCGCGGCCGAAGATGGGCGCGTTCCTCATCCTGCTGCTGTTCCTGGCCGGGCTGTTCCTGCTGATCCTGCCCGGCGTGATCGGCGTGGGCCCGACGGTGGCGACCCCGCTGGGCATCCTCGCGCTCGCGACGTCGATCGCGCTGCTGCTGCTGCGCGTCCGGCAGGGTCCGCCGCCGGGCGCCGACCCGAGCAACGGCGCGCAGGTCTGATCCGGAACCGATGAACATCGAATTCACGCCTTCACGGCGCTCCACCGTCGGCGTGGAGTGGGAGCTGGGCCTGGTCGACCGGCGCAGCGGCGACCTGTCGTCGACCGCCGAGCGGATCCTCGACGCCGTCCGCCCGGACGGCGCGGCCGAGCACCCGAAGATCAAGCAGGAGCTGCTGCTCAACACCATCGAGATCATCACCGGCGTCTGCGAGACGATCGGCGAGATCAAGGCGGACCTGAACGAGTCGCTCGAGGTCGTGCACGGCGTCGCCGACCCGCTCGGCGTCGAGATGTTCTCGGCCGGCACGCACCCGTTCTCCAACTGGTACCAGCAGAAAGTCACCGACAAGGAGCGCTACGCCAAGCTGATCGACCGCACCCAGTGGTGGGGCCGGCAGATGCTGATCTACGGCGTCCACATCCACGTCGGGCTCGACCACCGTGAGAAGGTCCTGCCGGTGCTCGACGCGCTGCTCAACTACGCGCCGCACCTGCAGGCGCTGTCGGCGTCGTCGCCGTACTGGGGGGCCGAGGACACCGGGTACGCGTCGAACCGCGCGCTGATCTTCCAGCAGCTGCCGACCGCCGGGCTGCCGTTCCAGTTCCGGAAGTGGGCCGAGCTCGAGAACTACGTCGAGGACATGTTCACCACCGGCGTGATCGACAGCTTCTCGGAGATCCGCTGGGACATCCGGCCGTCCCCCCAGCTGGGCACGATCGAGATGCGGGTTTGCGACGGCCTGCCGACGCTGGAGGAGGTCGGCGCGATCGCGGCGCTGACCCAGTGCCTGGTCGACGACTTCGGCGAGCGCCTCGACGACGGCGAGATCCTGCCGTCGCTGCCGCCGTGGCACGTTCAGGAGAACAAGTGGCGCGCGGCGCGCTACGGCACCGACGCGATCGTCATCCTGGACGCGGCGGGGCGCGAGCGGCTGGTCACCGACGACGTCTGCGACCTGCTGAACCGGCTCGAACCGGTGGCGCGGCGGCTGGGCTGCGAGGCCGAGCTGCGCGACGTCGAGACGATCCTGAAGTACGGGCCGAGCTACCGGCGCCAGCGCGCGGTCGCGACGCAGCACAACGGCAGCCTGAAGGCCGTCGTCGCGTCGCTGGTCGCCGAAATGCGCGACGGGATCCTCAAGGACTGAGCCGGTCCAGCTGGGTCCGGAGCGTGCCGGGGCCCATCGTGGCCGCGCCGAGCGCCTCTACGCGGCGGCGCAGTTCACGGTCGGCGGTCGCGACGAGCACCTTCGCCTCGCGGTGCTGCCCGGTGACTTCGACGATCTTCGAGTCGCCGTCGGTGTCGGCCGGCAGGACCTCCACGCCTTTGACGGGCTGCACGCCGCTCGCCTTGCCCTCGACGACCAGGATCACCCGCGGCCACCAGGTCAGCGCCGGGTCGTCCGGGTCCGGCAAGCCCGCTTCGGCCAGCCGGGCCAGCTGGTCACGCAGGCGTTCGGCGGCGCCGTGGCGATCGTGCCACCAGCCGTCCGGCCGCGAGCCGACGACGTTGGCCGCGTCGACGACCAGCACCAGCTCCTGCCCGACCCGCGGCCGCAGCGCGGGCCAGGCCGCGGCGAACCCGCTGTGCAGCCGGTAGCCCGGGACGTCGTCGGGGTCCACCCAGCGCACCTCCGCACTCTCGGTGTTCGCGACCTTGGCGTCGATGTTGTCGGCCAGCGCGAGGACGGTCGTGTAACTCCAGTCGCCATGGTCCACCACGGACGCGGAAAGCGCCCGGAACGCGTCGGGGGGAATCGCGGCCTCTTCGAAAGCTTCCCGCGCGGCGGCGTCGACGGCGGTCTCCCCCGCCTCGATCGCCCCGCCCGGCAGGGCCCAGGTGCTGCCGTTGTGCACCCACCAGGCCCGCCGCTGCAGCAGCACCCCGCGCGCCGGATCGAACAGCAGCAGGCCGGCGGCGCCGTAGCGGCCCCAGTGCAGCCGCCCGCAGGAACAGCGGACGAACACACTCGCGGACGGCTGCTGGCTCACCCCATCCACCTTGGCACACTCTCCGGTATGACCCCGTTCGAGCAGCTCAAGCCCACGTTCTGGGAGCGCGGCCCCGGCGAACCGCTGAGCGCCCGCGAGTTCGCCCACGCCGGCCGCGAGCTGGGGGTCCGGCTGCCCCTCGAACTGGGCGAGCTGCTGGGCCTGCGCAACGGCGGCACGGTCGCCGCGCACTGCGACGCCTTCCCGACGAGCGCGCCGACGTCGTACAGCGAGACGCACATCCCGTTCGACCGGCTCCTCGGCGTCGGCGGGCGGCTGTCGCTGCTGGACTCGCCGTACCTGAGCACCGAATGGGACCTGCCGAAGCGGCTGGTGGTGCTGTCCGGCGACGGCCACACCTGGGTGGCGCTGGACTACCGCCGCTCCGCCGAGCCGTCGGTGACGTGGTTCGACGCGGAGCTGGAGTCGGAGCTGCCGCTGGCGCCGTCGTTCCGCGCGTTCGCGGAAGGGCTGGTGCCGTCGGCGAGCTTCCCGGAGGAGTGACCCCGGCGGCCGCCACAGTCGGGTGACGCAGTCACCAACTTTGCGCTTCAAAGCCGCACTTTCGCTAGGAAAGTGCGGTCTTCGCACCCTTGAGGCGTCACTTTCCTAGGGAAAGATGCGTCTCTGCGCGGAGCGGGGTGGCTGTTTCGGGTGACACTCGGGAGTGGACTCGGGCGGTCAGACCGGGGTTTTGGCCATCTCCACGGCCAGCGCCGCCGCGCCGACGATCGCCGTGTCGTCGCCCAGGTGGGCCGTGCGGATCCGGGCCAGCGGCCGGTGCCGGGCGCCGGTGATCGCGCCCGCGTAGTGCTCGCGGGCCTCGTCCAGGAACAGCGGGGCCGACTCCGAGACGCCGCCGCCGATCACGATGATCTCCGGGTCGAACACGTCCGCCACCAGGGCCAAGCCCTCGCCCAGCCACTTGGCCAGCTCCGCCATCGCCAGCTGGGCGATCGGGTCGCCGTCGCGGGCCGCGCCCGCCACCCGGCGGCCCGTCACCGAGCCCGGGTCGCCCGCGACCTGCGGGGCCAGCACCGTCGAACGGCCCGGGTGCCGCGCGAGCAGCTCCACCGCCGTCGCCGCCAGCGCCGTCCCGCTGCAGTAACGCTCCCAGCAGCCGTACTTGCCGCACGGACACGGCCGGCCGCCGCGGACCACCGTCAGGTGACCCAGCTCCGGGGCGACGCCGTACGCGCCGCGGTAGAGCTTGCCGTCCAGCAGCAGACCGGCGCCGATGCCGGTGCCGAGCGCGACCAGCGCGGCGATCTGCGCGCCGCGGGCCGCGCCGAACCGGTGCTCACCGACGATCGCCGAGTTGACGTCGTGCTCCAGCAGCACCGGCAGGCCGACGCGCTTCTCGATCCGGTCGGCGACCGGCGCGCCGCGCCACGCCAGGTGCGGCGCGAACATCACCGACCGACGGTCGCGCGCGACGAAGCCCGCGACGGCCAGGCCGACCGCCGCCACCTCGTGCCGGTTGCGCAGGTCCTCGATCACGCCCGCGATGGCGTCCTCGAGGGCGCCTTCCTCGGTCGGCGTCGAGACCCGGGCCGTGTCGAGCAGCGAGCCGCGCTCGTCCACCACACCGGCCCGGATGCTCGTCCCGCCGACGTCCACCCCTATCGTCCGCACTCAGTTCTCCCGATCCGCCCGCCACTCGTCCCGTCTGCGGACGGTGATGTGCTGCACCCGCGGTGAAGCCATGCCGTCCGTCGCCGGCCGCGGCGCCGGCCGGAACCCGGGCATGTGCACACCCTCGTCCGGCTCCCAGCGATCCGCGAGCACCGCTCGGAGCAACGCCACGAGCTGCGCCAGCTGTTCCAGCAACCGCGCCACGAACTCGGGACGTTCCCCGCGCACCACCGCGACGATCGCACACAGCGGACACCAGCCGCACGCCGAGCCCCCGGGTTTCGCCTGGTCAGGGTCGCCGTGCCCGGCCGCGACCACGCCTTCGAGCCACGGCGCCGCCTTCTCGGCGACCATCTCCACGAGCAGCCGGAGCTCCTCGGCCAGGCGCAACCCGTCGGTGGCCTCTTCTTCGCTCACCGGCGTCCCCGGTCCCCGGCCAAGCTCACGAGCAGGCCGTCGGCGTCGGATTCCGCGCCGGTGATCCGGCACGGCCGCAGCGACTCCGGCAGGGCGATGAGCCTGCGGAAGCCGTCCACGGTGATCGCCAGGTCGTCGTCGACGCGGGCGAGATCGACCTCGGCGTCCCGCCCCAGCGGGATCGCGACGCGCAGCGTGTAGCCCTCGGCCGACGGCCGGATCCGCAGCAGCGGCGTGACCGGTGTCCCGTTGCCGGCCAGCGGGTCACCGTCGCGGTAGAGCTCGTCGGCGATCTCCAGCAACGCGGGCAGCCCGACCGGCTCGACGGCCCGGTGCTCCACCCGGGACACCGCCTCGAACCCGGCGCCGGAGAGTTCGGCCAGCACGGCGTCCTGCTGCGTCCGGCGGGTGCGCATCCACGCCGCCGCGCCCCCGCGCCAGAACCCCGGCGCGGGCATCAGCCGGTTGACGATCAGGCCGTCGACGGCGATGCCGCGCAGGGCGAGCGAGCTGAGCGTGCGCCGGGCCTCGGCCACGACGACCCGCTCGGGTGTCAGGACGAGCCGGACCGTCGTCACCGACGGCTCGGTGAGCAGCGCGCGCAGGCCGTCCAGGTGGGTGCCGAGGCGGCGCACCGACTCGGTGACCCGGCCGCGGCGCCCGAACACCCGGGTCAGGTAGCCGGAGACGGCTTCGGGCAGCGCCAGCAGCCGCAGGGTCTCGGCCGTCGGGCCGCAGTCGACGACGATCGTGTCCCACGGCCCGTGTTCGGCCAGCCGCCGGACCTCGCTCAGCGCGAGCAGTTCGTCGACGCCCGGGAGCACGGTCAGCTCTTCGGCGTCGAGGGTGTCGAGCCCCACGCCGGACAGGGTCGCCCGCAGCTCGGCGCGCAGCCGGTCCCAGGTGGTGTCGACGAGCGTGCGGGAGTCGATCTGGACGGCCGACAGCAGAGCGTCCACTTCGGACGGTTCGGCGCCGAGCGGGTGGCCGAAGGCGTCGCCGAGCGAGTGCGCCGGGTCCGTGGACGCGACGAGGGTTTTCCCGCCGTGCCCGGCCAGCGCGGCGCCAGTGGCCGCGGCCAGCGTGGTCTTCCCGACACCCCCCTTGCCGGTGAACAGCAGGATCCGCACGTGGTTACCCCTCGGCCCGCTTCTTGAGTTCCTTGAGCGCGGTGTCCATGACCATCTTCTCGGCCTTGCGCCGGAGCAGCCCGATCATCGGCAGTGCCAGTTCCACCGAAAGCGTGTACGTCACGCGGGTGCGGCCGCCGAGGTCCTCGAGGGCGTACCGGCCGTTCTGCGCCTTCTGCATCTGGCCCTTGACCAGGTGCCAGCTGACGCCGAGGCCGTCACCGTCCCACTCGTAGGAGAGGGTGTAGACGTCCTTGATCGGGCCCGCGTCGAGGGTCAGCTTGACCTGCTTGGCCCGGCCTCCGTCGTCGGTGTCCAGGACCTCGGTCTGCCGGACGGCCTTGGCCCATTCCGGGTAGGCGGGGAAGTCGGCGATCACGGCCATCACCCGGCTGGGCTCGGCGTCGACCTCGATGGACTGTGTGGACTGCTCGGCCATGGACGAAGCGTAGCCGCCGCTGCCGGTCACCAGCGCAGCACGTAGGGCTGCCCGGTCTCCTTGAAGTGACCCACGTTACGGCACTCGGTCAGGCCGACCCGGGCGCGGGCGGCCAGGGGCTGGTGCACGTGACCGAACACCGACCAGCGGGGCCGCTGTTCCCGAATGAGGTCGAGCAGCGCCGCCGACCCGAGCTCGCTGCGGCGCGCCACGACGTCGTAGGTCAGCTCGGGCAGCGCCGGCGGGGCGTGCGTGCAGAGGACGTCGACCTCGGTGAGCGCCGCCACACTCGCGTCGTAGTCCGCGCGATCGCGCAGGTAGGGGCGCCAGGCGGCGCCCTTGCGGCGGCGCGGGACGACACCGTCGGGCAGCAGCGCGCCGCCGACGAAGCCGAACCGCAGGCCGCCGATCTCGGCGACCTCGCCGTCCAGCACCCGGATGCCCTCGCCCGCGAACTCCGGCCACAGCGCCGGGGTGTCGACGTTGCCGGGTGTGGCGTACGTCGGCGCGGTCATCGCCGCGAACAGCGTCGCGTACTGCTCGCGGATGGCCTCGTCGACGGCCGCGGCCGGGTCTTCGAGACTCGCCCAGAGCGTCCGCGAGTAGGCAACGGTTTCGTCACGGGTGCCCTCGCGGCGCAGCCGGGCGAACTCACCGACCTTCTCGGCGCCGAACAGGGCGCCCATGATGCCCTTCTCGTGCTCGCGGTAGTCCACGAAGTCGAGCAGGTCACCGAGCACGACGAGGGCGTCGGCCCCGTCCCCGGCCCGCTTCAGCGCGTCCGCGTTGCCGTGCACGTCCGAGACGACGTGTACCCGCACCCCAGCTCCCCTTAGTCGTCGGCGCGAGGAGGAACGCCGGGCTCACGCCCGTCCTCCAGGATCTCCTTGAGCCCGAGTGCGATCGCCTTCGCCGCGCGGGCCCGCCGGTCGAACTCCCGGCGCAGGTCGCGCGGCGCCAGCGCCCGGGGCGTCCCGGCCGCGTCGGCGGGGGTCGCCCGCAGGAAGTAGTGCAGCAGAGTGCCGTCGAGCACCGGCTCGAGCCAGACCTCCATGGTACCGACGAGCGCACCCCGCACGGTCCAGCGCAGGCCCTTGTCCCCCCGGTCGGTGTAGACCTCGAGCACCAGGTCCGGCCAGTAGCGCGTCCAGGACCTCGGATCGGCGAAGACCGCGGCCACGGTGGCGGGCGGGACGACGAGGAACGTCTCGTCGACGACGTCGAGAGCGGGTGGTGCCTGGTTCACGGAGCGAAGAATGTCACGCCCTCGCCGTGCGACGGCGATCAGCATGGTCTTAAGGTGCTCCTCACGCTAAGTTGACTGGCGGGTAACAGCGGTGTCATCTGCTGCCGCACGCGTTGAACACGGAGGTCCCACGTGCGCGAATACAGCGCTCCCGCCGGCAAGCCGGTGGCCGACGACGAGAACATGTCCGATGTCGTCTGGGCTAACGCGGAGCGGTTCTCCGACGTGGTCAGCTTCCGGCGACAGGTGGACGGCAGCTGGCTGGACGTCACGGCCAAGGAGTTCGCCGGCGAGGTGCTGGCCGTCGCCAAGGGCATGGCCCAGGCCGGGATCGGCCGCGGCGACCGCGTCGCGATCATGTCGAAGACGCGGTACGAGTGGACGCTGATCGACTTCGCGATCTGGGCGGCCGGCGCCGTCACGGTCCCGATCTACGACACGTCTTCGCCCGAACAGGTGTACTGGATCCTCTCGGACTCGGCCGCCAAGGGCGTGTTCGTCGAGACGAACGCGCACGCCGGCGCGGTCGACGAGATCCGCGACCGGCTGACGGTCCTGGACCACACCTGGCAGATCGAGGGCGACTCCCCCGCCGTCGAGGAGCTGTCCGCGCTCGGCGCGACGCTGTCCGACGACGAGCTGCACGAGCGCCGCCGCGAGGTCGTCGCCGACGAGCTCGCCACGATCGTCTACACCTCGGGCACCACCGGCCGCCCCAAGGGCGTCGAGCTGACCCACCGGAACCTCCTAGCGGAGATCCGCGCCGACATCGAGGCGTTCCCGCAGCTGATGGAGCAGGGCAACTCGCTGCTGTGCTTCCTGCCGCTGGCGCACGTCCTGGCCCGCGCGATCGCCGTGACGGCGCTCACCGCCCGGGTCACCCTCGGGCACACGCCCGACGTCAAGAACCTGGTTCCCGACCTGGGCACCTTCCGGCCGACGTTCGTGGTCGCCGTGCCGCGAGTGTTCGAGAAGGTCTACAACTCCGCGAAGCAGAAAGCCCACGGCGACGGCAAGGGCAAGATCTTCGACGCCGCCGAGGCCGTCGCGGTCGCCTACAGCGAGGCCCAGGACAAGGGCGGCGCCGGGCTGGGCCTGAAGGCCAAGCACCTGGTGTTCGACAAGCTCGTCTACGGCAAGCTGCGCGCAGCCCTCGGCGGCCGCTGCGTGGCGGCGGTGTCGGGCGGCGCCCCGCTCGGCGCGCGGCTGGCGCACTTCTTCCGCGGCATCGGCGTCCCGGTGTTCGAGGGGTACGGCCTGACCGAGACGTCGGCGGCGGCGAACGTCAACACGCAGTCGGCGTTCCGCGTCGGCACGGTCGGCAAGCCGGTCAACGGCACGTCGGTCCGCATCGCCGACGACGGCGAGGTGCTGCTCAAGGGCGACGTCGTGTTCCGGGCGTACTTCAACAACCCGCAGGCGACGGCCGAAGCGCTCACCGACGGCTGGTTCCACACCGGCGACCTCGGCGAGCTGGACGTCGACGGCTTCCTCAAGATCACCGGCCGCAAGAAGGAGATCATCGTGACGGCGGGCGGCAAGAACGTCGCCCCGTCCGGCCTCGAGGACACCATCAAGGCGGCCCCGCTGGTGAGCCAGGCGATGGTGGTCGGCGACCAGCGCCCGTTCATCGCGGCGCTGGTGACGGTGGACGAGGAGTACTTCCCGTCCTGGAAGTCCCAGCACGGCAAGCCCGCCGGCGCGTCGGTCGCGGACCTCGCGTCGGACGCCGACCTGCTGGCGGAAATCCAGGCGGCGGTCGACGAGGCCAACAAGACGGTCTCGAAAGCCGAGGCGATCAAGAAGTTCACGGTGCTGGCCAACGACTTCACCGAACAGGGCGGCGAGATCACGCCGAGCCTGAAGCTGAAGCGCAACGTGGTCACCAAGAACTACGCGACCGACATCGAGTCCCTGTACAAGAAGTAGCCGAATGCCGTGAAGGCCTCCTTACCGGCTCTTATGGCCGGTAAGGAGGCCTTCACGGCATTACGGGGTGCTCTGGGCCGCGATGTGGTCGCGGTACCAGCGGTAACTCGCCCTCGGCGTCCGGCGCTGGGTCTCGTAGTCGACGTGCACCAGGCCGAAGCGGTGCTTGTAGCCGTGGGCCCACTCGAAGTTGTCCAGCAGTGACCAGGCGAAGTAGCCGCGCAGGTCGACGCCCGCGTCGATCGCTTCCTGGGCCGCCGCCAGGTGGTCGCTCAGGAACGTGATGCGCTCGTAGTCGGCGAAGTCGCTGCGGTCCGGGTAGACGCAGCCGTTCTCGGTGACGTACAGCGGCGGCAGGTCCGGGTAGCCGTTGTGCAGCGCGACCAGGGCTTCGGTGAGGCCCTCCGGCTCGACCGGCCAGCCCATCCCGGTGCGCGGGACGTCCGGCAGGCGGGTCGTGTCGACGCCGATGTCGGCGAGGGTCCGCCGCGCCGGGTCCGGCTCGCGCGGGGGCGCGTCCGCGACGTGCTGCCGGTAGTAGTAGTTGACGCCCAGGTAGTCCAGCGGCACGCCGATCGTTTCCAGGTCGCCGTCGTGGCGGAACGAGAAGTCCGACGCGGCCCCGAACATCGCTTTCAGGCCCGGCGCGTACCGGCCGCCGAACAACGGCTCGGTGAACTGCCGGCGCAGCAACGTGTCCTGCCGCGCGGCCGCCGCGGCGTCGGCCGCCGAGTCCGTCACCGGCACCGCCGGGGACTGGTTGAGCACGACGCCGAACCGGTGCGTGTGCGCCGCCTGCGCCCGCATCGCCTGCACCGCCAGGCCGTGGCCGAGCAGCAGGTGGTGGGCGGCGGCGAGTGCGCCGTGGCCCTCCTTCGCCCCGGGCGCGTGCCGGCCCTCGCCGTAACCCGCGACCGCGCACGGGTACGGCTCGTTGAGCGTCGTCCAGTGGTCGACGAGGTCACCCAGCTCCTCGTGGACCAGCGCGGCGTAGTCGGCGAACCGGTGGGCCGTGTCCCGCGCCCGCCAGCCGCCTTCGTCCTCCAGGGCTTGGGGCAGGTCCCAGTGGTAGAGCGTCAGGAACGGCTCGATCCCGTGGTCCCGCAACCCTTCCACCAGCCGCCGGTAGAAGTGCAGGCCGCGCCACTCGACGCGGCCGCGGCCCTCCGGCTGCACCCGGGGCCACGACACGGAGAACCGGTAGGAGTCGACGCCGAGCTCGCCGAGCAGCTCGAGATCCTGCTCCCAGCGTTCGTAGTGCTCGGCCGCGGGCTCGCCGGTGTCGCCACCGGCGATCGCCCCCGGCGTGGCGGCGAAAGTGTCCCAAATGGACGGTCCACGGCCGTCCGCGCGGGTGGCGCCCTCGATCTGGAACGCCGATGTGGCCACACCCCAGCGGAAGCCGGGCGGGAAACTGGAAGTCACGGATCTCTCCCGGGAGACTCAGCCCTTGAGCGCGCCCTGCATGATGCCGCCGACGATCTGGCGGCCGAACAGCAGGAACACGACGAGGACGGGGATGGTGCCGAGGGTTGCGGCGGTGAGCACGAGCGTGTAGTCGGTGGTGTACCCACTGGCCAGAGTGGACAGTGCGGTCTGGACGGTCGGGTTCTCCGGCACCAGCACCACCAGCGGCCAGAAGAAGTCGTTCCACGCCTGCATGAACGTGAACAGGCCGAGCACCGCCGCGGCCGGGCGGGCCGTGGGCAGCGCGACGTGCCAGAACAGCCGCAGCGAGCCGCAGCCGTCCATCCGCCCGGCTTCCAGCAGTTCCAGCGGCAGTGCCCGCTCGAAGTACTGGCGCATGAAGAACACGCCGAACGCGGTCACCAGGCCGGGCACGATGACCGCCTGCAGCTGCCCGGCCCAGCCGAAGTCGGCCATCATGATGTAGAGCGGCACGACACCCAGCTCGGTCGGGATCGCCTGGGTGGCGACCACCAGGAGCAGCAGCAGGGTGCGGCCGCGGAAGCGCATCTTGGCGAAGGCGAACCCGGCGAGCGTCGAGAACAGCACCACCGAGAGCGTGATGGTGCCCGAGACGATCACCGAGTTCGCCAGCGCCAGCCCGAAGTTCGTCTCGTCGAAGACCCGGGCGATGTTCTCGAACAGGTGCCCGCCCGGCACCAGCACCGGCGGCACGCTGCCCACCGCGTCCGGCGTCTGCGACGAGACGACGAACGACCAGTAGACCGGGAACGCCGAGCCGGCCAGGATCGCGATCAGCGCGGCGTAGGTCCACGGGCTGGTGACGCGCTGGGTGAACCGCCGCGTCCGGCTGGGCGGCCGGGCCGCGGCGGGGGGTGCCGAGGTCAGCACGGTGGACATGTCCGCTCCTCAATCGGTCTGGATGCGCCGGGTCACCAGGTACGCCACGCCCGCCACGAGCATCGTGGCGATCGCCAGCAGCAGCGCCACCGCGGAGCTGTAGCCGAAGTCGTACTTGCTGAAACCCTGTTCGTAGAGGTAGAGCGCGGCGGTCTGGAACTGCCGGTCGGACCCGCCGGTCGCGGCCGCGGTGCCCGGGTTGAACAACAGCGGCTCGGCGAGCAGCCGCATGTTCCCGGTCGTCGCGATCACCGTGGAGAAGATGATCTGCGGCCGCAGCAGCGGCACGGTGATCCGCAGGAACTGCTGGTGCCCCTTCGCGCCGTCGAGCGTCGCGGCCTCGTACAGGCTCGACGGGATCGCCTGCATCGACGCCAGGAAGATCAGCGCGTGGTAACCGGTCCAGCGCCAGACGACCATCGACGCGATCGCGGCGTGCGAGCTGGCCGTGCCCGCCTGCCAGTCGACGTGCCCGGCGCCGAACCAGCTCAGCACCCAGTTCACCAGCCCGAAGTCCCGGCCGAACAGCTGCGCGAAGATGATCGTGACCGCCGCCACCGAGGTGATGTTCGGCAGGATCATGCCGGTCCGGAACAGCGTCCGGCCGCGCAGCCTGCGGTTGAGCAGGTGCGCGATGCCGAGCGCGAACAGGATCTGCGGGATCGTGGTCAGCAGCCACAGGCTGACCGTGTTCCCCATCGCGTTCCAGAAGTACGGGTCGTGGAACAGCAGCTGCCGGTAGTTCTCCAGCCCGATGAACTTCGCGCCTTCGGCGTCGAGCAGGTTCCGCTTCTGCAGCGACACGAAAGCCGTGTACAGCAACGGGAACAACCCGAAGACGCCGAAGATCAGGAAGTACGGGCTGATGAAACCGAACGGTGAGAGCTTGACGTCCCAGTTCGCCCGCCGGTCGGCGAAGCTCAGCTTCGGCACGGGAGCCGTCACTTGAGCTTCGCGACGTCACCGACCAGCTGCTGCCACGCCGCCGCGCCGTCCTGCTTGCCCTGCTCGACGCGCTGCATCGCGTTGCCGAACTCGGTCTGCACATCGCCGGCCTTCGGGCCCTGGTACTGCGGGTTCAGGTTCTTCGCCGCGTCGGTGAAGAGCTTGCCGACGGGCGCGTTGTTGAAGAACGGGTTCGTGTAGGAAGTGATCTTCGGGTCGGTGTAGAGCGACGGCGTCGAGGGCAGCAGGCCCTGGCTGGTGAACACCTTCGCCTGCTGCTCGGGCGCGGTCAGCCAGGCGGCGAGGTCGGCGGCTTCGGCGGTGTGCTTGCCCTGCTTGGGTACGGTCAGGTACGAGCCGCCCCAGTTGCCGCCGCCACCGGGCACGCTGGCGACGTCCCACTTGCCGGCGGTGTCCGGCGCCTGGTCCTTGATCTTGGTCATCATCCAGGCCGGGCAGGTGACGGTGGCGAACTGGCCCTGGGTGAAGCCGGTGTTCCAGGTCGGCGTGCTGTAGAGCAGGCCGGCGCTCAGGTTCGCCTTGACGGCGTCGACGACCTGGTCCCAGCCGGTCCGCAGCGCCGGGTTGCTGTCGACGACGAGCTGGTCGCTGGTGTCGTAGTAACCGGTCGGGGCCTGGCCGAAGATCGCGTTGAGCACGGTCGGGCCGCCGTCCATCCACTTGACGCCGCCCGGCGCGTTGGCCTGGAAGCGCTTGCCCGCGTCGAAGAACGCCTGCCAGGTCGGCCAGAGTGCGGAGACGGCCTCGCGGTCGGCGGGCAGGCCGGCGGCCTGGAGCAGGTCACGGCGGTAGCAGATGGCCAGGCCGCCGACGTCGGTGCCGTAGCCGATCTGCTGGCCGCCCTTGGCCAGCGACGCCGACCACTTCCAGCCGAGCCAGCGGTCCTTGAGCTTGTCGCCGCCGACGGTGTTGAGGTCGACGAACTTGTCCGGCGTCGCCTTGAACTGGGCGACGTAGCCGGTGTCGATGGCCTCGATGTCCGCGGCCCCGCCACCGGTGGCCAGGTGCGCGGCCAGGTTCTTGTGGTGGTCGGAGTAGGCGGCGGTGCGCTCGGTGATCTCGATGTTCGGGTGCGCCGCCTGGTACTCCTTGATCAGGTCGGTGTACCCGAAGTTGCCGAACAGCCCGAGGCTGAGCTTGATCTTGCCGCCGCTCCCGCCGTCACCGCCGCTGCAGGCGCTCAGGACGGTGATGGCGGCCAGCACGGCCACCAGGACCATGCGGGTTCTCGTGTTCGGGCGCATGAGATCTCCGTTGTTCTGCTGAAAGCGCGCGGAAACACCGCGGCCGCCGGGAACGAGTCTCCGGGGGCCGGGCGAGAATGTGGCCTCTATGAGAGCGCTCCCAGTGCGTCGCCGTCAAGTAACGAAACGATAACGCCATCTCAAATTTTCGAAGCAGGGGCCGATGTGCTAGGTATGTAACCGGTTACAGCCGAAGGAGCCACCATGGTCACCGCCCGCGAAATCGCCGAGCTCTGCGGCGTCTCCGTCGCCACCGTTTCCCGGGTCTTCAACCAGCCGACCTCGGTCAGCGGGCCGACCCGCGAACGCGTCGAGCGGGTCGCCCGCGAGCTCGACTTCTCCCCCAACGAGTCGGCGCGCGCGTTGTCCCGCAAGCAGTCGGCGATGATCGGGCTGGTCTGGGACACCGATCACCGGCGGCCCGGCTGGCGCCACCCGTTCCTGCAGGACCTGTTGCTGGGCTTGAAATCCGCGCTCAGCTCGCACGGTTACCACCTGCTGATGCTCGCCACGAGCGACGACGCGCGCAGCCGCACCCCCGGCGTCTCGCTGGCCGACCCGGTCGCCTACGTCCGCATGACGCGGCAGCACCACCTCGCCGGGCTGGTGCTGATCGACAGCGGTTCGGACGCGGAGGCGTTCACGGCGTTCGCCCGGTCCGGCTTGCCGTGTGTGGCGCTCGACGTCGCGATCGCCGGTCCTAAAGCGACATACGTGACGTCCGACAACGTCCGCGGCGCCGCGGACGTCGTCCGGCACCTCGCCGGGCTCGGCCACCGCCGGATCGCGACGCTGACCGGCCCGCGCGACAACGCCCCGGCGGCCGAGCGCACCCGGGGCTACCGGGAGGGCCTCGCCGCGGCGGGCCTCGAGGCCCGCGACGACTACGTCGTGTCCGGGGACTACTACCGCGAGAGCGGTTTTGTCGGCATGCGCCGGCTCCTGGCCCGCAAGGAACCGCCGACGGCGGTCTTCGCGGCGAGCGACGAGATGGCGGTGGGCGCCCTGCTCGCGGCCCGCGCGACGGGCCTGCGCGTGCCGGACGACCTGGCGGTGGTCGGCTTCGACGACATCGAAGTCGCGTCCCTGGTGGACCCGGCGCTGACGACGGTCGCCCAGGACAAACCGGGCTTCGGCACGGCCGCCGCCGAGGCGCTGCTGAAGATGATCGAGACGGACGAGGCCCCGGAACCGGTGCTGCTGCCGACCAGGCTGGTGGTCCGCGACTCGTGCGGCGCCTAGCGCCACTTTCCTTGCGTCAGGCCGAAACCCGCGCTGTGCGCAGCATGCTTTCGCCGGCGGCCACGACCGCCTCCGCCGACTCGCGCGGCGTCCAGCCCAGCACCGAGCGGGCCTTCTCGTGGGAGATCTTCTTGACGAAGCCGAGTTCGGCCGCGATGGTCCGGAACTCCGCCGAGAAGACGGCGCCCGCGCGCACGACGAAGTTCGGGATGGTGCGGGTCGGCACCTTCTTCGCGCTCTCGCCGAAGTTCTCCTTGAGCAGCGCGCCGATCTCCTTCATCGCCATCGAGGGACCGCCGGCGAGCAGGAACCGCTGCCCCGCGGCGCCGTCGGCGGTCATCGCCAGCACGTGCGCGCTCGCCACGTCGCGGACGTCGACGATCGGGAGGTACAGGTCCGGGTAGCCGGGGATCTTGCCCTCGAGCAGCCGCTGCACGAGGTGGTTGGCGCCGGAGACCTCCCGGCCCATGACCGGGCCCATGACGGCGACGGGCAGGACCGTCGCCAGCTCCAGGGCCCCGCCCTCGTCGCGGACGAAGTCCCACGCGGCGCGCTCGGCGAGGATCTTGCTCTTGCCGTAGGCGTCCACGCCGGGCCCGTCGAGCACGGACCAGTCGTCCTCGGTGAAGGCCCGGTCGATGTGCGGGTGCCCGAAGCCGACCGCGTGGAACGCCGAGGTGAGCACCACACGCCCGACCCCGCCGTCCCGGGCGGCGCGCAGCACGCGGAGGGTGCCGTTGCGGGCGGGGGCGATGACGTCGTCCTCGTTCGCGACCTTGCCCGGCTGAACCGGCGACGCCACGTGGAGGACGAAGTCGCAGCCGTCGACCGCCTCGGCCCAGCCGCGGTCGTCGGTGAGGTCGGCGGCCACGAAGCTCAGCGCGCCGCCGCGCGTCATGCCGGCGTCGGTGAGCACCGCGCGGACGGCCTGCTCCTTCGCGAGCGACCGCACCGTGGTGCGCACCCGGTACCCCTGCTCCAGGAGCTGGAGGATGCAGTGCCCGGCGATGAAGCCCGAGCCGCCGGTGACGAGAACCCGCTGCGTGTTCATGTGTTCGTTCCCATCGAAAGCGTCGTGACGGTCATGGTGCCGACGATCCACCGGGGGAAGCACCCGTGCCAGTGCTCCGCTCAGCCGGGGGGATGACAGGACCCCCCACATCGGGTGACCTCGGCTTATCGTGGGGCCCATGGCCGACGACCGGAACCAGCTGGGCGCGTTCCTGCGGGCGCGCCGCGAGCTCGTCACGCCCGAAGAGGCGGGGGTTCCCGTGGTGGGGCCGCGCCGGGTGCCCGGTCTGCGGCGCGAGGAGGTCGCGATGCTGGCCGGGATCAGCGCCGACTACTACCTGCGGCTGGAACGCGGCCGCGACCGCAGCCCGTCCGCGCAGGTCCTGCGGTCCTTGGCCCGGGTGCTCCGCCTGGACGACGACTCGACGGCGTACCTGCTCGGCCTCGCCGGGGACACGCCTCGCCGGCCGCGGCGGCGGCGCCGGGAAACCGTGCCGCCCAGCACCGCCGCGTTCCTGGCGTTGCTGCCCGTGCCCGCGTTCATCGAAGGCCGCTACCTGGACGTCCTGGCCGCCAATCCCCTGGCCACCGCCCTGTCCCCCTGCCTGGTCCCCGGGGCCAACCGGCTCCGCGACGTCCTGCTCGACCCCGGCGAGCAGGCGCTGTTCGCCGGCTGGGAGCGAGCGGCGGAGGTGCTGGTCGCGCACCTGCGCGAAGCGGCCGGCACGGACACCGACGACGCCCGGTTCGTCGAGCTCGTCGGCGAGCTCTCCCTGGCCAGCCCGCTCTTCCGCCGCCTGTGGGCCCGCCACGACGTCCGCGCGCGGACAGCGGCCGCGATCACCTTCCACCACCCGCAGGTCGGCGAAATCACCCTGAACCGGGAGAAACTCCTGGTCAGCGGCACTGATGGGGTCATGCTGGTCGCCTACCACGCCACGCCTGGCACGGAGGCGGACAAGCTGGCGTTGCTCGGCGCGACGGTGGCGGACCGCGTCAGCCGGTGATCTTCGCGTCCCAGTCGATGTGGTGCGAGTACAGCCAGTCACGCTCTTCGCCGACGTCCTGGCCCGCGCTGGCCGCCACCAGCTTCTCGACCCGCTCGCGCCGCAGTCCCTCGTACGCGGCGAACGCCGAGGCCGGGTCCGGCAGGTCACGCAGGCACTTCGCCAGCACGACGCTGTCTTCCAGGGCCATCGACGCGCCCTGGCCCGCGGCCGGCGAAGCCGCGTGGGCGGCGTCGCCGACCAGCACCATCTCCGGCGTCGACCAGACGCGCGTTTCGGGGACGTCGTAGGAGTGGCCGCCGAAGACCTCGTCGCCCGTGGCCGCGATGATGTCCGCGCAGGGCAACGGTTCCCCGGCGAACGCGGCGTGCGCGAACTCGCGCCAGCCGGCCGGGGTGACCGCCGCGATCTCGGCGCGGGGCCGCTCCTCGTCCGGGACGCGGGCGAACCAGAACGTCGCGCCGTCCGGGTCGGTCGTGAAGCCGAAGGCCGCCTTGCTGCCGCGGACCATCCGGTAGATCCCCGGCGCCGACGGCAGTCCGCCGGCGCGCGTGTAGCCGTAGACGACGGTCAGCCCGGTGTAGCGCGGCTCGTCGGCGGCCGGGTCGATCAGGCGCCGCACCACCGAGCGCAGGCCGTCGGCGCCGACGAGGACGTCACTCGATTCGGTGACGCCGTCGGCGAATTCCGCCGTGACGCCGCTCGGGCCGGCCTTGGCCCCGGTCAGGCGCCGGCCGCGCTCGAGGGTGATGCCCCGGCGCGCGGCTTCGTCCTGCAGGACGCGGTAGAGCGTCGCGCGGGTCAGCGTGCGCGGGCCGTCCAGGCCTTCGGTGTCGAATTCCCGCCGTCCCACGGTTTCCCCGGTCGGGACGACGAGCTCGACGCCGTACGCGGCGAAGGACGCGTCGATCACCGGGCCGTCGGCGCCGATCGCCCGCAGGGCGTCCATGCCGTTGTGCATGAGCGTCAGGAACGCGCCGATGTCTTCCCCGCCCGAAGCGTAGGCCTCGAACACGACCGGGTCGTGTCCCGCCAGCTTCAGCGCCATCGCCGTGACCGTGCCGGAAATCCCGCCACCCGCGACCAGTACCCGCACCCCGCGCCCCCCGAGAAACTCCGCTGTGAACTCCGCATGCCGCCGTGCACGACGTTACCGTGACGGCGGCACGCGGCGCTCACTCCTTGGCACCGCTGGTGGCGATGTCGCCGTTGAGGCCGCGGGGGTAGAAGCCGCCCGAGGAGACCTTGTCCGGGTTGAGGTAGGCGATGTTGAGCACGCGGTCGGCGGAGCGGCCGAACGCGATGCCGTTGGCGTCCGCGGGGACGAGGTTGGCCTTGCCGTCCTTGAGCACGCCTTCGTCGTCGTCCGCCTTGCCGTCGAGGCTGTCGCGGGCGTCGGAGATCTTGTTGGTGACGTCGCCGAGGCCGCGTTCGAACAGCTGCGAGCGCACGATGCCCGCGTGGTACGCCTCGACCGCGAGGATGCCGGCCGCCGCGTCGAGGAACGTCTTGTTGTTGACCAGCGGCGCCGCGCCCTTGTACGCCGAGACACCGACGTCCTCGAAGAGGTAGGCCGCGAGCAGGAAATTGTTCTCGCTCGCGAACGGGTCGAACGTCTGCTGCATGTTGATGACCCCGGCCGCCTGCATGGCGGCGGTGAAGCTGTTCTGGAAGTCGATCTCGGGCTGCGCGACGGCGGCCTTGTCCAGCGCCTTGCGCAGGAAGGTGACGTGGGCGACCTCGTCACCCGCGATCTCCTGCACGATCTGCTTGGTGTGCTCGCTCTTGAACTTCACCGCGTGCCCGCCGGAGACCTTGCCGAGGTTGCCGACGCCGTTGATGTACTTGTCGTTCAGCCCGTAGCCGTAGACCGCGAACGAGTAGAGGTTCGCTTCCAGGTACTCCAGGTTGAGCGCGAAGTTCAGCACTGCGGCGTCGCTCGCCGCCTCCTTCGCGGCGTCACCTCCCTGCGCACCGTATTGCGAAGTCGCGCCGGCCGAGCCGAGGCCCAAGGACAGCGCAGTGCCGAGCGCACCGGCGCCCGCGACGCCGAGCCCCGCCGCTCCCGCAGCCTTGAGGAAGCGGCGGCGGTCGGTCGCGTTCTCCGCGCTGCGCTCGATCAGCTGCTGTGTGTAGCGTTTTCCGAACACCGGGGGACGTCCTCTCGTGACGAGTTCGTCCACCTCACCCACCGGTCATACGTACCCGGACGGCCCCCGGCTCGGTCAAAACGGAAAAAAGTTCTTGCCGGTTTTGTTTGCCCTGGTCAGGACCGCTGAGCCGCGGCGAGCCGGACGCAGACGGCCAGCGCGCGGACGGCCTCTTCGACGTCGGCGAGCTCCGGGAAGGTCGGCGCGATGCGGATGACGGCGTCGGCCGGGTCGTCGCCGTGCGGGTGGGTCGCCCCGGCGGGGGTCAGCGCGACCCCGGCCTCCTTGGCCAGCCGCACGACCTCCTTCGCGGTGCCCTCGGGCACGGTCAGCGAGACGAAGTAGCCTCCGGTCGGCTTGGTCCAGGACGCCAGGTCGCTGAGCTCTTCGGTGAGGATGCGCTCGACGGCCGCGAACTTCGGGCCGATGATCTCGGCGTGCTTGCGCATGTGCGCGCGGACGCCGTCCTCGTCCTTCAGGAACAGCGCGTGCCGCAGCTGGTTGACCTTGTCCGAGCCGATGGTGCGCTTGCCGATCAGGCCGGTCCACCAGGCGAGGTTGGCCTCGGACGCGCCGAAGAAGCCGACGCCGCCACCGGCGTAGGTGATCTTCGAGGTCGAGCCGAAGACGAACGGGCGGTCGGCGTGCCCGGCCTCGGCGCTGAGGGCGAGGATGTCGGCGAGGGCCGGCTCGTCGTCGGTCAGGTGGTGCACGGCGTAGGCGTTGTCCCAGAAGATCCGGAAGTCCGGCGCCGCGGTGGTCATCGAGGCGAGCCGCCGCACGACGTCGTCACTGAACGTGATGCCGGTCGGGTTGCTGTACTTCGGCACGCACCAGATGCCCTTGATGCCGGCGTCCTCGGCGACGAGGCGCTCGACGACGTCCATGTCGGGGCCTTCGTCGGTCATCGGGACCGGGATCAGCTCGATGCCGAACCGCTCGGTGAGCGCGAAGTGGCGGTCGTACCCCGGGACCGGGGCGAGGAACGCGACGCGCGGCTCGTCGGCCCAGCGGCGCTCGGCGCCGGGGACCTTGCCGAGCAGGGCGTGGACGACGGCGTCGTGCATCAGCTCGAGGCTGGAGTTGCCGGCGGCGAGCAGCTGCCCGGCCGGCACCTGGAGGGCGCCGGCGAAGATGCGCCGGAGCTCCGGCAGGCCCTTGAGGCCGCCGTAGTTGCGGACGTCGGTGCCGTCCTCGGCCTTGAAGGTGCCGTCACCGGGGAGGTCCAGCAGCGCGTTCGCGAGGTCGAGCTGCTTGGGGGACGGCTTGCCGCGGGTGATGTCGAGGGAGAGGCCGCGGTCGACGAGGGCCGCGTAGTCGGCGCGGGCCGTGTCGACGTCGACGGAAGCAGTGGTCATGGCGTCAACGCTAAACCCGGCGCCGATACCATTTCGGGGCGGGTCCTGGCTAGGGTGATCGGCGTGCATCTCGTCGTCCACGCCGACCAGCGCCAGTTCTCGGTCCGCGATTCCCGGTCGAAGCTGGACGGCAGCGGCTGGACCGCACAGGCGGTCGACCACCGGATCGCCGCGGAGCCGGGAGGCCTCGCGATCGTGACGGCGCGGTCGGACCTGGTGGAATCATCGGTGACGCTCGTTCCCGGCCCGCCTGCGCTGAGGGCCGAGGCCGAGCACGTGGTGGAAGCGGATCTTCCGGTGCCGAGCGGGAAACTCGTGATTTCCGGGCCCGCGGACTACCCGTCGCAGGAAAAGTTCTTCTCGGTGCTGCCCGGGCTGTACCGGGCGCGGGTGTCGTACGTCCCGGCGGGCCCGCCCGCGACCGAGTGGAACGAGCACGAGTTCGGCGAGCACTTCGAGTACGTGCTGGAGATGTGGCCGGTGTCGGCCCCCTCCGAGGTGGAAGTGCTGAGGCAGGGCGCGGCGGTCTGGGACGGTTAGTGCCGCGGGTCTGACAATGTGCTGGTCCAGGTGACTGCGGCATGGAGAACAGCCGGGCGCCCGCCGCGGGAGCCGCGGCGTTTGCGGTGCCCGGCTCGACGGATCGCCAGGTGCCGCATCAAGTGCGGGAACATCGATGCGTCCTCGGCTTGCCCGGACCGGTCAACGTCACCAGTGGTCGGCCGTTCCCGTCGACGAGGTGGGTGCACTGTGGTGCTTCAGGCGCCCCGGAACGCCTGATCGCGTGATTGGCGCCGCGGCTCTGAGGTGGCCGCGGGGTGTCGATGGAGGATTCGGGACGCTGGGCGTCCGGAAAGCTCCATCCACCAACGCTGAGGACTCGGCCGCTGCGCGGCTCTGACGGCGGCACCTTCAGGAAGCCTGGTGTTGCGCGTTGACGGCGGTCTGGCATCGCGTCCCAGGGCGGGGCCTGTTGATAGGGCTCGGCGAACGAACCGTTCCGCTCGTCGCAGGTGAGAAGGGACCTTCGGCTCGGACCTAGCACCGGGCATGGGTGTGGGCCCGGAGCCGATGGCTTCGGGCCTTTCCCTGTTCGGTTGGTCATGCCGCGAACGGCAGTGGTTGGTGGATGTTGTTGCGCCTGGGTTTTCGGCGCTTGTCCAGGAACGCCGGTGGCCGGAACTCGGGTAGGCCGTCGGCGGCGATGCTGACCTCCCAGCCGGAGCGGTGCAGCAGCCGGTGGTGGTGGGCGCACAGCAGAACCAGGTTGGTCAGGTCCGTGGGGCCGCCGTCGGCCCAGTGGCGGATGTGGTGGCCTTGGCAGTGCCGCGGCGGGCGGTGGCAACCGGGGAATGCGCAACCTCGGTCGCGCAGGAACAGGGCGCGGCGCAGCCCGGCGGAGATCAGGCGGCGCAGGCGGCCCAGGTTCAGGGGTTCGCTCTTCTCGCCCAGGACCGCCGGGATCAGCATGCTGTCGCAGGCGTGCACCCGGGCTTCGGCCGCGGTCATGGTGCCGGTGTCGCCGAGGGTGGCCCGGCCGACCCCGGACCGAAGGTCCGCCAGCGAAACCGCGACCATCACGTGGGCCCGTTCGCCGGCCTGCGTCGGCAGGTCCGGGGAGTTCAACGCGAGGTCGACGGCGTCGGAGAAGGCGTCGCCGTAGCGTTCCTGCGGAGAGCGGAAGTCGGCGCCGTCGTCAGCGGTGCGGCGCTCGGCCAGCGAGTCGAGCAGGGCACTGGCGCGGGCGCCGGTCTCCTCGTCGAGGCGACCGTTCAACTCCCAGACCCCGGATCTCTTACGGCGTAACGAAAGCTCCCGGGCAGGCACGGAAGGTTCGGCCTCATCGGGTTCGGCGCCATCAGGATCAAGGTGGGCCACGATCCGTGCCCCCAACGCAGCGACCTGCTTGTGCCCGGCCTCGGAAGCGAAGGACAGCAGGCTCCGCTCGGCGTCGTCGCGGCACTCGGACGGAACCTGCGCAAGAGCCTCGACAATGGCGTCGATCATCGGACTACTCAACGATCCACCAGCAGCCACACCCCCAGTGGCCGGAGCAACAGCGGGAACGGCACTGCCATCAAGAGCACGACCGGCATTGAGAGCCCGCGCCCGTTTCACCACACGATCAGCGGACGCCTTGGAAACATCGGCAAGATGCTCGAACAACCGAGCAACAGAACGATACCCAAACAGCTCCATCACACCACGAGACTCGATTTCCACCAGCAGCGAACCAATTTCAGCCTCAGCAGACCGCACAACACCGAGCAGCGAGCTGATGCGGTCGGCCAAGGCCACTGCATCCGCTTTCCACACCGCTTCGCCGTCCACACAACAAGATTACCGCCAAACGAACACGTGTTCATCACACGAAAGGATGATCACGGCAGGGTCGCCGTTGCGTGGGGAATCGGCGCTGCCGACCACAGCAGGAAACAACCACAAGAAGCGCCGATTTCCCACGCCCCGGCGAAGCCGCATCTTGAAAAGCGGGGAACCTAAAGCGCCACAAGAGCCGCAAGCTTCCAACGACCATCAACCCGCTTCGCAGTAACAGAGAGCTGATCCACGGAAGACGACGGCGCTCCCCCACCCTGAGCCACCGTCTGCTGATCCAGAAAAAGCAGTACCGAAGCATCGTCCCCCACCAAGGACCGGACCCCGATCGCCCGCACGGTAGTAGTCCGGACCAGCTTCTCAGCCGCGGCCCGAGAGCGAGCCGAAGCGAACTGAGCCTGGTACTGACGAACGGCGTCACCGATCAGGTACTCCGACGCCGCCCGCTCGGTACGGGCCAGATTGGCGTAGTCGTAGGAGAAAACCGCCTTCACCGCGTCGCCGACTTCGGCGGTGACCGAAGCGGTCGCCGCAGTGTCGACCAGTGCCGCGTTGTCGGTAGAAGGCGAAAGCGACGCCGTCTCGACGCCGAACCAGACCGCAAGGCCCAGGGCCACCACGACCACCGCCGCCAGGATCCGGGTCATGAGCCCGCCGCCTGGACGCCCGCGACCTTCCACCCGGTGTCCGACCGCGAAACGTCCACGGTGAGCCGGTTCATGCGGGCGGCAGCGGGAGCACCGGCCGTCGAGACCCGGACGTCCAGCACCGCCAGCAGCCGCGCCTTCCCCGTGGGGGCGTCGATCTCCGTGACCGCCGCCTCCACCAGGGACGCCGTCGAGACGGTGCGCGCCGTGGTGGCCCGGTCGATCTGCAGCTGGCGGTCGCCCGCGAGGTCCTTGCCGTACTGGCCCGTCGACGCCGAGATCCAGCGGTCGACGTCCGCGCCCGCGTTGCGGTAGTCGATCGTGTTCAGCGTGACCAGCTCCGGGCCGGCCGCCGCGAGGACCGCGTCACGTTCGCGGCCGCGCGCCAGGGAGTCGTCGGCCGCCGCGTGCCACCACGACCAGCCGGAGAAACCTGCAGCCAGCACCGCCACCACCGCGGCGATGACCCAGACCTTCACGGTGCGCCCAGCAACTTGCCGAGGCCGCCCGCCGACGGCCCGGTCAGCAGGCTCAGCATCCCCGGCAGCTGGGCCTGCGACGGTGCCGACGCGGTCTGCGAAGGCGCGGCCGGGATCGCCGGCGGCGTGCCCGCGTACGGCGCGTTCTGCGACCCGCGCACCCCGGTCGGGCTGCCCGGCGGCTCGGCGCAGTAGGCGTTCATGTTCACCGGCGCCTCGGACGTGTCGTTCGCCGGACGCTCCTTCGTGCCTTCGTAGCCCTTCGTGCACGAAGCCGGGTCGAAGAAGTTGAACACCACGCCGAGGTGCCCTGTGCCGTCCGGGGACGTCGACGGCGAGAACGCCGAGATGATCGGGTACGCCACCAGCAGTTCCTCGATCGCGTCCTTGCGCGACGACGTGATCTGCGCGGTGGTCAGCAGGTTCGCGAACAGCACGCCCAGGTCGGTGCCGGACGCCGCGAGCACGTCGCTGATCTGCCGGCT
Organism: Amycolatopsis sp. NBC_00355; assembly: GCF_036104975.1. GTDB lineage: Bacteria > Actinomycetota > Actinomycetes > Mycobacteriales > Pseudonocardiaceae > Amycolatopsis. The sequence goes on along the minus strand of NZ_CP107982.1, from coordinate 9,401,896 downwards.
CAGCTGCGGTGCCTCCGAAATCACCCGCCGCAGGTCCGGATCGGACGTCTTGAGCTGGCCCGCGATGGTGCGCAGCCCGCTCGCGAAGTCCGTGATGTTCGCGGCCTGCCGTTCCTGTGTGGTCAGCACGATCCGCGAATTCGCCAGCAGGCCTTGGGTCTCCGGGACGTATTGCGTGGCCACCGCGGTCAGCGAACTCGTGCTGTCCAGCAGCTGCTGCAGCTCCGGGCCCGCCCCGGCGAAGGCGTTGTACGTCTCGTCGACGACCGTGCGCAACGAGTCCGGGTGAACGCTCGCGACCAGGTCGTCGAGGTGGGTCAGCACGGTGTCCGGCGACGGCGGCAGCGACGTCTTGTCCGGCGTGATCACCGAGCCGTCCTGCAGGTACGGGCCGCCGTCGTGCTGCGGGAGCAGGTCGACGAACTGCTCCCCCACCGCCGAGCGGTTCGCGACCTGCGCGTGCGCGTCGGCCGGGATGTCCGGGCCGCCGGAGTCGATGTCGAGCGCGACGTCGACGCCGTGGTCGGTGAGCGTCATCGACGTCACGCGCCCGACCGTGACGCCGCGGTAGGCGACCTCGGAGTTGACGAAGATGCCGCCGGAGTCGGTCAGCTGCGCGGTGACGACGTAGCCGCGGCTGCCGAAGAGCCGGTCCAGACCGGCGTACTTGCCGCCCGCGTAGACGACCGAAACCACCGCGATGACGACGAAGGCGATCAGCTGGATGCGGGTTTTGCGCGTGATCACCGGCCACCGCCGATCAGGCCCAGCAGGCCGCCCAGCAGTTCGGTGCCGCCGCTCTGCCCGGTCACCGTCCCGAGGTCGGGCAGCGGCAACGGCGGCGGCGCGGCGGTGCCAGTGCTGGTGGACGGCACGCCGCCGATGGTGTTGGGCAGCGCGATCGGCGGCTGCGACGAGTTCGTGAAGTTCTGGATCAGCTTGTCGAGATCCAGGTTCACGGTCGCTTCGACGTTCGCGTAGTCACCCTTGATGACGTTGCCCGCGTAGTCCGGGAACGGGTAGGTGAGCAGGATCTGCAGGGCGTTCGGCAGGTCCTGGCCGGCCTCGCCGAGCTTCGTCAACGTCGGCTGCAACGTCTTGAGGTTCGCGACCAGCTGGTCCCGGCTCTTCGTCACGGTGTCGGTCGCGACGCCGGACAACGAGTTGAGCGCGTTCAGCATCCCGACGAGCTGGTCCCGCTGGTCGGTGACGATCTTCAGGCCCGGTGCGAGGTTGTCGAGCGCGTTCGACAGGTTCTGCGTCTGGCCCTTCAACGTCGCCGACAGCTTCCCGAGCCCGTCGATCGCCCGCAGGATCTCGGTCTTGTGCCCGTCGAGCTGCGTCGCCAATTCGTCCACCCGGGACAGCAGCGCGCGGATCTCCGGCTCGTTGCCCGACAGCGCGTCGTTCAGCTCGTGGCTGATCTTCTGGATCTGCTCGACGCCGCCGCCGTTGAGCAGCAGGGAAAGCGCGCCGAGCACCTCCTCGACCTCGGGGTTGCGGTTGGTGCGCCCGAGCGGGATCTGCGCGTTGTCACCCAGTTTCCCGGTGGCCGGTTCCGCGGTCGGCACGCTCAGCTCGACGAACTTCTCGCCCAGCAGGCTCGACTGCTTCAGCTCGGCGCGGGAGTTGGCGGGCAGCGCGACGTCGCCGTTGACGGTCATCGAGACGAGCGCGGACCGCGTGTCCGGCGTGAGAGTCACTTTGTCGACCCGGCCGACCGCGACGTCGTTGACCTTGACGCTCGACTGCGGCACCAGATCCAGGACGTCGGTGAACAGCGCGGTGACGTGGTACGGGTGGTCGCCGACGTCGGCGCCGCCCGGCAACGGCGTGCCGTAGAGGCCGTTGAACCCGCCGTCACTGCAGCCGGCCAGCACGAGGATCCCGGCGAGCACTCCCGCGAGCCGCTTCACTTGGCACCGCCGGAAAGCTGTTCCATCACGTCGACGAGCGGGAGCGGCAGCGGCGGGAGTTCGCCGTTCTGCAGGGAGTTCAGCACCTGCGGGATGGTCGGCAGCTTGAGCGCGCCGTCGAGGATCGGCGCGAGCTGCTTGCAGATGTTCCCCAGCGTGTCCGGGATCGGTTTCGGTGTGCCCGCGCTGATCAGCCGGCACACGGTGAGGATCGGCGGGTTGGTCAGCTCGTTGAGGTTGTCGCGCACGGCGATGGTGCCCGACGCGGCGTCGTAGGAGTTGATGAAGTTGGTGGCGCCGGTCGGCGCGATGTCGAGCACCTCGGCCAGCGACGCCCGCTGGTCGACGAGCACCTTCGACAGCGACGCCAGCTTGTCCACATTGGACTCCAGCGCCGTCTTGTTGTCGTTGACGAACTGCTGGACGTCGCCGAGCGCGCCGCCGAGCGACTGCAGCGCGGCGCCGACGTCGGAGGAGTCGTCGGCGAGGAACCGGCTGACGTCGGCGACGCGGCCGTAGAACTCGTTGAGCTGCTGGTCGCTCTGCGCGAGCGCGCCGGTGAAGGAATTCAGGTTCTGCACGGTGGAGAACAGGTCGTCCTTCGAGCCGTCGAGGGTCTTGGCGAGGTCGGCGAGCTGCCCGACCGTCGAATTCAGCGAAGCCCCGTTGCCGCGCAAGGCGTCCGCGGCGGTGTCCAGGACGCCCGACAGCGCGCCGTCCTTGTTCGCGCCGTTCGGGCCGAGCGCCGTCGACAGCTTGTCGAGGCTGGAGTACAGGTCGTCCAGCTCGACCGGCGTAGCGGTGCGATCGCGCGGCAGCACCGTGCCGGTCGCCAGGACCGGGCCGCTGTCGTAGGCCGGGGTGAGCTGGACGTAGCGGTCGCTGACCAGGCTCGGCGCGACGACGACCGCGCCGACGTCGGCGGGCAGCTGCACCTCGTCGACCTGCATGTCGACGCGCACCGCGTCCCCCTGCGGCGTGACGTCGGTGACCCGCCCGACCGGCACGCCGAGCACCCGCACCGACGAACCGGCGTAGAGCCCGACGGTCTTGCCGAAGTACGCCGACAGCTTCGTGCCGCTGGATTCGCGGAACACCAGCCAGAGCCCGGCGGTGAGGATCAGCGCGACGACGCAGGCGAACGCCACCCACGTCGCGAGGCTGCGGCCGCGATAGGTCCGGATCGTCATCGGCGACCCACCCCCTGGTTCGGCGCCGCGATCGGCGGGGTGCAGCCCTCGGGGTTGATGGACAGGCCGCCCACGGTAATCGTCGGCGGGAGCAGCCCGCACAGGTAGCCCTCGAACCAGCGGCCGTTGCCGGTCGCGTTCGCGCCGACGCGGGCGAACGGCGCCATCAGCTGCAGGCTCTTGTCGAGGTTGCCCTGGTTGCGCTGCAGGATGTCGGTCACCTTCCCGAGCTTGTCCAGCGTCGGCTTCAGCTGCGTGCGGTTGTCCGCGACCAGCCCGGACAGCTGCTGCGAGAGCTGCTGCGTGCCGGTGAGCAGCGCGTGGATCGCCGTCTTGCGGTTCTGCAGCTCGGTGAGCAGCAGGTTGCCGTCGCTGATCACGCGCTGCAGCTGCGCGTTGCGGTCGGACAGGGTCTTCGACACCTGGCTGGTGTTGGCCAGCAAAGTGTGCAGGTCGGCGTCACGCGAGGACACCGTCTTGGCCAGGGAGGACAAGCCGTTCAGCGTGTCCTTCAGGTACTGCGGGCTGTCCTTGAGGCTGTCGGACAACGCGTTGAAGCTGTCGGCCAGCTGTTTCGTGTCGATGTCGCCGACCGTGGTGGACAGCTGGTCGAACGCGTCCTGCAGCTGGAACGGCGTGCGCGTGCGGGCCTGCGGGATGGTCGCGTCTAGCTCCTGGGTGCCGTCGCCCTTGGTGTCGAGCGCGAGGTACTTCTCGCCCAGGAGCGTCTTGATCTCGATCGACGCGGTCGTCGCGTCGCCGACCCGGACGCCTTTGACGCGGAACCGGACGAGCACCTGCTTGCCCTCGAGCGTCACGGAAGACACCGTGCCGACCTTGACGCCGGCGATCTCGACCTCGTTGTCCGGGGCCAGTCCCGCGGACTCGCCGAAGTAGGCCGAGTACGTCGTGCCGTTGCCGAAGAACGGGAGCTGGTCGGAGAAGTACGTCGTGGCCGTGACGAGCACGATCAGCACGAGCGTCACCGCGCCGACCGCGGCCTGGTTGCGATCCTTCAGCCGCTTCACGGACCACACCTCTCCGCCCGCTGGGTGCCGGGGATCGGGATGATCGGCAGGGTGATGTCGAGCGAGGAAATGCCGATGGTGCCGTTGATCCCGCACAGGTAGTAGTTGAACCAGCTGCCGTAGCTCAGGGTCCGGGTGAACTTCTGCAGGTTGCCCGGCAGCACCTCGAGCAGGTGGTTGAGCAGCTCGCCGGAGTCGCCGAGGTGCTGCGACAGCGTGCCGAGCTGCGCGACGTCGTCCTTGAGCGCCGGGCGCGCGTCGGCCAGCAGGCCGGTGGTCGAGACGGCGAGGTCGCCGAGCGCGGTGACCGCGTCGCCGATCGGCTTGCGCTGCTCGGCCAGGCCGCTGACCAGCTTCTGGGTCTGCTCGATGAGGTCGCCGAGCTGCGGGCCGTGGGCGTTGACCGTGCCGAGCACGCTGTTGAGGTTGGCGATCACCTGGCCGATCACCTGGTCCTTGCCCGCGATCGCGGTGGTGAGCGACGCGGTGTGCTGCAGCAGGCTGGTGATCGTGCCGCCCTCGCCCTGGAAGACGCTGATGATCTCGCCCGAGAGCTGGTTGACGTCCTTCGGGCTGAGCGCCTTGAACAGCGGCTTGAACCCGTTGAACAGCACGGTGAGGTTAAGCGCGGGTTTGGTGCGCTCGGGCGGGATCGTGCCGCCGTCCGGCAGCGCCTTGTCCCCCGGGACGTCGGTGCCGAGCGCGAGATAACGCTGGCCGACGAGGTTCCGGTACTTGATGGTCGCGGTCACCGACTCCGGCAGCCGGTAGGTGTGCTCGACGTCGAACCGCACCTCGGCGAGGTTCCGCTCCCCCACCTCGACGTCGATGGTGTCGACCTGGCCGACCTTGACCCCGGCGATGCGGACGTCGTCGCCTTCCTTGAGCCCGGACGCGTCGGTGAACTTCGCCAGGTAGCCCGAGGTGACGCCGAAGTTGGTGTTCGCGATGGTGGCCGCGAGGACGCCGGTGAACAGGACCGTGACGACGGCGAACACCAGCAGCTTCACCAGCGACGGGACAAAACTCCTCACTTGAGCTCCACCTCCGCCCCGCGGTAGAGCGGCCCGACGAGCAGGCCGGCCCAGCCCGGCACCTGATCCGGGGTGGCGCCGAGCGCGGGTGACGCGAGCAGGGCGATCAGCTCCGACTCGTCGGCCGAGCCGACGATGCTGCCGGACCCGCCGATCGCGCCGCCGCCGGCGGTGATCGGGCCGGGCAGGGTGCCGCCGGGTGACTTCGGCGGCGCCGGTTTGCTGGAACCGTCCTCGATCGCGCCGTCCGGCGGGTACTGCGGCCAGTACCCCGGCTTCGGCACCTGCGGGTAGCAGCGCGGGCCGCGCTTGTCCTCGTACTTCGGCTCGTCGACGCCCGGCAGGTACTTGCCGCGGCTGGCGCTGAACTCGATGGTGACGCGGCTGACCTCGGGGTGCGCGGTGCCCTTGCCGAACGCCAGCTCCGCCGGGGCGACCTCACCGGCGAGCTGGTGGAACAGGCACGGGTACTCCGGCGCGTACTTCGCCAGGACGTCCAGCGTGGGCTGGACGGCGGTGGTGAGCCGGATCAGGTTGTCCTTGTTGACCAGCAGGAAGTTCGTGAGGTCGACCGACGCGGCCGACACCGTCGCGTAGAGGTCGCTCAGCTGCGTGCGCTTCTCGACGATCGTGCGGCTCGTCGTCGTCAGGTCCGACAACGCCTGCAGCAGGTCGGGCGCGGCCTTGTCGTAGGTGGCCGAGACGTTCGCGAGGCCGGTGATGTCGGCCTTGATGTCGGGCAGCGACGGGTTGAGCTTGCCGAGGTAGTCCGACAACTGCGAAAGGGTCTGGCCGAGCTGCTTGCCGCGGCCGTCGAGCGCGGTCGCGACGGCGGTGAGGGTGCTCGACAGCTTCTCCGGCTGGACGGCCTGCAGCAGCGGCATCACGTCGTCGAGGACCTTCTGCAGCTCGATCGCGCTGCTGCTGCGGTCCTGCGGGATGACGTCGCCGGCTTTGATCGGCCCGGCGGAGCGGCCGGGCAGCTGCAGGGCGACGTACCGCTCGCCGAACAGCGTCTTCGGCAGCAGCCGCGCGGAGACGTTCTTGGGGATGACGGCCGTCTTGCCCGGATCCAGCGCGAGCTCCAGCTCGGCGTGGTCGCCCTTCGCGAGCACCGACCGGACTTCGCCGACGACCACACCGCGGACCTTGACGTCGCCGCCCGTGCGCAGCTGGCTGCCGACGTGGTCCGTCTCGAGCTTCACCAGCGTCACCGCCGTGAACGCCTTGTTGTAGACGGCGAGCGTGAAGGCGATGAACAACGCCGCGACGAGCAGGAAAGCGAGCCCCAGCACCTGGTACCGGAGCCGCTGCCGGAGTGCCTTCCTCATCCGGAGATCCTCACCGTGGTGTTGGCGCCCCAGATCGCGAGGGACAGGAAGAAGTCCAGGACCGAGATCAGCACGATCGACGTCCGCACCGCGCGGCCCACGGCCACGCCGACGCCGGCCGGGCCGCCGCTCGCGGTGTAGCCGTAATAACAATGGGACAGGATCACGAGCACGCTGAACACGATCACCTTCCCGAACGACCACAAGACGTCGCCGGGGGGCAGGAAGAGCGTGAAGTAGTGGTCGTAGGTACCGGCGGACTGGCCGTAGAGCCAGATGGTGATCTGCCGGGACGCGAGGTAACTCGACAGCAGGCCGACCGCGTAGAGCGGGATCACCGCGGCGACGCCGGCGAGCACGCGGGTCGTCACCAGGTACGGCATGCTCGGCACGGCCATGACTTCCAGCGCGTCGATCTCCTCGGAGATCCGCATCGCGCCGAGCTGGGCAGTGAACCCGCAGCCGACCGTCGCGCTCAGGGCGAGCCCGGCCGAGAGCGGCGCGACCTCGCGGGTGTTGAAGTAGGCGGAGATGAACCCGGTGAGCGCGGCCGTGCCGAGCTGGTTGAGCGCGGAGTAGCCCTGGAGGCCGACGATCAGGCCGGTGAACAGCGTCATCCCGATCATCACGCCGAGGGTGCCGCCGATGACCGCCAGGCCGCCGGTGCCGAAGCAGACTTCGGTGAGCAGCCGCAGCGTTTCCCGGCTGTAGCGGCGGATCGTGCGCGGCGACCAGGCGAGCGCCTTCGCGGCGAACGACAGCAGCTTGCCCAGGCCTTCGAGGCTCTGGCCCGGGCGGGCGAGGTACTCCAGCGTCCGGTCCTGGTCGGCGCGGTCGATCGGCTCGGCCGTCATCACATGGCCTTCGGCGGGACGACCCGCAGGTAGATCGCGGTGAGCACGACGTTGATGAGGAACAGCAGCAGGAACGTGACGACGACGGCCTGGTTGACGGCGTCGCCGACGCCCTTCGGTCCAGGCGGCGGGTTCAGGCCGCGGAACGCCGCGACGACGCCGGCCACGAAGCCGTAGAGCAGCGCCTTGATCTCGCTGATCCAGAGGTCCGGGACCTGGGCGAGCGCGTTGAAGCTGGCCAGGTACGCGCCGGGCGTGCCGCCCTGCAGGACGACGTTGAAGAAGTACCCGCCGAGCACGCCGACGACGCTGACCAAGCCGTTGAGCAGCACCGAAACCACCATGGCGGCCAGTACCCGCGGCACGATCAGGCGCTGGATCGGGTTGACGCCCAGCACCTCCATGGCGTCGATCTCTTCGCGGATCTTGCGCGCCCCGATGTCCGCGCACACCGCGCTGCCGCCGGCGCCGGCCACGAGCAACGCCGTGATCAGCGGGCTGGCCTGCTGCACGATGGCCAGCGCGCTGGCCGCGCCGGTGAAGGACTGGGCGCCGATCTGCGCGGTCAGCGAGCCGAGCTGCAGCGCGATCACCGCGCCGAACGGGATGGCCACCAGGGCGGTCGGCAGGATGGTGACGCTGGCGAAGAACCAGCACTGCTGGATCCACTCGCGGGTCTGGAAGGGGCGCTTGAAGATCGCGCGCAGGACCTCCCACGAGAGCGTCGCGAGGCGGCCGACCTGCGTCAGCGCCGCGGTTCCCGGGAGCGTGCCAGTGCTGTCGCTCACCACACCTCCCAGAAGTAGTCGCTCACCCCCGAGTGTCGTCCATACCCGGTGTCCGCTTTTCGTTAGCGGTGTTTACCAACGTCGTTCCTGTTAGAAGTTGAGCGCGTGGGACGCTGTCGCCCCGCCGTCGGCCACGAATTCCGAACCCGTGCAGTACGAACTTTCTTCGCTGGCCAGGAACAGCACCAGCTTCGCGATGTCTTCGGGCTGCCCGACCCGGCCGAGGGCCACCTTCTTGCCGACGTACGACATGTCGACCTTCTGGCCGCCGGCCGCGGTCGACACCATCTGCGTGTCGATCGCGCCGGGGTGCACCGAATTGACCCGGATGTGCTTCTTGCCGAGTTCCATGGCCGCGACCTTGGTCATCCCGCGGATCGCGAACTTGCTCGCGGTGTAGGCGACGAGGTACGGCATCCCGGCCAGACCCTCCACAGAGGACACGTTGACGATGGAGCCACCGCCGGCGGCGGTCATGGGTTCAACGACCGAGCGCATCCCGAGAAACGCCCCGATCTGATTCACCCGGATGACCCGCTCGTAATCGGCCAGGGTCGTCTTGCCCAGTTCCGAGAAATGGAGGATGCCCGCGTTGTTGACCAGCACGTTCAGCGCGCCGAACTCCGTGGTGGTCCGCTCGATCGCCGTCGCCCAGTCGTCCTCGCTGCCGACGTCGAGGTGCTGGTAGACGGCGGCGTCGCCGAGATCGGCGGCGAGCTGCTTGCCCTCGTCGTCGAGGATGTCGGCGATCACGACCTTCGCGCCTTCGGCGGCGAACGCGCGGGCGGCGGCCTCCCCCTGTCCGCGCGCGGCACCGGTGATGAGGGCGATCTTCCCGTCGAGCCTCACGATTCCTCCAGGATTTCGGTGGCGGCGAACATCCGGCCGGGGTCGCGGCCGGCGAAGTAGTCGGTGACGGTCGTTTCCAGCTCGCCGAGCGACCAGCGCCGCTCGATCCGCGGCGCTTCGACCAGCGCGACCGAGCCGCCGTGGACGACGAACACCTGGCCGTTGACGTGCTCGGCGGCGGGCGAGGCGAGGTAGGCGACGAACGGGGCGACGTGCTCGACCGAGAGCGGGTCGGTGCCTTCGGCGGGGGCGGCGCCGAACACGCCCTCGGTCATCGCCGTCCGGGCGCGCGGGCAGATCGCGTTCGCGCGGACGCCGTACTTGGCCAGGCCGCGGGCGGCCGACATGGTGAGCGCGGTGATGCCGGCCTTCGCCGCGGCGTAGTTGGGCTGGCCGGGCGAACCGATCAGGAACGCCTCGGACGCGGTGTTCACCAGCCGCCCGTACACCGGCTTCCCGTCCTCTTTGGACTTGTCCCGCCAGTGCTTCGCGGCGTTGCGGGACAACAGGAAGTGCCCACGCAGGTGGACGCGCAGCACGGTGTCCCAGTCGTCGTCGGACATCGAGAACAGCATCTTGTCGCGCAGCACGCCGGCGTTGTTCACGACGATGTCGAGCCCGCCGAGGTCGAGCGCGGCGGCCACGAGCGTGTCGGCCGTGGCGCGCTCGCCGACGTCTCCGGCGACGGCGACGGCCTGGCCACCGGCGGCTTCGATTTCTTCGACGACGTCCTTCGGTTCCCCGATGTCGTTGACGACGACGGTGGCGCCCCGCGCGGCCAGGGCGAGCGCTTCGGCCCGTCCCAGCCCGGCGGCGGCACCCGTGACGATCGCTGTCCTGCCGCTCAGGCTCACGCGAGGCCTCCTCATCGAGTCCTGGATGTCGCGCCTACACTAGAATCTGTTCTTGTTTTGGGCAAGCCTTTCAGTAAACGCCGCTAACTGACGATGAACAGGGCGTTCTTCGGGCAGCCCTTCACCGCGTCGGAGACCCGTTCCACCTGGTCGTCCGGCACCGGACCGGGCCGGACTACCAGTTCTTCGTCGTCATCGAGGTCGAAGATGCCCGGTGCGAACCCCACGCACACCGCGTTCGCCTCACAGAGCGAACGGTCGACGCCGATCTCCATGCTTCCTCCGCCGGGTCAGTCCTGGTACAACTAGAACAGGTTCTACTATAACGCCGGATCGAGGTGACGGGTGCGGATCGACTACACGCCGGAGCAGCGCGCACTGGCCGCGCAGCTGCGGGAGTACTTCGCCGAGCTGATGACGCCGGAGCGTCGTGAGGGCCTCCGCACCGGCGGCGGCGAGTACGGCGACGGCCTGGCCTACAAGGACGTCGTCCGGCAGCTGGGCAAGGACGGCTGGCTCGCGCTCGGCTGGCCGCAGGAGTACGGCGGGCAGGGCCGGCCGATGCTCGACCAGCTCATCTTCACCGACGAGGCGGCGGTCGCCGGGGTGCCGGTCCCGTTCCTGACGGTGAACACCGTCGGGCCGACCATCATGCGCTACGGCACCGACGAGCAGAAGGCGTTCTACCTGCCGAAGATCGCCGCCGGCGAGCTGCACTTCTCGATCGGCTACTCCGAGCCGGAGGCCGGCACGGACCTCGCGTCGCTGCGGACGCGCGCGGTGCGCGACGGCGACGAGTACGTCGTCACCGGCCAGAAGATGTGGACCAGCCTGATCGAGCACGCCGACTACGTCTGGCTCGCCGTCCGGACCGATCCGGAGGCGAAGAAGCACCGCGGCCTGTCGATCCTGATCGTGCCGACGACGGCGCCCGGGTTCTCCTGGACCAAGGTGCACACGGTGGCGGGCGCGGGTACCAGCGCGACGTACTACGACGACGTGCGCGTGCCGGTGTCGGCGCGCGTGGCCGAGGAGAACGCGGGCTGGCCGCTGATCACCAACCAGCTCAACCACGAGCGCGTCGCGCTGACGTCGTCGGCCCCGATCCGCAAGGCGCTGGGCGACGTCCTGGACTGGGCGAAGCGGACGAAACAGCCGGACGGCAGCCGCGTCATCGACACGGAGTGGGTGCGGCTGCACCTCGCGCGGGTGCACGCCGGCGCGGAGTACCTGAAGCTGCGGAACTGGCGGATCGCCTGGGCGGCCGCGGCGAGCGAGCTGGGCCCGGCCGACGCGTCGGCGACGAAGGTGTACGGCACCGAGTTCGCGATCGAGGCCTACCGGCTGCTGATGGAGGTGCTCGGCGCGGCGGCCGTCGTCCGCGACGGTTCACCGGGCGCGCTGCTGGCCGGGCGGATCGAACGGCAGCACCGCTCGGCGCTGATCCTCACCTTCGGCGGCGGCACCAACGAGATCCAGCGGGACATGATCGCCGCGACCGCCCTCGGCCTGCCCGTCACGCGCTAGGAGCGTCTCAGTTAGGAGCTGTATGGACTTCACCCCTTCGGAGGCGTCGGCCGACCTCGCCGCGCTGACCCGGCGGATCCTGGAAGACAAACTCACCCACGACCCGCACGGCACCGGCGGCTTCGACGCTCCACTGTGGACGGCGCTGGGCCAGGCCGGCGTGCTCGACGCGGCGCTGCCGTCGTCGCTCGGCGGCGGCGGGTTCGGGCTGCTGGAACAGTGCGCGGTGCTGACCGAGATCGGCCGCGCGGTCGCCGCGGTCCCCTACCTGACGTCGATCACGATGGCGGCGTCGGCGCTGGCGGAGTTCGGCACGCCGGAGCTGGTGGACCGCTGGGTGCTGCCGGTGCTGCGCGGCGAGCGCGTGCTCACGGTGGCCCTGCCGGACCCGGGCGCGCCGTGCGGTTGCTGGGTGACCGGCGGCCGGCTGACCGGCTCGCAGTCCGCGGTCCCGTTCGGCGCGTACGCGCACGGGCTGCTGGTGGAAACGACGTCCGGCGAGGTGTTCCTGGTCGACGCGGCCGCTCCGGGCGTCACGGTCCGGCCGCAGCAGACGGTCGACCACGCGGACGCGGCGCTGGTGGAACTGTCCGACGTGGCCGGGATTTCCCTCGGCCCGATCGGCGAGTGGCTGCGCCTGCGCGGGACGGCCGGGGTGTGCGCGCAGCAGCTCGGCGTCGTCGAACGGGCCCTGGAGCTGACGGCGGCGTACGCGGCCGAGCGGAAGCAGTTCGACCACGTGATCGGCGGCTTCCAGGCGGTCCGCCAGCGTCTCGCGGACGCGTACGTGGACGTCGAAGCGGTGCGGCTGACGTCCCTGCAGGCGGCGTGGCGGCTGGCGTCGGACCTCGACGCGACCGAGGCGGTGGCGACGGCGAAGTTCTGGGCCGCGGAGGCCGGCCACCGGGTGGCCCACACGACGGTCCACGTCCACGGCGGCGTCGGCATCGACGTCGACCACGTGGTGCACCGGTATTTCGTGGCGGCGAAACGCCTGGAGTTCCTGCTGGGCCCGGCGACACCGCAGCTCCTCGCCCTGGGCGACCTTCTCGCGACCGAACCCTGACCGGCGGTTCGCGCACGGGGGCCGACGCGGCTACTTCGCCGCGTAGGTCCAGAACTCGCGCATCAGTTCGGTCGGCGCGGGGTCGGCGGCCTCGACCTGCGTCAGCAGCACCGTGACCGTGCCCGTGGCCGGGGTCAGGTGGGCGGCCGGGCCCGCGCCGGCGATCCAGCCGTAGCGGCCCGGCACCTGCCACGGCTGGACCGCGACCACGTCGACCGCGCCGCCGAACCCCCAGCCCAGGCCACGCAGGAACGGCCGCGCCGCCGCGCGTTGCGGGGCCGTCAGGTGGTCCGTCGTCAGCAGGCGCACCGATTCCGGCGTCAGCAGCCGGTGCCCGGACAGCAGGGCGCGGGCGAAGGCCAGGAGGTCGTCGGCCGTCGAGACCAGGCCGCCGCTGCCCGACGGGAACGTCGGCGGGCTGCTCCAGCGGCCCTCCGGCGCGTCGGCGAGCACGAGCCCCGCCGCGCTCCGCCGAAAGGCGCTGGTGAACCGGCCCAGCGCGGCGGTCGGCACCGAAAACCCGGTGTCGGCCATGCCGAGCGGCCCGAACAGCCGCTCCGCGAGGAACTCCGGCAGCGGCCGGCCCGTCACCCGCGCGATCAGCACCCCCAGCAGGTCCGCGCTCGTGGCGTAGAGCCACGCCTCCCCGGGCTGGCGCAGCAGCGGGACCTGGGCGAGCGCGGCCAGCCACTCGTCGGGCCCCCCGGCCCGCACCGGCCCGGCCGGGTGGCCGAGCACCTGGAACAGCAGGTCGACGGCGGGCAGCTCCGGGTCGGCCGCGAGGCCGTAGCCGCACCGCGACGTCAGCAGGTCTTCGACGGTGATCGGCCGCACCGCGGGCACGACGTCGTCGACCGGCCCGGCCGGCGTCCGGACGACCACCGGGTCCGCCAGCTCGGGCAGCCACCGCGCGACCGGATCGGTCAGCCCGAGTTCGCCGTCGTCGACGAGCAGCAGAACAGCGGCGGCCACGATCGGCATCGTCAGGGCCCCGATGCGGAAGAGCGAGTCGCGCGCGATCGGCACGGTCCCGCCGGCGTCGGCCGAGCCCACCGCGGCCACCTCCACCTGCCCGCCGCGGGCCACGAGCGCCACCGCGCCGGGCAGGTCACCGGCGTGCCGGGCCAGCACATCGGAGAGCGAGTCCACGTCAATCCCCCGGGTCGATAGCGTGACGGGCCTGCAGAGTGGAGAGCGTATCCACGTCAGTCCCCCAGGTGATCACGCGGCGAGCCGGTTGTGCGGCAAGCGCGCCACACGCAGCCCGCCGGGTGATCGCGTGACGGGCCGGCACCGCGGCGAGCAAATCCGCCTCAGACCGCCAGGTGATCGCACGGCGAGCCGGCACCGCGGCGAACGCGCCACACGCAGCCCGCCGGGTGATCGAGTGATGGACCGGCGGCGCGGCGAGCGAATCCGCCTCAGGCCGCCGGGTGATCACGCGGCGAGCCGGCAACGCAACGCGGGAGGCCGCGGCACTCCAGGCCGGTGGTGCGGCGAGCGGGTCCACGATCAGTCCACCGGGTTGATCGCGCGCAGCCGCCGGGGGCCGGTGTCGGGCCGGGACGGTGGTGGGCCCAGCACCAGGCGGGCGTTCGCGACGAACGCGCCGTCGGGCGAGGCCAGGATCGGGTCCAGCGTCAGCGACCGCACCTCGGGGTTGTCCTCGGCGAGCGCGGCCACGCGCAGCACCATGTCCTGCAGCGCGGCGAGGTCGGCGGGCTCGTCGCCGCGGTAGCCGGTGAGCAGCGGGGCCGTCCGCGGCTCGCGCAGCAGCGTCGCCGCGTCGACGTCGGTGACCGGCACCGCCCGGTAGGCCCGGTCCCCCAGCAGCGTGCTGACCAGGCCGGACAGCCCGAACGACACGAGCGAGCCGAACGACGGGTCGTCCTGCAGCCCGATCACGCACGACAGGCCCTTCGGCGCCATCTGCTGCACGTACACGTCGTCCTCGCCGGAGATCTCGCGCAGCACCGCGTAAGCCGTTCGCACCGAGTCCTCCGACGCCAGGTCGAGCCGCACCCCGGCGAGGTCGGGCCGGCCGCGCAGCCGCTCGTCGACCGCCTTGAGCGTCACCGGGTAGCCGAGTTCGGCCGCCGCCGCGACCGCGTCGTCCACAGTGGACACCACGCGGAACGGCACCACGTCGATGCCGTAACACCCCAGCAGCCGCACGACATCAGTGTCCGGCAGCAGGATCGCCTTGCCGTCCTCGGCGTCCAGCAGCTCGCGCACGATCACCTGCGCCTGCTCGGTGTGGATCCCCGACGGCCGCACCAGTGTCCCTTGTGGACGCTGCCGCCACGCCGCGTACCGGACGACCTTCGCCAGCGCGTTCACCGCGCGCTCCGGGCTCGGGTACGACGGGATCGAGCCGCGGCTGGCCACGCCGTCCTCCGAAAGCACGGCGAGCTCGTCCGGGACGCCTTCGGCGGCGAGGAACGTCGAGACGATCGGCTTGCGCTGCCCCAGTTCGACGACGGTCTCCCGCAGAGCGCGCGCGTACGCCGTGCCGGGGATCGCCACCGGCGGCGCGAACACGACGACCAGCGCGTCGGTGTCCGGCGAGGTCAGGGCGTCCCCCACCGCCTTGGCGAAGTCCTCCGGACCGGCCTGCGGGCCGACGTCGACCGGGTCCGACGCCAGCCGCAGCCCCTGCGCGCGGGCGGTATCGGCGGCGAGCAGCCCGATCGCGCTGGAGTTGCCGACGATGGCGATCCGCGGCCCGGCGGGCAGCGGCTGGTGCGCGAAGACGAGGGCGGTGTCGAACAGCTGCGCCAGCGACTCGACCCGGACGACCCCGGCCTGCTCGAACAGGGCCTGGACGCTGACCTCGTCGATCTCGGTGGACGTCGCCGCCAGCTGCGAGCGGACCGCGTGGCGCCCCGACTTCACCGCGACGATCGGCTTCGTCCGGCCCAGCCGCCGCGCCAGCCGCGCGAACTTGCGCGGGTTGCCGAAGGACTCCAGGTACAGCAGCACGAGATCGGTGTCCGGGTCGGTTTCCCAGTACTGCAGCAGGTCGTTGCCGGAGACGTCGGCGCGGTTGCCCGCCGAGACGAACGTCGACAGGCCGAGCCCGCGCGCTTCGGCGTCGGCCAGGATCGCGGTGCCCAGCGCGCCGGACTGGCAGAAGAACCCGGTGCGGCCGCGGCCCGGCAACCGCGGCGCGAGGGTGGCGTTGAGCCGGATGCCGGGCGCGGTGTTCAGCACGCCGAGCGCGTTCGGGCCGACGACGCGCATGCCGTGCGCCCGGGCCTCGCCGACCAGCCGCAGCTCGGCGTGCAGGCCGTGCGGGCCCGCCTCGCCGAAGCCGCCGGAGACGATCAGCAGGGTCTTCACGCCCTTGGCCAGGCAAGCGTCCAAAACGGACTCGACGGCTTCGGCCGGCACGGCGACGAGCGCCAGGTCGACCGAGTCCGGGATGTCGAGCACCGACGGGTAGGCGCGCACGCCGCGCACCGAGCGGTGCTCGGGGTTGACCGGGTAGACGGTGCCGGTGAACGCGGCGGCGAGGAGGTTCACGAAGGCGACGTGACCGACCTTGCCCGGGTCGGTGGACGCGCCGATCACCGCGACCGACGTCGGGTGCAGCAGGTTGTGCACGCTGCGTGCCTCGGCGGCCTGCTCGCGGGAGCGGGCGACCGCGAGGGACTCCTCGGTCGGGTCGATGTCGAACTCCAGGTGCAGTACACCCTCTTCGATCTCGCGGCTGACCTGGTAACCGGCGTCGCGGAAGACGCGGACCATCGCAGCGTTCTCGGCGAGCACCTCGGCGACGAACCGGCGCAGCCCGCACTCCGACGCGGCCGCGGCGAGGTGTTCCAGCAGGATCGAGCCGAGACCACGGCCCTGGTGCACGTCGCTGACCACGAAGGCCACCTCGGCCGACGGCCCGCTGTCCAGCCGCTCGTACCGGCCGACCGCGACGATGTCGTCGCCGAGGAACGCGGCGAAGGCGACCCGGTCGTGGTGGTCGACGGTGGAGAACCGCTTCAGGTCCTTCTCCGGGATCCGCGGGTAGGCGCCGAAGTAGCGGAAATAGCGGGTGCGCTCGGAGAGCTTGCCGTGGAAGGAGACCAGGCCGTCGGCGTCGGTCGGGAGCACCGGACGCAGGTGGACGGTGCCGCCGTCGGACAGCACGACGTCGGCCTCCCAGTCGCGGGGGTAGTCGAAGGGGTCCCGTCCGGCCATGGTCACTCAGTCCCTGGGGTCGTCGGGATCCAAGCCGTGCAAGGGGAAGACGGCTCGGCGGGTGTCCCGGACGGCGATGTCGACCGGGTCGTCTTCGCCGTCGCCCCACGGCTTGAACTCCGTGTCGCGGTCGTCGGTCATGGCCCGCGGCAGCTCGGCGTTCGGCGCCGCCTTGCCGACGGTCGACACCCAGCCGGGCGGCAACGGCGTCGCCGGGTCGACGTCCCGGTCGAGGACGGTGGCGATCAGGTGCGTCCACGACCGCGGGACCACCCGGATCAGCTGGTACCCGCCCCCGCCGACGGCGATCCACTTGCCGCCCGCGTAGGTGTTGGCGAGCTCCCGCAGGGTGGTGTAGATGGTCCGGTGGCCGTCGACGGACAGCGAGAGGTCCGCGAGCGGGTCCTCCTCATGGGAGTCGACGCCGCACTGGGTGAACAGCAGCTGCGGCTCGAAGTCGGCCAGCAGCGACGGGACGACGGCGTTGAACGCCCGCAACCACCCGGGGTCCTGGGTGCGCGGCGGCAGCGGCACGTTGACCGCGGTGCCGTCGGCCTTGCCGCGGCCGGTCTCGGCCGAGTAGCCGGTGCCGGGCCAGAGCGTGAAGGGGTGCTGGTGCATCGAGATCGTCAGGACGCGCGGGTCGTCGTAGAACGCGGCCTGGACGCCGTCGCCGTGGTGGACGTCGGTGTCGATGTAGGCGATCCGCTCGAAGCCGTGGTCGAGCAGCCACGAGATCGCGACGGCGCAGTCGTTGTAGACGCAGAACCCGGACGCCTGGTCCCGCATCGCGTGGTGCAGCCCACCGGCGATGTTGACCGCCCGGGTGGCCTCGCCCTCGGCGATCTTGCGCGCGGCCAGCAGCGTCGAGCCGACGACCAGCGCGGAGGCGTCGTGCATGTCGCTGAAGACGGGGTTGTCGGAGGTCCCGAGCCCGTGCCCGACATCCCACCCGACGAGCGGCGCCTCCCGCACGGCGGCCAGGTATTCGGGCGCGTGGATCCGCAGGAGCTCCTCGTCCCCGGCGGCGGACGGGACGAGCAGTTCGACGCCGTCGAGCACGCCGAGTTCGGTGGCCAGCCGGACGGTCAGTTCCAGCCGGACGGGGTTGAACGGGTGATCCCCGCCCAGGTCGTAACCCAGCAGGGAGGAGTCCCACACGACAGCCGGCGCCATACGCCCGACTGTAGTGCCGATCGCAGCGGTTCGCGGCCCCGAAGAGCCCGGCACCGCCTCACGGAACCCGCCGGGCACGGGCCCGCCGCAGGTCGCGGCGATCACGGCCGGGAGGACCCGGCGTGGTCACGCACCCGCAGGCCGCGGCGAACGTGCCCGGCCGGGCCGCTACCAGCCGCCAGGCATCTGGGGAACCGTGCTCGGCCGGCCGCCTTCCGTCGACCGAACCCTCGGGGCCGACGTCGTGCTCCGAAGGTCGTGAAGGCCTTACCGGCCGGAAGAGCCGGCAAGGAGGCCTTCACGGCTTTCGGACGTGGGCGGGTTCAGCCGGGGAGGTCGCCTGTTGCGGCTGGGCGGTCCGGGTTGCGGGACCAGTGGGACCACGAGCCCGCGTACAGGCCCGCGCCCGGGTGGCCGGCGATCTCCAGGGCCAGCACCACCGAACTCGCCGTCACCCCCGAGCCGCAGTACGCGCCGACCGGTTCTCCGGGGCGCAGGCCCAGGCCGGCGAAGCGGTCGGCCAGTTCCTCCGGTGTGTGCCAGCGGCCGTCGGCGGTCGTGTGGCCGGCGAACGGGGCGTTCACCGCGCCCGGGATGTGGCCCGCTCGGGGATCCACCGGCTCCGTTTCGCCTGTGTAGCGCGCTGCGGCCCGGGCGTCGAGCAGCAGGCCGTCGCGGGCCAGCGCGGCCGCCTCGTCGGCGTCCAGGACCGGCATGCCGCCCGGCCGGACCTCGATGTCCCCCGGCTCCGGGCGCGCCGGCTCGGTGTCGACCTCGTGACCGTCCGTGGTCCACGCCGCGTAACCGCCGTCGAGGACCGCGACGTCGTCGTGGCCCGCCCAGCGCAGCAGCCACCAGGCCCGCGCCGCCACCGAACCGTCGGCGTCGTCGTAGACCACCACCGGGCCGCCGTCGCGCACGCCGGCCGCGCGGAGGTCCCGCTGCAGGTCCACGGGGTCGGGCAACGGGTGCCGGCCGCCCTCGCCCGGCTCGGCCGCGAGCACGTGGTCGAGGTCGGTGAAGACCGCGCCGGGCAGGTGACCGTCCCGGTAGGACTCGGCCCCCGGCGGGCCGGTGAGCCGCCAGCGGACGTCGAGGACGACGGGCCGGTCGCCGGCCGGGCCGGCCAGTGCGGCGGCGAGGTCGGTGGTGCTGATCAGCGAGCGCATACCTCCCATCTTGCAGCGGTCCGCGGCCCCGATCCGCCCGGGCCGGACATTTCCACCGCCGGTGAGTTGTTATCCCCAGGCCCGCCGCCGCTGCCGGGGCCAACGACTACGATGAGCAACGCGGACGAAGGGGACAGCGTGAACGATCTCATCGACACCACCGAGATGTACTTGCGTACGATCTACGAACTCGAAGAAGAAGGTGTCGTCCCGCTGCGCGCCCGGATCGCCGAGCGCCTGCAGCAAAGCGGTCCGACCGTGAGCCAGACCGTCGCCCGGATGGAGCGCGACGGACTGGTCGTGGTCGCCGACGACCGGCACCTCCAGCTCACCGACCACGGCCGGGAACTGGCGATCGCCGTCATGCGCAAGCACCGCCTGGCCGAACGCCTCCTCGTCGACGTCATCGGGCTCGAGTGGGAGCACGTGCACAACGAGGCCTGCCGCTGGGAACACGTGATGAGCGAGGCCGTCGAGCGCAAGCTCGTCAAGCTGCTCGACCACCCGACCACCTCCCCCTACGGCAACCCGATCCCCGGTCTGGACAAGCTGGGCGACGGCGATCCCGCGCCGCCCGCGGAGGCCGACCTCGTCCGGCTCGACGAGTTCGCCCGCACCGGCGGCGGCCGGGTCGAGATCCGGCGCATCGCCGAGCACGTCCAGCTGGACGAGTCGCTGATGACCGAGCTCAAGTCCGTCGGGATCGTGCCGGGCGGCACGGTCGTCATCGGCAAGGCCAACGGCAGCACCATCGAGGTCACCGGCGGCGACAACACCGCGCAGGTCTCCACCTCCGCACTGCACGCCGTCCTGGCGCAGGCCAGGTGAGCCCGGCCTCGGAGGCCGCGGCGGCGTTCCGCACGGTGCACGGCGGCACGCCGGCCGGCGTGTGGTCGGCGCCCGGCCGGGTGAACCTGATCGGCGAGCACACCGACTACAACGACGGCTTCGTGCTGCCCTTCGCGTTGCCGCACCGCCTGGCCGCGGCGGCGTCGCCCCGGGAGGACGGCGTCCTGTCCGTGGCCACGCTCGGTGACGACGGGCAGCTCCAGCGTTCCGGCGAGCTCACGATCGCCGACCTGGAACCCGGCAGGGTCGACGGGTGGGCCGCGTACCCGGCGGGGGTCGCCTGGGTGCTGCGCGACCAGGGCTTCACGGCCGGGGCGAACCTGGTCATCGCCGGCGACGTGCCGTCGGGCGCCGGGCTGTCCTCCTCCCACGCGCTCGAGTGCGCGGTGTCGCTGGCGCTGCTGGGCCTGGCCGGCCTGGAGATCGACGGAACCGACGAGCGCGTCCCGGCCCGGCCCGAGGTGGCCCGGTGGGTGCAGCGCTCGGAAAACGACTTCGTCGGCGCGCCGACCGGCCTGCTCGACCAGACGGCGTCGCTGTGCTGCACCGAGTCCCACGTGCTGTTCCTGGACGTGCGGTCGGGCGAGCAGGAGCAGGTGCCGTTCGGGCTGGCCGAGGCCGGGCTGCAGGTGCTGATCATGGACACCCGCACCAAGCACTCGCACGCCGAAGGCGGGTACGGCGAGCGGCGGCGGGGCACCGAACGGGCGGCCGAGCTGCTCGGGCTGAAGGCCCTGCGCGACATCACGGCCGAAGGCCTCGCCGACGCGCTCGACCGGCTCCCGGCCGACCTGGCGCCGCTGGTGCGGCACGTGGTCACCGAGAACCAGCGGGTGCTCGACGTCGTCGCGCTGCTGCGCGAGGGCAGGATCGCCGAGATCGGCCCGTACCTGGACGCTTCGCACGTCAGCATGCGTGACGACTACCGGATCTCCACGGCCGAGCTGGACCTCGCGGTCGACTCGGCGCGCGAGGCCGGCGCGCTCGGCTCGCGGATGACCGGCGGCGGCTTCGGCGGCTCGGCGATCGCATTGGTCCGCGACGCCGACCTGGCCGGGGTCAAGGCGGCGGTGGACGCGGCGTTCGAAAAGGCCGGCTACCGGCGGCCGCGGACGTTCACCGCGGTCCCGTCCCGCGGCGCCGGGCGCGACGAGGTCTGAGCCCGGGCGGGGACAACCCCCGCCCGGGCCCGCACGTCCCCGAGGGGGAAGACTGTGGCGCACAGTCACCCTCGGCAGGAAGGCTTGGACGTGTCGGAGCAGAGCAACGCCCTGAAACTGGTCGTGACGGGCGGAGCGGGGTACGTCGGCAGCGTCTGCGCCGCCCGGCTCGTCGAGGCCGGGCACCAGGTCACAGTGGTCGACGACCTGTCCACCGGGCACGCCGACGCCGTCCACCCGGACGCGCGGTTCATCGAGGGTGACGCTGCCGAGGTGGCGGGCAGCCTGCTTCGCGAGGGCTTCGACGGCGTGCTGCACTTCGCGGCGAAGTCGCTGGTCGGCGAGTCGATGACCGATCCGACGAAGTACTGGGAAGGCAACGTCGTCACGTCGTTGCGGCTGCTCGAGGCCATGCACGAGCACGGCACGCCGCGCCTGGTGTTCTCCTCGACCGCGGCGACCTACGGCGAGCCGGAGTCCTCGCCGATCGCGGAGTCCGCGCCGACCCGGCCGACCAACACCTACGGCGCCACGAAGCTGGCCATCGACCACGCGATCACCACCTTCGCCGGCGCGCACGGCCTGGCCGCGGTGAGCCTGCGGTACTTCAACGTCGCCGGCGCGTACGGCGCCCTCGGCGAGCGCCACGCCACGGAAACCCATCTCATCCCTCTCGTTCTGCAGGTCGCCACGGGCGACCGCGAGCGCATCCAGATCTTCGGCGACGACTACCCGACGCCGGACCACACCGCCGTCCGCGACTACATCCACGTCGTGGACCTCGCGGACGCCCACCTGCTGGCGCTGAAGCACGCGACAGCCGGCGAGCACCGCATCTACAACCTGGGCAACGGCACCGGGTTCTCCGTTCTCGAGGTGATCGAGGCCTGCCGCGAGGTCACCGGCCATGCCGTGCCGGCCGCGGTGGCGCCGCGCCGCGCGGGCGACCCGTCGGTGCTCGTCGCGGCCAGCGACCGGGCCCGCGAGGAGCTCGGCTGGAAGCCGGAGCGCACCGACCTGACGGGCATCGTGCGCGACGCGTGGACGTTCACCCAGTCGCGGCGCGCGGCCCAGAGCTGACGGTGGGGTGGCGCTCGGCGGCGAGCGGGCGCCACGATCATGCCGGATGCTTTGCGGGCAGCATCTAAAACTACTTAGTTGCTCCATGACAATTATTAAGTGCAGTGAGCCTGAACGCGCCACAGCAAGATCAAATATCTAATCACGAGTAGATCGATCTTCAACCTTTAGAGTGAATATTCATGCCCGACGGGCAGTCGATCGACTGAACATGATCATTGCATTGGCCAATGCAATGTCGCCACCTGTGCAGTAAAGGTGCAGGCCGCCGCCGAACAACTGACCGAGATCAGCGCCAGTCAGCGAACAGACGGCTCACTGACTGCTCACACCCAGGCAGGGCAAGTGTGCCACGCAGTTGATCTAACGCAGAAAATCTTCATCGAAGACGTACGCTGAGGACGAACGCAAGACATAGAAGTGGGTATAACCAGCTCGCCACGCATGGGCAGCGCAGCGAGCACTCTCCCACGAAGGGCCACAACGTATGGCACAGGACGATGAGCAGGACCGTGATCCCGCTTCTGAGCCACCGAGGCGACGCCTCCTCGCACGCAGGACTCCACGGGCCTCACAACGCAGCCTCGCAGACATACCACCGCAGGCAGCAGACGGCACCCATTTCGAAAATGACACGGACATGCAGAGAGACTGCGAACTTCGTGACGCCATTCTCAGGCAGGGGTTCGACAGCGTCCTGTGGAGCCGGCTCGCGGGTGAGCTCGCCGAGTACGGAGTAGGTGTCATCACTGCTTGGATCCACAGCGGAGAGATATATGCTCTCTGCAAAAAGTTCGCTTGGCTCGTCAGTCCACTTGCCCCTCCTCCCGATGATGACGAACGAGGGTCACTCTCCCACGACACGGTGCTCGATGGAATCGCACTCTTCCAGCGTGATGGCCTAATCAAACGGAAGTGGGATCCGACGAGCGGCGCACGCCTTACCACATACTTCATCAACGCGTGCATCCTCAGCTTTCCCAATAACTGTCGCAAGATCGCAACAGCTCGCAAGTACATACCCCCACCTGTTGACAACACCACGCTGAACGAACCGATGGACTTGGCCGCAGATGGCGCAGTCCTCGACTGGATGGATGCCTGGTCAGCCTTCAGCGACCTCCCCAACAATGAGATCAAGAAAGCCGTGCTCTACCGAGCCCTTGGCTACAACTTTGTCGAGATTGCCGAACTGTTCACCGCTTCCGGAACACCGACCACCCCCGGAGCCGTCCGCGCCAAGATCAACCGCCAGCACCGACGGTCCGGCATCGCCTGGCCCGGAGGGACGACATCATGACTCGTGAAGCTCCCATGGTCACTGTTACCTCTGTCCTTAACTCTGACGACCTGATCAGCCGTTCATCTCTTGGGCGAGCAGGAGCACGTTCGATCTGTCGGCACGCGGATCCGGCACTCGCGGCATCGGTAGCCGAACACGCTCTCTCGCAGCCGGCGCCGAAGTTCAAGACCATGTCTCACACAAGGGACTACCGCACTCCGAATTCGTTGCCTCGTCCTGCAGGACATCTGACCAAAGAAGACCTCGAACCTCTAGTCAAAGACGCGGGCGAGGGCAACCCGTCCGCGATCCACACCCTACTGAAGATGATCGAGCCCGTGGTCGTGCGGTACTGCCGCGCTCGTATGGGGGGACGAGACCTCTCTTACCTTTCAGCCGACGACGTCGCACAGGAAGTCTGCCTCGCCATACTGAAGGCCCTACCGGACTACCAGGACAAGGGTGGCTCCTTTCTTTACCTTATCCATGCGATCGCGGCCAATAAGGTCGCAGACGCCTATCGCGCCATTGCTCGCGACCGCTCCGAGCCCGTCGCTGAACATCCGGAACGCCCGCTGATTGACAACGAGCCCGAATCTCGCTCTCTCCAATTCGATCTCGGCGCCCGCCTTGGTCGACTGCTCACCTCGCTTCCCCGCGTGCAGCAGGAAATTCTCACGTTGCGCATAGCAGTCGGCCTCTCGGCAACTGAAACCGCGGAAGCGCTGGGAATCTCACCCGGGGCCGTGCGGGTCACGCAACATCGCGCCCTCACCCGCCTCCGCGGCATGATCCGCGACGAAGAATTTTAGATTCACAGCTCAGATCAAGTTCGACAGGCCCTTCCATCAGGAGATCCTCTGTGACAATTCCTTACCTCATACCTGTCGCACCTCGCCGGCGATGTGGATCGGCAGGAGTTTCCGCTATCGTGGTCCTGCTCATCACGCTGACTTTTGTCACCACACTTGTCTTCGCCGGCGAGTCACTCGCCATTGCAACTGCCGCTACCGCAACCCTGCTCGACGCAGCAACACGTTTCTGGGAACGTCAGGCACAAAACAGCCCGGGCGATGCAGTCTTATGCGCATACTTTGGGACGCAAAGGATCTATCGGCCCTGAGTCGATACCTCGACCACAGGCTTCGATTTAGCGGCCGAAACCGATTTCCACAGAGTACCCACCAGCACATGGGCCGCCGCTTGGCCAGGCGGCGGAACAAGCACCTTGTGCCGAGTTCGCAGAAGCGCGCAGCCACTCGCCGGGTGCGAGACCGCGGACCACGGGCTAGTCCTTGGACACCCTGTCCGCAGAGCGAGACCTGAATACTAGACCGTGCCTCAGAACGGCGGTTGCTCCGCGGGTTCCAGACCGAAGCCCGTGACGCCCTCCGAGCCCGCGGCCACCGCCAGGCCCAGCAGGAACTCCGGGGGCGTTCCGTGGTCCAGGACCCTCGTCAGCAGACCGGCCAGCAGGTGGTCCGGGGCCGCATCGAGGGCGTTGTCCAGGGCCATGCCCGCGAACGCCCCGTCGCCGCGCATGAAAGCCGTGTAGCCCAGCAAGGCCGCCGCTTCGGCTCGTTCGGGGGCCGGGAGTTCCCGGACCAGGGTCAGCCAGAGGCGCTCGGCCTCACGCGCCGCCGGGCCGCGGGGTGGGACGGCCATCGTCAGGCACACGTCGCGGATTTCGGTGATCGTCAAGGCGCACGCCAGCCGGACCGCCTCGGCGTCCGTCGGCGGGCCTTCGCCGCGACGCTGCCGGTCGAACGCGGCGCGGACCTCCGCGGCCGCGTCGGCGACGCGGGTCGCTTCGGGCCACGGTGGTTCCGAGAGCCGGGACAGTTCCCCGGACCGGCGGGCCACCGCTTCCGGCGAGCGCGGCGCGAGCTGCGCGAGCATTTCCTCACGGCTGCCGAACACCACCGTGCCGCTCTCGGTGGCGGCCGCCGCGACCACCGTCGACCGGGGGTCGGGCAGTTCACCGTGACAGTCTTCGCCGGAGTAGCAGGCCCAGGGGGCGCCGGTCGCGATGTCGGCGGCCCACAGCGCGTGCAGCACCGGGATGCCGTGCTCGGCGAAGGCGTCCGCCAGCTCGGTGATGAAACCCGCGTGCGGCGGCGGGGCGCCGGGTCTTCGCTCACCGCCGATGATCGCCAGGGTCACGCCGATGTGCTCGGCGACGGTGAACCGGGGTGCGAGCGCCCGGGCTTGGCGGGCGCGCTCGGCACCGGGCGGGAGGTCGGCGCGCATCACCAGGCCGATGCGCTTGCCGCCCGGCGGGCAGTGGCCGAGCAGGACGACCGAGGCACCGGGCCGGAAGCCGAGCAGGTACGGGAGCGCGGCCAGCAGCTGCGCTGGATCGTCGAGGCTGACCGGCGGCCGGCCGGTCGGGGTGGAGGTGGTCATGCCTCCACCGTGGGGCAGGACGGGGCCGGGTGGGGCGGTGACGGCGAATCTGTGGATGGCCGGGAGCGATGTGGACAAGAGGCGCTCCGGACCGGCCGGAGTGGCGGTTCCTGTCGGTGGGGCGGGCTAGAGTGCCCGGCCCCACCGACCGGGGTCGCTCAGCCGCAGTGCTCGAACGGGCTGGTGTAGGTGTTGCTGCCCACCGAGCCGCCCCACTTCACACAGGTGGCCGCGGCGGTCTTCTTCACCGGCCCGGCGTAGTAGGTGAAGCTGCCGGAGTCGGTGGTCCGCGCCGCCCCCTGGACCTCGAGGAACGCCGAGACCGGGCTGGCCGTGCCGAGCGACGTCGCTTTCAACGTCGTCACGCAGTTCGCCTTGGTCGAGGAGTTGTACAGCAGGTACGTCGTGCCGGACGAGCCGGCGAGGGCCTGCTGGTCGACGACGGAAAAGCCGGAACCGCAGACTTCTTCGGCGGAGTACGGGTTCCCGCCGCAGTTGTTCTTGCTCGTGAAGTCCGTGTGCCCGTAGTACGGCACCGCGACGCCGTTCAGCTTGGCCTTCTGGACGACGCTGTCGAGCCGCTCTTCGAAGTGCAGGTGCGGCCCGGTGACCCCGCCGGTCGCGCCGGCCTTGCCGATCTCCTTGCCGCCGGCGACCGACTGCCCGACCGAGACCTCCTGGGCGGACAGGTGCGCGTAGCGCGTCCGCCAGCCGCTGCCGTGGTCGAGCTCGATCCACTTGCCGTAGCTGGTGCTGCCCTCGTCCGCCACCCGGGTCACGGTGCCCGACGCGGCCGCCAGCACCGGCATCCCGGTGATGCCCGACTTCTGGAAGTCGACCGAGTACTCCGGGCTGTGCCCGCTGAACGTCGCCGCGGTCACCGTGGTGCCGCACTTGAACGGCACCTGGAAGTTGGGCGCGGCGGACGCGGTCGCCTGGCCGGCGAGGGTGAGGCCGAGCGCGGGCAGCGCCGCGGCGGCGGCGAACACGGCGAGCCGTCGCAACCTGGACATGGGTGAACCTCCTGACAGGGGGAAGCTTGACACCGCACAGCGAAGCCCGCGTCGGTACATTTTCCGTACAAGCCCGAGCGGAGGACCCCCGACGATGACCACCCGATGGGCCCGGTTCCACCGGATCCCCCAGGTCCAGGACTGGCTGCGCTGGGGGTTCATCGTGGTGCCGATGTTCGCCGCGATGCCGCGGGCGGACACGCTCTCGTGGATCCTCATCGGGGTCACCCTGGCGCTGTCGATCCCCCTGCTCTGGCTCTACGCCGACGGCCGCCCGGCCCTGCCCGCGGCGCTGATGGTCACGGTGGTCGCCACGTCCGGCGCGCTCTGGGCGACCGTGCCGAACAGCTTCGCCTCGATCACGATGTTCAGCACCACGTTCTTCATCGTGCTCCGGCAGCCGGTCGTCCCGATCGTGGTGGCCGTCCTGCTCGACTTCGCCGCGATCACGGTCTGGGCCGCGGTGCACGACGCCTGGCGCGGCGCCCTGCCGACCTACACGATCGTGGCCGTGATCATCCTGCTCGGGCTGAACCGGCGGACCCGGCTCGCCAAGATGGAGCAGACCGAGCTGGCGCTGGCCCGCGCGCAGACGGCGACCGAGGAGCACGCGCGGGCCGCCGCGCTCGCCGAGCGTGCCCGCATCGCCCGCGAGCTGCACGACGTCCTGGCGCACTCGCTGGCCGGGCTCTCGCTGAACCTGCAGGGCGCGCGGCTGATGCTGGTGCGCGACGGGGCGAGCCCGGACGCTGTCGCGCAGATCGAACGGGCCCAGAAGCTCGCGTCCGAAGGTCTCTCCGAAGCCCGGAAAGCGGTCGCCGCGCTGCGCGAGGACGCGGTTCCGGTGGAGCGGACGATCGCGGACCTGCTCACCGCGTACCGGCTCGACAGCGGGGCCCGCGCGGACCTCCGCATCGACGGCGAGCCGCGCGAGCTGGACCCGGCGGTCGGCACCGCGCTCGTCCGCGCGGTGCAGGAAGCGCTGGCCAACACCCGCAAGCACGCCGCGAAGGCGGACGTCGACGTGCGCCTGGGCTACTCCGGTGACGAAGTGACGCTGACCGTGGCCGACCG
The DNA here is from genome assembly GCF_036104975.1 of Amycolatopsis sp. NBC_00355. GTDB lineage: Bacteria > Actinomycetota > Actinomycetes > Mycobacteriales > Pseudonocardiaceae > Amycolatopsis. The sequence continues at coordinate 9,374,056 of NZ_CP107982.1, read as the reverse complement.
GCAGGGCAGGCGGCCGCCGGACGCGCCGGCGGCAGGCTACGGTTTGCGCGGGATGAGTGAACGGGTCGCGCTGCTCGACGGGCGCTTCGAGAGCGGGCCGGGGGAGGACGGATGGCGGATTCACCTGACGGTGCCGGCGTGAGCTTGCGCGTCGTGCTCGCCGACGACCAGGCGGTGGTGCGGGAAGGCCTGGTGACGCTGCTCGGGCTGCTGCCGGGTGTCGAGGTGGTCGGCGCGGCCGCCGACGGCCTCGCCGCGCTCGACCTGGTCGCGCAGCACCGGCCCGACGTGCTGCTGGTGGACCTGCGGATGCCGCGCTGCGACGGCGTCGAGACCACCGAACGGGTCCGCGCCGAGCACCCGGGCACCGAGGTCGTCGTGCTCACCACCTACGCCGACGACGAGTCGCTGCTGGCCGCGTTGCGCGCCGGGGCGCGCGGTTTCCTCACCAAGGACGCCGACGCCGAGGCGATCGCCCGGGCCCTGCGCTCGGCCGCCGACGGACAGTCCACAGTGGACGGTGAGTTGCAGCGCCGGCTCGTCGAGGCCGCCACGCGCAGCGTGCCCGCGCGGGTGAAGGAGATCGAAGGCCTGACCGCCCGCGAGATCGAGGTGCTGCGGCTGATCGCGGCGGGCCTGTCGAACACGGAGATCGCGCGCACGCTCGTGGTGAGCGAGGCGACCGTGAAGACCCACGTGAACCACCTGTTCACCAAGGCCGGGCTGCGCGACCGCGCCCAAGCCGTGGCGTTCGCGTACCGCTCGGGCATCGCGGACTAGTTCACCCCGGGCTTCACGAGCCCCGTCTCGTAGGCCAGCACGACGGCTTGGACGCGGTCCCGCAGGTCCAGCTTCGCGAGGATCCGCGCGACATGCGTCTTCACGGTCGCTTCGGCCAGGTGCAGCCGCCCGGCGAGTTCGGCGTTGCTGAAGCCGCCGGCGAGCAGGCGCAACACCTCCAGCTCGCGCGGGGTGAGCGCGGACAGGTCCCGGCGCAGCCGTTCCGCGCCGGGGTCGCGGAGCGCGAACCGCTCGACCAGACGCCGGGTGATCACCGGCGCCAGCAGGGCGTCGCCGGTGCGGACCGTGCGGACCGCCGCGACCAGGTGCTCGGGCGTGACGTCCTTGAGCAGGAACCCGCTGGCCCCGGCCGCGAGGGCCGCGTAGACGTACCGGTCGAGGTCGAACGTCGTCAGGATGATCACGCGGGGCTCGCCGGGAGCGCCGGTGAGGATGCGGCGGGTCGCGGCCAAGCCGTCCAGTTCCGGCATCCGGATGTCCATCAGGACGACGTCGGGGCGGGTCCGGCGGACGGCGTCGACGGCTTCGGCGCCGTTGGTCGCCTCGCCGACGACGTCGATCCCGTCGGCCGCGAGGATCATCCGGAACCCGGTCCGGACCAGGGCCTGGTCGTCGGCGACGAGTACCCGGGTCACACCGCCTCCAGGGGGATCAGGGCCTCGACGCGGAAGCCGCCGCTCGGACGCCGGCCGGCCCGCAGCGTGCCGCCGTAGACGGCGAGGCGCTCGCGCAGGCCCAGCAGACCACGGCCGTCGCCGGTGGCCGCGGCGGGGGCGGCCGCTCCCCCGGTGTCGGTGACCTCGACGCGCAGCCCGTCGGGGCCGTACCCGACGTCGACCCGCGCGGCTGCGCCCGCCGCGTGCTTCACCGCGTTGGTCAGCGCTTCCTGCACCACGCGATAGGCGGCCAGCCCGACCCCGGACGGCACCGGCCGCGGGTCGCCCGTCATCGTCAGCTCGACGTCCGCGCCGGCGTCGCGCACCCGGCGGACCAGCGCGGGCAGCTGGTCCAGGCCCGGTTGCGGGGTGAGGTCCGGGCCGTCGGGATCCGTCGTCAGCAGGCCCATGGCCTGCCGCAGCTCGGTCATCGCCAGCCGGCCGCTCTCCTCGACCGCGAGCAGCGCTTCGGTGGCCTGCTCCGGGGACCGGGCCATGATCTTCCGGGCGGCGCCGGCCTGGATGACCATCACGCTCACGTTGTGCGTGACGACGTCGTGCAGCTCCCGCGCGATGCGGGCGCGTTCGTCCTCGACCGCGCCGCGCAGCCGGTCCGCCTGCTGGCGCTCCACTTCGGACAGCCGCTCGCGCTCGGCGTCGGCCCGGACCCGCCAGGCGCGCAGCCCGAGGGTCGCGACGAGCATCGGGACGACGATGAGCAGCGTGACGTACTGGGTCGGCACGATCGGCCAGACGTCGTAACGCAGCTCCCCGGTCTCGAACACGCCCAGGGCCAGGCTGACCAGCGTAGGGATCCGGTACGGGCTGAAGGCCGCCGCGCTGTAGGCGGCGATCACGAACGGGTAGAAGATCAGCCGCGACGCCAGGTCCGGCGTCAGCACTAGCGCCCCGAGCACGACCCAGAAGACGGCCAGCGGGTAGCGGCGGCGGAAGACCAGCGCGACGCCCGACACGAGCGACAGCGCGACCAGCCCGATCATCCGCGCGGTGTGCGCGTCGAGCGGGATCCGGTTGCCGAGCGCCGTCAGGTAGTCGAGCCCGATCGTGATCACGGCGAACGCCAGCACGATGTCGAAGGCCCAGCCCGTCCGGGACGGCCGTGGCAGCGGGCCGGTCGGCCGGGCGAGCGGCCCGGTCCAGGCGAAGGCGGTCACCGGCCCATTCTCGCCGAACCGGGCCGCCACCGCGTCAGCCTCGCGACTACATCGCAAGGATGACTCCGGTGCGAAATGCGCCCGCAGGCGGACGGCGTGCTCAGCCGAACGCGGCTCGCAGCGCCGGCTTGCCGCCCGTGACCGGGAGCGTCACCGTCGTCTTCGTCAGGTCGAGCGCCAGGCCCGCGCCCGGCTTGGGCCGCAGCGTGTAGTCGTGGTCGCTGGAAGCCAGCAGGAACTCGAGCCGGTGCCCGGTGGCCAGGATGTAGTCCTTCGGCATCAGTTCGACGCCGACGCGGTAGCCCTGCCCCGGTGTGATCGGCTCGGTGACGGCCGGGTCGGTGCGGTTCTGCGGGTCGGTCCAGCCGCGGCTGATCACGTGGGACGTGCCGTCGGGGGCGCGGTCGAGCAGGATCGCCGAGACGTTCGCCGCGGGCCGGTCGAACGTCAGCGCGAGGTCGGCCCGCGCCGTCCCGGAGAGGCGCACCGGCTGCTTCGCCGCGGAAGTCGTGTACAGCAGCCGGTTTCCGGAGGAAGCGGTGTTCGCCAGCTGCTCGATCGTCTTGGTCGCGTCGTCGGCGAGGGTCTCGACGGTGGCCTTGCCCGGCACCGGGTTGCGGGTGTCGATGGTGCCCTTGGACCGGCCGCCGGGCCACGGGTAGACGCGGACGTCCGCGGTGGTCGGCGCCGGCCAGTCGGCTTCGTCGGTCCACGACAGGTCTTCGCGCTGGATCGTCGCCTTCGGCTCGTTCTGGATGCCGTTGCCGACGCCGTAGAGGTAGTGCGACATCCACTTGTTGAGCGTCGCGAGCCAGACGTCGCGCCGGAGCGAGTACGGGTCGGCGTGGCCGGACTGGTGCAGCCAGATCTTGTGCTCGACCCCGTGCGCCTTCAGCGCTTCGTACCACTCGGCGACCTGGTCGGTCTTGACGTTCCAGTCGTTGAGGCCGTGCACGGCGAGCACCGAGGCGTGCACCTTCGCGACGTCGTTGCGGTAGTTGCGGACGTCCCAGAACGGTGTGTAGTCGCCGGTCACCCGGTCCTGGTCGCGGGTCAGGCCGTCGATGACCGGGCGGCAGACCTGCCGATCGGCGCGGGTGTAGACGTACTCGGCGAGCACGTCGGCGTCCTCGCCCTGGTAACCGCCGGCCGCGACGACCGCGCCGTCGTTGCGGTAGTACTGGTACCAGCTGGAGATCGCGGCGATCGGCACGATCGTCTCGAGGCCTTCGACGCCGGTGCTCGCGACGGCGTTGGGCAGCGTCCCGTTGTAGGACACGCCCATCATGCCGGTCTTGCCGGTGCTCCAGTCGGCCTTCGCCGCGGCGCCGGCGGCGTCCTTCGCGGGCGTGCGGCCGTTGAGCCAGTCGACGACCGAGCGGGCGCCGATGGTCTCGTTGACGTCGCCGGTGGTCGGGCAGCCGGTCGAGAGGCCGCTGCCGAGCGATTCGCCGTACACCACGGCGAAGCCGCGCGCGGTGAAGTAGTCCTGGTAGCGCCAGGTGATCGGGGCGGCCGGGCCGACACCGTGCGCGGCGACGCGCGGGCCTTCGGCTTCGCGGGCGTAGCCGGGCGCGGACAGCTCGACGTCGACGTCGTGGTTCGCGACGTCGTTGCCGCCCGCGTAGTACGGGCTGGCCTGGTAGACGACGGGGACCTTCATCCCCTGCAGCGTCGCGCGCGGGCGCACGACCTGGGCGTGCACGAGGTCGTCGGCGCCGTCGTGGTCGCTGTCGACCGGCGCGGTGACCCAGACGTCCTCGCGGATGACGTCGGCCGGGTCGAACACCGGCTGCGCCTGGCCGCCGGTGAACACGGGCGCGGGCGGTTCGGCGGCCTCGGCGGTGACCGCGGTCAACGGCAGCGCGAGCACGGCGGCGACCAGGATTGCGGCTTTCACTTAACCCCCCAAGCCGGGCGAAGCGGACGGGTCACCACACTTCCGTCCGGCCCGATCCGGCGTCAAGAGACTAACGTCGGAGGCATGCCGACCGTCGAAGCACCGATCGCCGCCGTGACCGTCTACCCGCAGCAGGCCCGGATCACCCGCCGGGGCAAGGCACCCCTCGACGGCGGCCCGCGGCTGACCTTCGCCGGGCTGCCGCTGTCGCTCGACCCGGGCTCGGTCCGCGTCACCGGCACCGGCCCGGCGCTGATCACCGGCGTCGACGTCCGCACCGAGCGGCACGCTTCGCCGGCCGACGCCGCGCTGCGGGCCCTCGTCGAGCAGCGGCGCGCGGACCAGGCCACGCTCGACGGCGTCATCGACGACGAAGCGGCCGAAGCGATGAAGGTGGATCTGCTGACGTCGCTCGCGAAGCGCAGTGGCGGCAGCTTCGCGAAGGCGCTGGCCGCCGGCACGGCCGAGCCTTCGCGCGTCGGGGAAGTGACCGACGCGCTGAGTTCGCGGCTGGCCGCGGCACTGAAGTCCCGGCGCGCTCTCGCCGACCGCGTCACCCGGCTGCGCGAGGATCTCGACGCGCTCGACCGGCGGATCGCGGAGCACAGCGCACAGTCCGAACAGGACAGTACGTCGGTGGTCGTGGAGCTGGAGATCTCGGACGCGGCGGGTTCGGCGGATCTGGAACTGTCCTATGTGGTCCCCGGCGCGAGCTGGGAACCGGGTTACGACATCCGCGTCCGCGGCGCCGACGTCACCGTGACGTCGTACGGGCTGGTCAGCCAGTACACGGGCGAGGACTGGCCGGAGTGCGAGCTGGCGCTGTCGACCGCACGGCCGGCCGTCTCGGTGGTCGTCCCGGAGCTGCAGCCGTGGTACCTCGACCGCCGCGTGCCGCCGCCCCCGACCCCCGCGGCGGCATACGGCGGCTCGGGCGGCGGCGTCCCGGAGGGCGCGCGGATGGCCCGCTTCGCGGCGTCGGCCCCGGCACCGGCGATGGCGCCGAAGTTCGCGGCGGTCGAGCAGGGCACGACGGCCGTCACCTACCGGCCTTCACGCCCGGTGGAGGTGCCCTCGGGCGCGCAAGGTCACCGCACGACGCTGGCGCAACTGGATCTCACGGCCTCGCTGGGCTACGTCACCGCGCCGGTGCTGGCGGAGGAGGCGTACCTGCGGGCGGTCGTCGTCAACAGCTCGGACCACGCCCTGCGTCCGGGCCGCGCCTCGGTCTTCCACGACACGGAGTTCGTCGGCACGACTCAACTGGAACCGTGGGCTCCCGGCGAGGAACTGGAGCTGGCCCTGGGCGTCGACGACCGCATCCGCATCGAGCGTGAGCTGACCCGCCGCACGGCATCGAAGGCGACGTTGTCCGGCCAGAAGCGGCGCGAGGCGGAGTACCGGATTTCGGTCGCGAACCACGGCCCGCGCGCGGCGGAAGTGACGGTGCTGGACCAGGCGCCGGTGTCCCGCGACGACACGATCACGGTGCGGGACATTCGCACGACGCCGGAACCGGCGGAGACGTCGGCGATGGGCGAGTTCACGTGGAAGCTGACGGTGGGCGCGGGCGAGACGCAGGTGGTGACGCTGTCGTACCGGGTGGACGTGGCGAAGGGCGTGGAACTCGCTGGCTGGCGGGAGTGAAGCCCTACACGGAGATCCAGCAGTACAGGTGGTGGCTCGCATCGCGGCGGGCCATTTCCGCAAGGCTCTTGAAAAAGGAGACGACGTCTTCGTCCGGGCCGGCGATCGCCACCGCAGCGGTACGCAGATCGGCGTCGGACGCCCGGGACAGAGCCTCCTTGAACACGTCCGACAGGGCGAGCGCGGCCAGTTCGCCGTCGTGGATCTCCCCGAGGAACTTGCCGCGCCGCGGGTCGGCCTCGAGCTCGGCCTCGGTCCGGCGGGTCAGGCTCATTTCCGCTGGGAGCAGGTCCTCGAGCGGGTCGGCGTGCTTGACCACCAGCTCGAAGTGACCGGTTCCCTCGGCCTGCTCGTCGAAGCGGTCGAGGATGCGGACGACTTCGGCATCGTCCGCGGCGGCGAAGTACCCGTATTGCATCGGCGAAGCCTAACGATCGGGTACTTCGCGGCGCCGCGGGTATCAGCCCTGGGAGATGTAGGCCTCCAGTTGTTCCTGGCTCTTCTCCAGCTCTTCCATCCGGTTCTTCACCACGTCCCCGATGGAGATGATCCCGGCCAGCCGGCCGTCGTCCAGGACGGGGACGTGGCGGATGCGGCGCTCCGTCATCAGGACCGACAGCTGGTCGACCGAGTCGTCCGGGCCGCAGCTGGCGACCAAGGTCGTCATGATGTCGGCTACCGGGCCGTCCAGCAGGGTGGGACCGTGGTCGTTGAGGCGGCGGACGACGTCGCGTTCGGAGACGATGCCGGCGATCGACCCGTCCGGCGCGACGACCACCATCGCACCGACGTTCTTGTCCGCCAGTCCGGCCAGCAGCGTGGTCACCGTGGTTTCCGGAGTGACCGTGGCCACGGCCGTCCCCTTCTTGCGCAGCAGATCCGCAATCCGCATGGCGATCCTTCCCGTCGGTGAACTGGGTCACAACAGGTTAGGGCCCGGCAGCACCGCGCGAAAGTCCGGCAAACGGGGCGTGTTCGTGGTATTCGGACCGATTCAGCCGAGACGTTCGGCCAGGCCGTCCAGCGCGAGCCGGATCCCGGCTGCGTAGTCGTCGTCGCAGAGGGCGTCCAGCCGGGATCGTGCCAGGTCCAGCTGCTCGCGGGCGGCGGTCAGGTCGCCCAGCTTGCGGTAGTCCTCACCCAGGTTGAGGTGCAGCGACGGGTAGAACCCGCGCACGGCCAGCGACGAGTGGTACTCCTGCGCCCGCGAGTCGGTCAGGGAGTCCGCCGCCGCCAGGGCCCGCAGGTCCCACTCGAGCTCCTCGGCCGGGTCGTCGCAGACGTCGGCCATGTGGTGGGCGAGCGCGACGCGGTGCAGCGGGTCGCCGTCCGGTCCGACCGACGCCCACAGCTCGGCGAAGGTCGCGTACGCGCCCGCGCGGTCTCCGCCCATGTGCTGCCGCAGACCCGCGTCGATCGCCACCATCACGTCGTCGGTCATCCCGCTCCTCGGTCGGCGAGTGAGCGCAGCCGGGCCAGCCCCGGCTCGATCCGCTCGGCCGCGACCGCACCGTAACCGAACACGAGCCCGTGCCGCCGCTCGCCCGCACCGAAGTCGCCCAGCGAGTACAGCCGGACGCCGTGGTGCCGGGCGCGCCGGACCCACGAGCCCGTGTCGAAGGCGGAAGCCGCGCTCAGGTGCAGGCCCGCGGTCGACGGCAGCGGCGTGAGGACGCCGGCGAAGTCCCGGACGAGCAACCGGGACAGCAGCTCGTGCCGGTCGCGGTAGACCTTGCGCATCCGGCGGACGTGCCGGGCGAAGCCGCCTTCGGCCATGAACGCCGCCAGCGCGGCCTGCTCGACGTTCGGCGCGTGCCAGTCGGTGAGGTACCGGGCCTTGACGAGCGCGGGCGCTGATGCACCTGGTCGACACGGTCGCGCACGGCTGGGACCTGGCCCGCACGCTCGGCCTGCCCTACGACCCGGACGCCGAGGCCGTGCACGCCGCGCTGCAGATGGCCGAGCGCATCCCCGACGAGGGTCGCGAGAAGAACGGCTCCTTCGCCCACAGCGTCGCCGTCCCGGACAACGCGAGTGAGCTCGAGAGGTTCCTCGCGCTGCTCGGCCGGCGCGTCAGCTGACGTCGGCCGGCGGCGCGCTCCAGGTGTCGCACGACTTGGTGCTCTTGCCGTCGTACCCGGCCTTCGCCCAGGACAGCTGGTGCGCGCGCGAGCCGTGGGTGTCGCTGTCGTCGGCGCGGCCGTAGTCGGCGACCGCGGCGTTCGCCAGGGACCGGGTGATCGAGCCCGAGCCGGCGACCGCGGCGAGGAACAACGAGCCGAAGCAGTTCGCCTGCAGCTCGATCCGGCGGACGAGCTCCTTGTCGGCCGCGCTGTCTTCGTTCGCCGACGTCATCTTGTCGGCCGCGGCGGACAGGATGCCGCTCTCGCGCTGCACGTGGTGGCCGTACTCGTGGGCGATCGTCGCGATGTGGCGGGCCTTGTTGAGCCCGGCGTCCGACAGCATCCAGTCGGTCGGGGCGTAGATCGTGGTGTCGCCGCCGCAGTAGTAGGCGACGGCTTCGTTCTCCGACGGCGCCGCGCCGCACGCGCTGTGCTCGGGCAACACCACCGACACTTTCGCGGTCAGCGTCGGCTCGTCGGCCTTCGCGAGCGCCGGGCGCCACGACTGTTCGAGGCAGCCGGCCAGCGCGCCGTAGTACGCCTTGAGCTGCTCGGCGGCCCGGCCGAGGGCGGGCAGCGAGCACACGGCGGGCCCCGGCGTGATGCCGGCGGCGAGCAGTGGGTTGGCGGACAGCTCCGGCACGGACTTCGGCTGCTTCCCGTCCGACGTGCCGCCGTACGCGCGTCCGGTGTCGACGCCCTCCGCGACGAACGCGTGCCCGTCGACGCGGTGCGGGAAGGTCGCGGCGATCAGCGAAAAGGCCAGCACGATCACCAGGACGCCGCCGACGGCGCCCCAGAGCCGGCTGCGCGGCGGCGCGATCGGGACGGGGGGTGCGGTCGCCCAGCCGGGTGACGCCCAGGGGTTGGGTTCCGGCGCCCACGCCGGTTCCGGAGGCCGGGCCGCCCCCGCGGAGGGCAGTGGCGGCGGCCCGGACGGGCCGGCCGCTTCGGCGTCGTTCACGTTCTCCCCCTGCTCGCTGCGCCCAGCATATCGACCGCCGGAGAGGCCGGGATCACGAAACGAAAACGCCGCCCGGTGGCCAGCGGAGGGGTGTCCGGGCGAAACTGTCGGCATGAGTGTCGAGGATCCCCACCTGTGGCTGGAAGACGTGACCGGCGAGGACGCGCTGGACTGGGTGCGCGCCCGCAACGGCGAGACGCTGGCCGAGCTGACCGAGGGCGCCCGGTTCGCCGAGCTGCGTGACGAACTGCGTGAGGTGCTCGACGCCGACGACCGGATCCCGTACGTGCGCCGCCGCGGTGAGCTCCTCTACAACTTCTGGCAGGACGCGAGCCACCCCCGCGGCCTGTGGCGGCGGACGACGCTGGAGTCCTACCGGCGGGCCGAGCCCGAGTGGGAGCTGCTGCTCGACGTCGACGCGCTCGCCGAGGCCGAAGGCGAAAACTGGGTCTGGCAGGGTGCGACCGTGCTGCGGCCGGGCTACCGCCGCGGCCTGGTCGAGCTGTCGCGCGGCGGCGCCGACGCCACGGTGGTGCGCGAGTTCGACCTCGACGCGCACGAGTTCGTCGAAGGCGGCTTCACGCTGCCGGAGGCGAAGACGCGCATCGGCTGGATCGACGAGGACCGTGTGTACGTCGGCACGGACTTCGGCCCGGACTCGCTGACCAGCTCGGGCTACCCGCGCCTGGCCAAGGAGTGGCGCCGCGGCACGCCGATCGAAGCGGCGACGACGGTCTACGAGGGCAAGGCCGACGACGTCTCGATCGGCGCGTCCCACGACCCGACCGAGGGCTTCGAGCGCGACTTCGTCAGCCGCGCGATCGACTTCTACCGCTCCGAGCTGTTCCTGCGGACGCCGGACGGGCTGGTCAAGATCGACGTCCCGGACGACGCGAGCGCGTCGCTGCACCGCGAATGGCTGCTGGTCCGGCCGCGGACGGCGTGGACCGTCGGCGGCGTCGAGCACCCGGCCGGTTCGCTGATCGGGATCCTCTTCGACGATTTCATGGGCGGCGAGCGGGGCTTCACGACGCTCTTCACGCCCGACGAGCACACGTCCCTCGACTACTGGGCCTGGACGCGCAACCACCTGCTGCTCGGCCTGCTGCGCGACGTCCGCTCCGAATTGCGCACGCTCACGCCGGGCCCCGGCGGCTGGGCCGACGAACCGCTGTCCGGCGGGCCGGAGTTCGGCAGCGCGGACATCTTCGACACCGATCCCGACGTCAGCGACGAATACCTGATCAACTCCAGCGGCTTCCTCCAGCCGTCGACGTTGAGCTACGGCCACGTCGGCGAAGAGGTCGAAGTGCTGAAGCAGGCTCCGGCGTTCTTCGACGCTTCGGGGATGGACGTCGCGCAGTACTTCGCGACGTCCGAAGACGGCACGAAGATCCCCTACTTCGTCGTCCGGCCGTCCGGTGCCGAAGGCGGTCCGACGCTGCTGACCGGCTACGGCGGCTTCGAGGTGTCGCTGACGCCGTCCTACAGCGGGATGATCGGCCGCGGCTGGCTGGCGCGCGGCGGCACGTACGTCGTCGCGAACATCCGCGGCGGCGGCGAGTACGGGCCGAGCTGGCACACGCAGGCGATCAAGGCGCGGCGCCACCGGGTGTACGAGGACTTCGGCGCGGTCGCCGCGGATCTCGCCGAGCGTGGCATCACGACGCCGGAGAAGCTCGGCATCCAGGGCGGCAGCAACGGCGGCCTGCTGATGGGCGTGATGCTGACGCGCTACCCGGAGCGGTTCGGCGCGATCGTCAGCCAGGTGCCGCTGCTGGACATGCGCCGCTACCACCTGCTGCTGGCCGGCGCGTCGTGGATGGCCGAGTACGGCGACCCGGACGACGCCGCCGAGTGGGAGTTCATCTCGAAGTACTCGCCGTACCAGAACGTCCACAGTGGACGGAATTATCCGCCGTCGCTGTTCGTGACGTCCACCCGCGACGACCGCGTGCACCCCGCCCACGCCCGCAAGATGGTGGCGCGGATGCGTGAGCAGGGGCACGACGTCCGGTATCACGAGAACATCGAAGGCGGCCACGGCGCCGCGGCGGACAACGAGCAGCTGGCGTTCAAGTGGGCGCTGGTCTTCGAGTTCCTGTGGGAGCAGCTCACGAAGTGACGCGCGCGAGCACGACGCCGCCGACGATCAGGGCCAGCGCGGCCACCCGGCCGACACTCAGCGGGTCCTTGGTCACGACGACGCCGAGCACGATCGCGCCGACGGCGCCGATCCCGGTGAACACCGCGTAGGCGGTGCCCACCGGGACGGTGTCCATCGCGCGCGAAAGCAGGTAGACGGCCGCCGCGCAGAGCACGAAGCACAGCAGTGTCGGCCACGGTCTCGTGAAGTTCTCCGTCGGCTTGATGCTCTGCGACCAGGCGATTTCGACGAGCCCGGCGCAGACCAGCGTCACCCAGCCCATCAGATGCTTTCGAGGGCCCGGTCGCGGGACGCCACCCGGTCGGCTTCGCGCGCGGCGAGGTGCGGGTCGACCAGGGCGTTGGTCAGCTCGGCGTGCACGAAGCGGACGTCGTCGACGTCGTAGTGCCCGGCGATGAAGGCCCGCAAGTAGGCCTCGTGGTGGTCGAACGGCGCGCGCGGCGCGCCCGGCGCGTACGTCCCGCCGCGGGCGCCGGCGATGACGAACGCCTTGCCGCGCAACGACATCCGCGGGAACGTCACCTGGTCGATCCACGTCTTGAGCGCGGCCGGGATCGAGAAGTTGTACATCGGCGCGCCGATGAGGACGACGTCGGCCTCGAGCAGCTCGGCCAGCAGCGGCTCGACGACCGCCCAGGCTTTCTTCTGCTCCGGCGTCGCGACGACGTCGGCGTAGTGCGCGGGATCGGTGATGCCCGCGGTCAGGAGCGCGTCGCAGATCTCGGTCCAGGCCTCGCCGATCACGGGGACCGGGTCGGCGGCGAGGTCGCGGTAGGTGCGGGTGCCGTCCCAGGTCGCGGCGTAGCGCGCGGACAGCTCGCGCGAGAACGACGTGCGGCGGGCACTGGAGTCGAGGTGCAGCAGGTGGGTCACGGTTCCTCCTCAAGTGGACGCGGTGTCCACTTGAGGCTAACTGGACGCCTCGTCCGGATATTCCCTAGGCTGGCGCCATGCCCGAACGCGCCGACGCCGCCCGCAACCGCGCGAAGGTCCTGACGGCCGCAGAGGAGCTGTTCGCCGCCCACGGCCCGGCGAACGTCACGATGGAGGACATCGCCCGCGCGGCCGGCGTCGGCCGCGGCACGCTCTACCGCCGCTACCCGGACCGCGCGGCGATCGCGGTGGCGCTGCTGGACGAGCACGAGCGCCGGCTGCAGGAGTCGTTGCTGCGCGGCGCTCCCCCACTGGGCCCGGGCGCACCCCCGGCCGAGCGGCTGGCGGCGTTCTACGCGGCGATGATCGAGCTGCTGACCCGCCACGCGCACCTGGTGCTGGGCACGGAGGTGGGCCATTCGCGTTTCGAGACGGGCGCGTACGGCTTCTGGCACACGCACGTCCGGATCCTGGCGGTCGCGGCGGGCGCCCCGGACCCGGACGTCCTGGCCGACGTCCTGCTGGCCCCGCTGGCCCCGGAGGTGTTCCTGCACCAGACCGGCCAGGGCGTGACGCCGGAGCGGATCACGGCGTCACTGCGGGCCCTCGCGGCCGGGGCGTTCTAGAAGAGGCCACGCGGCCTGGCCCGCTTCGGGACGTGACGCGGCTTCGGCTCGTCACCGCGGATCCGCGCGAGGGCGGCTTCGAAGGCGACGAGCACGTCGGCGACGAAGACGAGCCGCCCGACGCCGAGCCGGCGCAGGGCACGCCCGTGATCGGCGGCGACCGTGATCGTCACGCCCAGCAAGAGCAGCCGCCAGGCGCCGAACACCAGGGCGCCCGCCGCCTTGCCGAGCGTCGCGAAGCCGATCCGGAGGCGGTGGCAGTGGAAGGGCACGTGCCGTTCCTCGTCGGCGAGGATCAGGCTCGCGACCCGGGTGACGAGCGGGTCGGTGGTGCCGTCCCGCAGGGCGCGGTAGTACCGCAGCGCGACGACCTCGGCGATGAGCAGCACCATCAGCTCGAGCCGCAGCCCGAGCGCCCGCCGCAACCGCACGAAAACGGTGTCGGACCAGTGGCTCGTGATCGTCGGTACGCCGGCGGCACGCAGCAGTTCCCCGAGCATCCGCGCGTGGTTCTGCTCTTCGGCGACGAAGAGCTTCACCGCGGCCAGGTAAACGTCATCTCTCCCGGCCTTCGCGACGAGGTTGGCGCCGTCCCCCGCCTCGCCGACCTGGAACCGCTGGATGCTCCGCGCGACGTCGGGCTCGAGCCGGGCGCCCCGCGCCCACGGCGGTTCCTCGCGGTGTCGCCGGCGTTCGGCCTCGGCTGTGAAGTCGTGGAGCCAGTGTTCGTAGGTCATCGCGCCGATGATGCCGGGTGGCTGTGGACGCCGTGGGCGGTTCCGGTGGAGATCCCGTGAGGATCAGCGCTCGTACGCCGCGACGAACGGGCGGGGGTCGAAGCGCAACCGGCTGCGGCCGACGGAGTGGATCAGGTTGTTCCAGAACCGGTCGAAGGTCAGGGGCGCGCGGACCGAGTCGAGCATCTCGTGGATCTCGGGCCGGGCGAGCGCCAGCCGGGCCGCCGCGATCTCCTCCGAGTAGATGACTTCGTTCCCGGCGGCCGAGAGCTGGGCCGGCGACCCGGCTCCGGCGTCGGCGACGGTCCACGCCGGCGACAGCAGTTTCTGGTGCCCCGCGGGCATGCTCGCGATCACGCTGGTGTGCGCGGCGAGCGGGCCGGCGAGCCCGAGGTCGTCGACCAGGGTTTCCTCGCGCGGCAGGAGCATGCCCGGGAAACCGAGCGCGCCGGGTGTCGAGACCACCGTGCGCGTCCCCGGGTAGGCCACCCACGTCAGGTTCACCGACACCGCGACGGACGGGCCGGTGATGTGGGCCCGGGCCGCGAGGATGTCCTGTACGTAACCGGGCAGGAGCGCGGCGTCTTCGGCGGTGATCGGGTGCTCGTGGCGCGTGGAGTCCACCCAGAACACCCGGGCGTCGCTGATGCCGTACGCGCCGATCTTGTGCTGCTCGGCCGAGTCCGGGCGCAGGCCGACCGCACTGGTGACGGTCCAGGCCAGGACCGCCAGCACGAGCGCGCCGGTCCACCGGGTCAAGGGGACGACCATGACCGGCAGCAGCAGGCAGGTGAGCACCGGCAGCAGCATCCGGGCGTGCATGTAGTCGCCGCCGACGCGGGTGACGTACAGCCCCAGCAGGATCCCGGAGGCCACCGGCGTGAGGGCGGCCACCAGCGACTTCCGCTCCAGGCGTCGCAGGACGAACACGGCGGCGGCGAGCAGCAGCGCGAGCGGGATCAGCAGCCAGTACGAGCCGAACAGGTCGACGAGGTAGAACCACCCGCGGTCCCAGCGGGCCTGGGTGGCCTCCTTGGCCAGCGCCGTGTTGGGCGTGATCAGGCCGTAGTAGCCCATCCGGAACACCTGGTACGCCACCGGGAGCAGGCCGGCGAGCCCGAGCCAGCCGAGCGCGCGGCGCCACCCCGGCCTGGTCACGGCCAGCAGCGCGGCGAACGTGATCGCGGAGACGAGGGCGAACTCGGGGCGCACCAGCGGGCCGCAGCCGATCAGCAGCAGGGTCGGCCAGGTTCGCACGGGATCGCCGGCCGCGTGCCGGACCAGCTGCCACCACCCGACGGACAGCCACAGCGTGACCAGGCCGGTCTCCAGGCCGGACGTGGCGTAGTCCCAGAAGGGCGGCAGCGCCAGGACCACCAGGCCGCCGGCCGGCACGACCCGCTGGGCGGGGAACAGGCGCCTGGCCCCGTCGAGGCCGAAGAACAGCCCGCCGACGGCGGAAACCAGCCCGAGGACGACGGCCACCCATTCCAGCCGGAGCCACGGCTGGAGACCGCCTACGGCCAGGACGTACGTCCACAAAGTGCTGGTGTTGGCCTCGACCCGTTCCCCGGCGTTGAACACCGGACCGTTTCCGTGGAGGAGGTTTTCCACGGTGCGCAGGGCGATCAGGCCGTCGTCGCAGACCCATCGGCGTTGCCAGGCGAGGAAAGCGAAGATCACGAGCACCAGCGCGCTCGACCACCAGCGGGAAAATCCCTTGCTTTGCGGTTTTTCCCGCGGTCTCGGCGTCGTTTCGGCAGCGACAAGCGAGGTCATCGAGCGATCCCTCCCCGGATCCACACGAAAGCGCGACCAGGAGGAACAGCCTTCTTCCCCCCGCGCCGCAGAGGTTAACTCGAACGAGTGAAACCGGGACAACGGGGTCGAAAGTGTCGAACATGTTAACGTGAAAACAAGGTTATTCACCTCAAAAAGGCCGGAAAATGCAGGATGTATTGTTTCCGGATGCGGTTTCCGTCGTGATTCCGGGGCGTCCCCGCCATCTGGCCTATCATCGGGCGGATGCCGATCACCCTGCGGTTCGAAGCCCGCATCCCCACCCAGGACCTGGCCCGCGCCCGCCGCTGGTACGCCGAAAGGCTCGGCCTCGAACCGGCCGAGGAGCGGCCCGGCGGCCTGCGGTACGAGAGCGAGTCCGGCGTGTTCTGCCTCTACGCCTCCGCCGGCGCGTCCGACGGCTCCTTCACCCAGATGGGGTTCTACGTCGACGACGTCGAAGCGGCGGTCGCCGAGCTGCGCGCCCGCGGTGTCGTGTTCGAGGAGTACGACGGCTGCGTCGGCGGGATCATGGACATCGAGGGCAACTACCCCAGCAAGGGCCGGGGCGAGCGGGCCGCGTGGTTCCGCGACAGCGAGGGCAACATGCTCGGCATCGCCGAGATCGTGCGCTAGCGGGCGCCCAGCACGACCGCCGGAGTCCAGAAGAGCACCTTAGGGTCGCCGAGCCCGGACGCCGTCAGCCAGCGGGCGGCTTCGCGGGCGTCGGTCTCCGCCTCGATCAGGCCGTTGCCGGCCGGGCGGATGCCGGTCGCCGCGCGGACGTCGTCGACCAGGCCGCCGAGGCAGGCCCAGGAATGCCCGGCTCCGTCGTCGAACCCGATCGGCTCGAACCCGAGGACGCGCCCGCGCGGCACGGGGAGCCGGTGGCCCAGCCGGTCCGGCAGGCCACCGCTTCCCCGCACCCGGCCCGCGGCGGCCAGGTCGGCCAGCACGCGTTCGACGTGCTCCACGGGAACCCCGGCGGTGAGCACCGTTTCACCGCGGGCCGCCGCGGTCGCGAAGTCGCCGAACCAATCGTCCCCGCCGAGCTCGGACAGGACGAGGTCGGCGAGGCAGTCACTCACCGACAGCCGCTGCGCACCGCCGGCGACCGCGGCGTGGCCCGCGAACACGTAGTCGTCGATCACGACTCCGGTGTCCCGGGCCACGCAACGGGAAACGACCGATCAGCTGCAGCCCGAGGTCGCGCCGCAGCCTTCGCAGGCGTAGCACGAACCCGCTGGGCGCATCTTCGTTCCGCACGTCATGCACAGCGGGGCGTCCGCGGCCTTGCCGAGGCGGAGTTCCATCAGCTCCGTCGTCGTCTGGGCTTCGCGGTGCGGGTGCTCGGATTCCGCTGTGTGCGGCTCCGGCGAGGAGTCCACTGTGGACTGCAAGGCGCCGAGGTCCACGGTGCCGCCGTAGTTGGCTTCGACCTCGGCCGAGCGTTCGTCCGCGGACAGGATGCCCAGCTGCGCGCGCTTTTCCTCCGGCAGGTAGTCCAGCGCCAGCCGGCGGAACAGGTAGTCCAGCACGCTCGTGGCGATCCGGATGTCCGGGTCGTCGGTCATGCCGGCCGGCTCGAAACGCAGGTTGGAGAACTTCGAGACGTAGAACTCGAGCGGGATGCCGTACTGCAGGCCCACCGAGATCGACATCGAGAACGCGTCCATCACGCCGGCCAGCGTCGAACCCTGCTTGCCGAGCTTGACGAAGATCTCGCCGAGGCCGTCGTCCGGGTACGAGCCCGCCGTCAGGTAGCCCTCCGCGCCGCCGACGGTGAACGACACCGTCTGGCTCGGGCGCTTCTTCGGCAGGCGCTTGCGCACCGGCCGGTACTCGACGACCTTCTCCGGCTCCGCCGCGACCTTGTCTTTCTTCGCCGTCGACAGCGGCTGGCCGACCTTGCAGTTGTCGCGGTAGATGGCGAGGGCCTTGAGGCCGAGCTTCCAGCCCTGGAAGTAGATCTCCTCGACCTCTTCGACCGTCGCCGTCTCCGGCATGTTGACGGTCTTCGAGATCGCGCCGGACAGGAACGGCTGCACCGCGGCCATCATCCGGACGTGCCCGATCGGCGCGATCGAGCGCTCGCCGACCGCGCAGTCGAACACCTCGTAGTGCTCGGGCCGCAGCCCCGGCGCGTCGACGACGTGGCCGTTCTGCGCCACGAACTCGACGATCGCCTCGACCTGCTCGGCCTGGTAACCGAGCGCCTCCAGCGCGCGCGGCACGGTCTGGTTGACGATCTGCATCGAGCCGCCGCCGACGAGCTTCTTGAACTTCACCAGCGAGAAGTCCGGCTCGATCCCGGTGGTGTCGCAGTCCATCATGAAACCGATGGTGCCGGTGGGCGCGAGCACCGACGCCTGCGCGTTGCGCCAGCCGTGCTTCGTGCCGATGTCGATGCCGCGCTTCCACTCCTCGGTCGCCAGCGCGCGGACCGCGGCGTCGTTCGCGTGGTAGGTGCGGACGAGCTCGTTCGCCGCCGCGTGCTTGCGCATGACGCGCTGGTGCGGCTCGGCGTTGCGGGCGTAACCCTCGTACGCGCCGACGGCCTGGGCCAGCTCCGCCGAACGCCGGTAGGAGACGCCGGTCATCAGCGACGTGATCGCCGCCGCGAGCGCGCGGCCGCCGTCGGAGTCGTACGCGTGGCCCAGCGCCATCAGCAGCGCGCCGAGGTTGGCGTAGCCGATGCCGAGCTGGCGGAACTTCCGCGTGGTGTCGGCGATCGGCTCGGTCGGGAAGTCCGCGAAGCAGATCGAGACGTCCATCGCGGTGATCACGAACTCGACCGCGCGGGCGAACAGCGGGGCGTCGAAGGTGCCCTCGGGCGTGACGAACTTGAGCAGGTTCAGCGAGGCGAGGTTGCAGCTCGAGTTGTCGAGGTGCATGTACTCGCTGCACGGGTTGGACGCGGTGATGCGGCCGGACTCCGGGCAGGTGTGCCAGTCGTTGATCGTGCCGTCGTACTGGATGCCGGGGTCGGCGCACTCCCACGCGGCCTGCGCCACGGTGCGGAAGAGCGTCTTCGCGTCGGTCCGGGAGATCTCCTCGCCGGTGAGCCGGGCGCGCAGCGCGAAGTCCGTGTTGTTCTCGACCGCCTGCATGAACTCGTCGGACACGCGGACCGAGTTGTTCGCGTTCTGGTACTGCACCGAGGAGATGTCCGCGCCGGAGAGGTCCATGTCGAACCCGGCGTCGCGCAGGACCTTGATCTTCTTCTCTTCGCGCGCCTTGGTCTGGATGAACTCCTCGATGTCCGGGTGGTCGACGTCGAGCACGACCATCTTCGCCGCGCGCCGGGTGGCGCCGCCGGACTTGATGGTGCCCGCGGACGCGTCGGCGCCGCGCATGAACGAGACCGGGCCCGAGGCAGTGCCACCGGAGGTGAGCAGTTCCTTCGAGGAGCGGATGCGGGAGAGGTTGAGGCCGGCGCCGGAACCGCCCTTGAAGATCAGGCCCTCTTCCCGGTACCAGTTGAGGATCGACTCCATGGTGTCGTCGACGGCGAGGATGAAACAGGCGCTGACCTGCTGCTTCGACGACGTGCCGACGTTGAACCAGACCGGGGAGTTGAAGCTGAAGACCTGGTGCAGCAGCATCCAGGTGAGCTCGTGCTCGAAGATCTCGAGGTCCTGCGGCGAGGTGAAGTAGCCGTGGTCGCGGGCGGCCTTGACGTACGTGTGCACGACGCGGTCGATGAGCTGCTTGAGGCTGCGCTCGCGCTGGGGGCTGCCGACGGCGCCCCGGAAGTACTTGCTGGTGACGATGTTCGTGGCGTTGACCGACCACGACTCGGGGAACTCCACGCCGCGCTGCTCGAAGTTGACCGAGCCGTCGCGCCAGTTGGTCATCACGACGTCCCGCTGCTCCCAGGTGACCTGGTCGTACGGGTGCTCGCCCTCGGTGGTGAAGACACGCTTCACGCTCAGCCCGCCGGCGGCCTTGTTCTTCTTGCCGGTGGCCGCCCTGGCCCCGGTCCCCACGGTTTCGGTCATGGTCGAACCCTCACTCCCGCAGCGGGACGGTCAATCGCCGTCGTCGCGCTGATCGCTCTCCTTCGGCGCAGCAGCACCCGCGATGGCCTCACGAAGGTCGGCGATCTCCTTCTCGAAGTCCTCGACCGAGGAGAACGAGCGGTAGACACTGGCGAACCGGAGGTAGGCGACCCCGTCGAGCTCACGCAGCGGGCCCAGGATCGCCAGGCCGACCTCGTGACTCGGGATCTCGGCCAGCCCGGCGGAGCGGATCGACTCCTCCACGCGCTGCGCGAGCTGCTGCAGCGCGTCGTCGTCGACCGGCCTGCCCTGGCACGCACGGCGGACGCCGCTGACCACCTTGTCCCGGTTGAACTGCTCGGTGACCCCGGAGCGCTTCACGACGGCGAGCACCATCGTCTCCGACGTCGTGAACCGCCTGCCGCAGGACGCGCACGAGCGCCGCCTGCGGATCGCCTGGCCTTCATCCACCTCTCGGGAGTCGACGACCCGAGAGTCCGCATGCCGGCAGAACGGGCACCTCATCCGCCGATCACCTTCCCCTCCGCGCCGGCCGCCCCGGTCGACGTCCCGGCCGCCACGCGCGGCCGTGCTGCGATCACCGGGTACCCCTGCACCCTGGTGATCGACATGTGGACATCCGGTGGGTAAAAGCCGGTCAACTGTGGACAACTGCTGTCCAGACTACCCCAACCTGTGGACCAACTACAGCGGTGTAACTACTACATATAGCGGCAGAGAGTAGGACTCGGGAGGTACACGCGCAAGCGGCGCGACCGGGCGGGAACCCGCCCGGGTGAGAGTGGTTGACGGCCACGGCGGACGGTGGCGGCATCAGGGTGCGGGAACCGCGGCCGGGTCGGCGACCGGGACCGTGAGCGCCAGCCCGGGCACGAGAACGCCCTGGTCCAGGCGATTGAGCTCCTTGATCCGGGCGACAACCGCGCCAGGGTCGCTGCTTGGCGCGAATCGGGACGCCAGCGCGGACAGCGTGTCGCCCTGCTCGACCGAGACCGTGGCGGTCGACTCGGGCACCGGAGCGCCCGTGCCACCGCCGCCGAGAAGCCCCAATCCGGTGACCACGAGACAGGCTGCGACGGCGACGGCGGCGAGCCACGGCCACCGCACCGGCACCCGCCGCGGCGCCGCGCAGGGCGCGCCGGCCGGGCGACGGCCCGCGACCACCCTCGCGCGCGTCGGCGGGCGCCGCACCTCTCCGCGCCGCCCGCGCAGCACGCGCACAGGGCGGGGTTGCGCCGGAACCGGGGTCGCCGGGCGAGCCGGACCACGTTCGGCCAGAATGGACATCCGAACCTCCTCTAAACCCAGGTGTCCGCCTGATCCGGGAACCGGGAGCGGTTCGCGGATCAAGGTCGAACAGGCGTTCTATCGAACGTCCGTGCGAAGGTCTACCACCTGCCACCGACAAAATCGAGCGGACACGGCGTGTCGATCGAACAGATGTTTGAAATCGCCGTGCCCGGGGGCTAACGTCGGTGACCAGGGCATCTGCCGGGCAGATGCCGCCGGCGAGGCTGCCCGCACCCAGCGGACGGCGGCCGGCGCGCATACGTGCAGCGAACGTCTGGGAGGCGACGCAGTGGCGAAGGAGAACAAGGCGGGCAGGACCAGTGGGTCCCCCGGGGGCACCGGAAAGGTGGCCTCCATGCCCGAGGTGTACGACGTGGACGACGCCCTCACCGTCCGCCAGCAGCAGGTGCTCGACGTGATCCGCTCGTGGGTGAGCCGGTTCGGCTACCCGCCCAGCGTCCGCGAGATCGGCGAGGCGGTGGGCCTGACGTCGACGTCGTCGGTCTCGCACCAGCTGCGGGCGTTGCAGCGCAAGGGGTACCTGCGCCGGGACGCGAACCGGCCGCGCGCGGTCGGCGTGCTCTCCGCGACCGACGACAACCCCATGGGCATCGAGATGGACCAGCAGCCGGTCATGCCGAAGGCGGCGTACGTGCCGCTGGTCGGCCGGATCGCCGCCGGTGGCCCGGTGCTGGCCGAGCAGTCCATCGAAGACGTCTTCCCGCTGCCGCGGGAGATCGTCGGCGAAGGTGAGCTGTTCCTGCTCAAGGTCACCGGTGACTCGATGATCGACGCGGCCATCACCGACGGCGACTGGGTCGTGGTCCGGCAGCAGCCGGACGCGGACAACGGCGAGATCGTCGCGGCGATGATCGACGGCGAGGCCACGGTCAAGACGTTCAAGCGCAAGGGCGGCCACATCTGGCTGATGCCGCACAACGAGGCGTACGAGCCGATCCCCGGCGACGACGCGACGGTGCTCGGCAAGGTCGTGGCGGTCCTCCGCCGCCTGTAGCGAGGTGGAGGGGGCGAGGTGTGTCCGCGGACAAGCGCGGACCACGGCCACCCGCTCCACGTGTCTTCTGGGGCAAGTCCCCAGACCCGCCCGGGGCGAGCCCCCGGACCCCCGCCTCGGTCGCCTGGGAAGTGAAGCCCGAGGTTCGCACCGCCGAGGCTGGGGCTGATCTTCACCGGATCGAGTGGTCTTGGCCGTGGGGAGCCAAGCCCGCCAGGACTATCGGCGGCTTCGGCGACGCAGCTTGCTGAACCCGAACCAGCCGATCCCGACCACTGCGAGCGTGATCCCCGCGGCGGGCAGGATGGGGAGCCCGGCCCCGTCCCCCGCCGAACCGGACGACGCGCCGGTGCCGGTCGAGGCTTTGCCCTCCGCCGGTGCGCCGGACTGCGCGGCCAGAGCGGCCGCGCCCCGCACCGCGCGGAGGGGCTGGCCGGCCCCTTCGCTGCCCGAGAGCAGCGTGCCGTCGGGATCGAACGCGATCGCCTCGCCCTGCTTCTCCCCCGGCAACGGGATCCGGACCGGGGTGCGCTGCAGCGCGGCGAGGACATCGCCGTCGGGTGCGGCGTAGAGGTAGGCGTCGGTGTAGGTGCGCAGCGCGACGACCGTGCCGTCGGCCGTGGACGCGCCGCCGGTGACCAGGACCGAGCCGATCGACCCGACCGGGCCGCCCTGCGTGTCGGTGGTCGCGATCTTCACCGAGCCGACCTTCTCCAGGTTGGTCGGGCCGGGGCTGGCCAGCGGACCGGCAGGCCGGTAGACCTTCGCGTCGCCGAGGACGTCCTTGGTGATCAGGTACGGCGTTCCCGCCTTGTCCATGATCAGGGCTTCGGTGTCGTGCTGGCCGTCGGGATAGGTGAGCCGGTGCAGCGTGAGCTTGCCCTGGGGGCTCAGCTCGAGCAGCGCGACGGTCAGCCGGCCCTTCAGGTTGTCGCCGGTGTCGGACAGCCAGAGCCGCCCGTCGGGCGTGCGGGCCAGGTCTTCGACGTCGAACGGATCCGTCTTGTCGCTGAGGACCTTCTGCACCTTGCAGTCGCGACCGAGGACGAACACCTGGACCTTGGTGCCGCCGTCGTTGATCGCGTAGAGGTGTTCGCCGTCGGACACGAGCCCCGACAGTTCACCGAGGCGCGAGTCCTTCACCGTGCACAGGGGCTGAGGCGTCTCCGCCGCCGACGCCGGTACCGGTCCGCTCAGCAAAGCCAGGAAACCCGCCGCAATCGCGACCGCCAAGCGCACCCCAGCCACCTCCGTAGTGTGCGACCACTTTGATCGCACACTACGGAGACGTGTCAGGCCCTGGTCGAGTTGGTCTCGTACTCCCGTAAAGCGGCGGCGAAATCCGGGCGGACCCGCACCAGCAGGCGCGTGCCCTCCTCGACGTGCTCCTCTTCCAGCACTTCGCCGTCCGAGTGCGCCCGTGCGACGAGCTCGCCGCGCGCGTAGGGCACCAGCACCTCGACGGTGACCTCGGGCCGCGGCAGGCGTTCGGAGATCACGTCGACGAGTGCTTCGATGCCGGCCCCGGTCCGCGCCGAAACCTGCACGGAGCCGGACAAGGCGTGCCGCAGCCGGGCGAGGGTGACCTCGTCGGACGCGTCCGTCTTGTTGATCACCAGCAGCTCCGGCGGGAGCGGCTCCTTGCGCTTGCGCGTGATCTCGCCGAGCACCTCGCGCACGGCGCTGACCTGCTCTTCCGGCGCCGGGTCGGACCCGTCGACCACGTGCACCAGCAGGTCCGCGTCCGCGGCCTCTTCCAGCGTCGAGCGGAACGCGTCCACCAGCTGGTGCGGCAGGTGCCGCACGAACCCGACGGTGTCGGTCAGCGTGTAGGTGCGCCCGTCCGCGGTCTGCGTGCGCCGCGTGGTCGGGTCGAGGGTGGCGAACAGCGAGTCCTCCACCAGCACCCCGGCGCCGGTCAGCGCGTTGAGCAGGCTCGACTTGCCGGCGTTCGTGTAGCCGACGATCGCCACGCTGGGCACCTCGTTGGCCACCCGGCGGCCGCGCTTGGTCTCGCGGATGGTGTCCATCGCGGCGATCTCCCGGCGCAGCTTCGCCACGCGCTTGTTGATCCGCCGCCGGTCGGTCTCGAGCTTGGTCTCACCGGGACCACGCAGGCCCACGCCGCCGTTCGCGCCCCCGGCGCGGCCACCGGCCTGCCGGGACAGCGACGCACCCCACCCGCGCAGCCGCGGGATCAGGTACTGCAGCTGGGCCAGCTCGACCTGCGCCTTGCCCTCCTTGGACCGGGCGTGCTGGGCGAAGATGTCGAGGATCAGCGCGGTCCGGTCGATGACCTTGACCTTGACCTTCTCCTCGAGCTGCCGCAGCTGGCCCGGCGAGAGCTCGCCGTCGCAGATCACGGTGTCGGCGCCGGTGGACCCGACGATGTCGCGCACTTCCCGCACCTTGCCCGAGCCGATGTAGGTGGCCGGGTCCGGCTTGGTCCGCCGCTGGATGAGACCTTCGAGGACTTCCGAACCCGCGGTCTCGGCCAGGCGCGCCAGCTCGGCCAGCGACGCCTCGGACTGCAGGGCGGTGCCCTCGGTCCACACGCCGACCAGCACGACCCGTTCGAGCCGCAGTTGCCGGTACTCGACTTCGGTGACGTCGTCGAGCTCGGTGGACAGCCCCGCGACCCGGCGCAGTGACGCGCGGTCCTCGAGCTCCATCTCGCCCGTGGACAGTTCGGCGTCGTACCGGTCGTCGTCGTGGTCTTCGGTGTGTGTCAGATCTGTCATCGTGCCTCCATGGTCCCACGTTTCGACGCGGAACCGAACTTCTTCAGCTGCTCGGATAGGTGGCGAGGTAGATCGCGGTGCGTTCCGCGCCGGGACGGCGCGGGCGCGCGCGGAACTCCTCGAGGAGGGCGTTCAGCCGGCTGTCCAGCTCTTCGCGCTCCTCGGGGGCCACCTGGACGACCAGGCGTGACTGGTGCACGCCCTCGAACCCGGTTTCGGCGATCTCGGCCAGGTAGGCCTCGAGCACCGCCTCTTCAACGCCCCGATCACCGCATGAGTCGAGTGTCCACGAAAGTCCCGTGGAGAGGTAGGGGATTTCCCGGGCGCCCCGGGTGCCGCGCCGGGGCGGCTGGGCCGCCAGGAAGCCGGTGTCCACGAGCTTGCGCACGTGGTGCAGGGTGGTCGCCGGGTCGCGGCCGAGCCGCTCGGCGAGCTCCTTGTTGGTCAGGGCCTCGGAGAAGGTCAACCGGATGATGCGCAGCCGTATTCCGGAGGCCAGCGCGGCGGCCTCGGCTTCGGTCGCGGCACGTCGTTTCGCGGAGAGCACGGGCACAGCCTAGAGCGCATAGTGATTGACACTTTCCAATCACTCGCGGCAGACTCGGGAGCATGTCCAGGGGGTCATCACTCTTCTTCCACGCCGACTTCCGGCGGCTGTGGGCCGGCGACACGGCCAGCCAGTTCGGCACGTTCGTCGGCAACACCGCCGTCCCGCTGCTCGCGGCGGTGACGCTGGCCGCGACGCCGTTCGAGATGGGCCTGCTCACCGCGGCCGAGACGCTCGCGTTCCTGCTGATCGGGCTGCCCGCCGGGGTGTGGGTCGACCGGCTGCGGCGCCGCCGCGTCATGCTCACGGCCGACTTCACCCGGTTCGCACTGCTGCTCAGCGTGCCGCTCGCCTGGTGGGCCGGGGTGCTGACGCTCGCGCAACTGCTGGTCGTCGTGCTGCTCGTGGGCATCGCGACGCTGTTCTTCGACATCGCATACCAGTCGTACCTGCCCTCGCTCGTCGGCCGCGAGCACCTCCTGGAGGGCAACGCCAAGCTCCAGGCCGTCCAATCCACGGCGCAGATCGCCGGGCCGGGCGCCGCGGGCGTCCTGGTCCAGCTGGTCAGCGCGGCGAACACCGTGCTGATCACCGGCTTCGGCTACCTGACGTCGGCGCTGTGCCTGCTGCGGATTCGCGCGCGAGAGCCCGAACCGGAGCGCGGCGGCCACGCCCGGCTGCTCCCGCAGATCGCCGAAGGTCTGCGGTTCGTGTTCTCCGACAGGCCGTTGCGGGCCATCGTCGGGACGACGGCGACGGCGAACTTCTTCGGCGGGGCGTTCAACGCCGTGCAGGTGCTGTTCCTGACGCGGACCGTCGGGCTGCAGCCGGCCGCGGTCGGCGTGCTTCTCGCGGTCGGCGGCGCCGGCGGGATCCTCGGCGCGGTCTGCTCGGGCGCGGTGACCCGGCGGCTCGGCCAGTCGCGGGCGATCTGGCTGGTCCCGCTGTGCACCACGCCGGCCAACCTGCTGTTCCCGTTCGCCGCACCGGACTGGCGGCTCGGGCTGGCCGGGCTCGGCGCGGCGGTCGGCGGGTTCGGGATCATCATCTACAACATCGCGCAGGTGTCCTACCGGCAGGCGATCTGCCCGGACCGGCTGCTCGGCCGGATGAACGCGAGCGTGCGGTTCGTCGTCTGGGGCGTGATACCGCTGGGCGGCCTGCTGGGCGGCGCGCTCGGTGAAGGACTCGGGCTGCGCGGCGCGACGTGGGTGGCCATCGCCGGCGAGGCGGCCGCGGTGCTGTGGGTGGTCTTCTCGCCGTTGCGGCACATGCGCGATCTGCCGACCACGGCGAAAACGGGTTCCGCGGCCGCCTAGAGTTGCCGCATGACAACTCCCTTCACGAGCCCACAGGTCCCGGACAAGGTCGGTGTCGACGGTCTGGAGGCCAAGTGGGTACCCGTATGGGAGTCCACCGGCGCCTACCGGTTCGACCGCACCAAAACCCGGGACGAGATCTACTCGATCGACACCCCGCCGCCGACGGTCAGCGGGTCGCTGCACATCGGGCACGTCTTCTCCTACACCCACACCGACGTCCTCGCGCGGTTCAAGCGGATGCGCGGGTTCGAGGTGTTCTACCCGATGGGCTGGGACGACAACGGCCTGCCGACCGAACGCCGGGTGCAGAACCACTTCGGCGTCCGCTGCGACCCGTCGCTGCCCTACGACCCGGGCTTCCGGGCGCCGGACAAGCCCGGCAAGGACCCAGGAAAGAACACCGTCGCGATCTCGCGGCGGAACTTCGTCGAGCTGTGCGAATCCCTGACGGTGACCGACGAAAAGGTCTTCGAAGCGCTGTGGCGGCAGCTCGGGCTGTCCGTCGACTGGACGATGACCTACCAGACGATCGGGCACGACTCGCGGCTGATCTCGCAGCGCGCGTTCCTGCGCAACCTCGCCCGCGGCGAGGCCTACCAGGCCGAAGCGCCGACGCTCTGGGACGTCTCGTTCCGCACCGCCGTCGCGCAGGCCGAGCTGGAAGACCGTGAACGCCCCGGCGCGTTCCACGACCTGGCGTTCACCGCCGAAGACGGCTCGGACGTCGTGATCGCGACGACCCGGCCCGAGCTGCTGCCCGCGTGCGTGGCGCTGGTGGCGCACCCGGACGACGAACGGTTCCGGCCGCTGTTCGGGAAAACCGTGCGGACGCCGGTGTTCGGCGTCGAGGTGCCCGTGGTCGCGCACCACCTGGCGGATCCCGAAAAGGGCCGTGGCATCGCGATGGTGTGCACCTTCGGCGACACCACGGACGTCACGTGGTGGCGCGAGCTGCGGCTCGCGACCCGCGTGGTGCTCGGCCGGGACGGCCGGTTCCTGCCCGACGCGCCGCACGGCGTGCCCGCGGACGCCTACGCGCCGCTGGTGGGCAAGACCGTCCACACGGGACGCGAGATCCTGGTCCGCCTGCTGCGCGAAGCCGGGGCCCTGCGCGGCGAGCCGCGGCCGATCACGCACTCGGTGAAGTTCTACGAGAAGGGCGACAAGCCGCTGGAGATCGTCGCCAGCCGTCAGTGGTACCTCCGCAACGGCGGGAACGACCCGGCGTTCCGCGAGAAGATGCTCGCCCGCGGCGAAGAGCTGAACTGGGTGCCGAAGCACATGAAGGTGCGCTACTCGTCGTGGGTGGCGAACCTCGCCGGCGACTGGCTGGTCAGCCGCCAGCGGTTCTTCGGCGTGCCGATCCCGTTGTGGTACCGGCTGGACGCGAGTGGTGAGCCCGACTACGAAGCGCGGCTGCTGCCGGAGTCCTTGCCGGTGGACCCGAGCAGCGACGTCCCGCCCGGGTTCACCGAGGACCAGCGGGGCGTGCCGGGCGGTTTCGTCGCCGAAGCCGACGTGATGGACACGTGGGCGACGTCGTCGCTGACCCCGCAGATCGTCGGCCGCTGGAGCCTCGACGACGACCTGTTCGAGCGGGTCTTCCCGATGGACCTGCGGCCGCAGGCGCACGAGATCATCCGCACCTGGCTGTTCTCGACGGCGGTGCGCGCGGAGCTGGAGCACGGCGTGCTGCCGTGGCGGGCGGCGTCGATCGCCGGCTGGGTGCTCGACCCGGACCGCAAGAAGATGTCGAAGTCCAAGGGCAACGTCACGACACCGGTGGACCTGCTGGAGCGGTTCGGCTCGGACGCGGTGCGGTACTGGGCGGCGAGCGCGCGCCCCGGCGTCGACACGGCGGTGGACGAGGGCCAGATGAAGGTCGGCCGGCGGCTGGCGACAAAACTGCTCAACGCCAGCCGGTTCGTGCTCGGCCTGGGTGTGCCGTCGGTGTCCGCGGCGGTCACCGAACCGCTGGACCGGGCGTTGCTGGCTTCGCTGACGGCGGTGGTCACGCAGGCGACCGCGGCGCTGGAGGCGCTGGACTACGCGCGGGCGCTGCAGGTGACCGAGACGTTCTTCTGGACGTTCTGCGACGACTACGTCGAGCTGGTGAAGGGCCGCGCGTACGGCGACAGCGGTCCCTCGGGAGCTTCGTCGGCCCAGGCGGCACTGGTGACGGCGTTGTCGGCGGTGCTGCGGCTGCTGGCGCCGTTCCTGCCGTTCGCGACCGAAGAGGTGTGGTCGTGGTGGCAGGAGGGTTCGGTGCACCGGGCGCCGTGGCCCGTCGGACCGGCTGTCGACGGTGACCCCGCCTTGCTGACGCTGGCGGGCGAGGTGATCGCGGCGGTGCGCCGGGCGAAGACGGACGCGAAGGTCTCGATGCGCACGGCGGTGGAAACCTTGACGGTGACCGGCCCGGCCGACGTGCTGGAGCGCTTCGCCCGCATCGAGCCGGACATCCGGCTGGCGGGCGCGATCGCGGAGGTGACCACGCGAGACGGTGAGCCGGCGCTGGAAGTGACCGTCGGCGGCTGACGAACCCGGGTGGGCCGCGTCAGCGGGGGTAGCACCCCCACCGACGCGGCCCCTGGTTCGTCAGTTGTGCCGATGCTCACCGACGCCGACGGAACCGCCGACGCCGTTACACGTCGGACAGGTCTCGCGGACGTCGTAGTGCTTGTCCCTGTCGTACTTCCTGACCATCACCGTGCCGTCACCGCGGCACTTCGAGCAGCGATGGCAGTTGCCGCACTGGGGGTCGTAGCCGGGCATCTCCCGTGTCCTCTCGTCGATCAACGGGGTGACAATCGTGACTTCGCCACGGGATCAACTCGTGAGATGGCGCGAAATCGCCTTCTTGCGGCTGTTGACCGCGCCCGAGAAATTGACGAAAAGCCCGAAGTAAACGTTGGTCTGGGACGCCCACATGTCCACCTGCGAGCCACCACCGGGAATCGCCTCGATGTCGATGGACATCGTGATGCCGCGATCTTTCCCCCGGCGGCGCTTGTTGATGTTCCCCGGGCCGGACGCCGTGGTCCAGAGCATCGCCCTGGCACCACCGAAAGCCGCATCGACGATTTCTTGCGTGCGCCGCACGTCGTGCGGCGAGCGCACCGAAGTGGTGGCCACCGCGTTGTTCGTTGCGAATCGTTGCCACCCGAGGAAACCGGCCAACGCACACAGAGCCAGGATGATCACGAAAGTATCCATCCGGACACCTACCCTCACGTGAATACGACGAAGTCCTGATTGCGGACCCAAGGTCGCTCACGTCCGGGCATTTGTTACGGATGCCCATTCCGCCGGTCGACGCGGCAGAACACGCCGGTCAGGAACCGGCGGCGGCCCACCAGGCGTCGTCGATTTCGCCGCGGGCCACGATCTCCGCCGGGCCCGACAGCGTCGACGCCCCGCGCGAGACCGTCACCTCGACCCGGCCGCCCGGGATGTCCACTGTGGACGCACCGGTGTCGGTGCCCGCCAGGTGGAAGGCCGCCGCGACCGCGGCCACCGTGCCGGTGCCGCAGGCGCGGGTCTCCCCCACCCCGCGCTCGTGGACGCGCATCCGCAGCGCGCCCTCGCCGAGGCGGTTGACGAACTCCAGGTTGACGCCGTTCGGGAAGACGTCGTGGTCGTAGTCGGGCTGGTCGCGCAGGTCCAGGTCCGCGACGTCGGTGTCGTCGAGCACCGTCACCAGGTGCGGGTTGCCGACGTCGACGGCCACGCCGGAGAACGGCCGGCCCGCGACCACGGTGACCGAGGTGCCGGTGATCGTCGCCGGGCCCATCTGCACGGTCACCGACCGGTCCGGGTGCACCACCACCGGGCGGTCGCCCGCCCGGGTGCCGACGACGAACCCGCCTTCCGCCGCGAGGCCCGAATCCACGAGGTACCGCGCGAAGACGCGCACGCCGTTGCCGCACATCTCCGCGATCGAACCGTCCGCGTTGCGGTAGTCCATGAACCACTCGCCCGCCGACGGCAGTTCGAGCGCGTCGGCCCGGACGATGCGGAGCACGCCGTCCGCCCCGAGGCCGCGGTGGCGGTCGCACAGCGCGGCGATCCGCGCCTCGGTCAGTTCGAGGCGGCCCGCCGCGTCGGGGAGCAGAACGAAGTCGTTCTGCGTGCCGTGCCCCTTGAGGAACTCGATTCCGCCCATGGGGGCAAGGTTACCGGGCCAGGGTATCCAGGACGCGTGCGGCCAGCCCGGCTTCGGCGCCGTCGAACCAGTGGATCCGCTGGTCGCGCCGGAACCAGGACCGTTGCTTCCGGACGAAGCGCCGGGTGGCCTGCGCCGTCGCCGCCGCGGCGGCCTCGAAGTCGCCCTCGCCGTCCAGCTCGATGATCACCTGCTGGTAGCCGAGCGCGCGCGACGCCGTCTTCCCGTCCCGGAGGCCGCGCGCCAGCAGCTCGCGAACCTCGTCGACCAGCCCGGCCTCGAACATCCGCCGGACGCGCTCGTTCACGCGCTCGTCGAGCTCTTCGGGCGCGCGGTCGACGCCGATCACGGCCGTGCCGTAGCGAGCAGGCCCCGGCTTCGGCAGGTTCGCGGAGAACGGCTCCCCGGTGATCTCGATGACTTCCAGCGCGCGCACGATCCGGCGGGTGTTGGTCGGCAGGATCGCGGCCGCGGCGACCGGATCGCGTTCACCCAACCGGGTGTAGAGGGTCGGCGTGCCCCGTTCTTCCGCCTCCGCGTCGAGCCGCGCGCGCACGGCCGGGTCGGTGCCCGGGAAGCGCAGGTCGTCGAGCACCGCCTGGACGTAGAGCCCGGATCCACCGGTCAGCACGGGCACCCGGCCCGCGGCCAGGAGCCGCTCCACTTCGGCGCGCGCGTCACGCTGGTAGGCCGCGACGGACGCCGTCTCGGTCACGTCCAGCACGTCGAGCAGGTGGTGCGGAACGCCGCGACGTTCCTGCTCAGTGGCCTTGGCGGTGCCGATGTCCATGCCGCGGTAGAGCTGCAGCGCGTCGGCGTTGACGACCTCCCCGCCGAGCTTCAGCGCCAGTTCGACGGCGAGCGCGGTCTTGCCGGTGGCCGTCGGCCCGACCACCGCGACCGGGCGGATCGGGGGCACGGCGGCGGGGCTGGTCACGGCGGCTGACGATACCGGCGTCCGGACACGGAGCGTCCACCGGAAGTAGGATCACGAGCTTCGGGTGGCTCATCCGGTACCACGGTGCGCGCTGAGCTGCTTGAATGCCGCGTGGAGGCCGTAGCATCCGAGCACGGCCCGTGACGACCGCATTACCCGGCCCCGCCGCAACGGCGGGGCGCCCGCGCGAGCGGGCGTACAGGCGATAAGGAGCCTGCGATGGCCCAGGAGAACACTTCCACCGGTACCCCGGCCCCGCACCCGGTGCCGCACGCGCTGCACACCGGGCACGCCGCACCGCCCGTGCCGCCCGCCGAGCCCACCCCGTCCACCTGGGGCCGGGTCGACGAAGAGGGCACTGTCTACGTCATCACCGCCGAGGGCGAACGCGCCGTCGGCGTCTGGCAGGCAGGCAGCCCCGACGAGGGCCTGGTGCACTACGCCCGCCGCTTCGACGACGTGCGGACCGAGGTCGAGCTGCTGGAGACGCGCCTGGCCTCGGGCGCCGGCGACCCGAAGCACGCGCTCTCGAGCGCCACGCAGCTGCGCGACGGGCTGGCCGAGTCGTCCCTGGTCGGTGACCTGGCCGCCCTGGGCGCGCGCCTGGAGTACGTCATCGGGCACGCCGAGAAGGCCCTGGCCAGCGCGAAGCTGGAGCGTGAGGAAGCCCGCGCCGCGGCCGTCACCCGGAAGCAGGAGCTGGCGGAGGAAGCCGAGAAGATCGCCGCCGACTCCACCCAGTGGAAGGCGGCCGGCGACCGGCTGCGCGCGATCCTGGACGAGTGGAAGACGGTCAAGGGCGTCGACCGCAAGACCGACGACGAGCTGTGGAAGCGGTTCTCCAAGGCCCGCGAGGGCTTCAACCGGCGGCGTGGCTCCCACTTCGCCGAGCTGGACAAGCAGCGCGCCTCGGCCAAGACGCGCAAGGAAGAGCTCATCGCCGAGGCCGAGGCCATCAGCGAGTCCGACGACTGGGGCGACACCGCCGGTCGTTACAAGGACCTGATGACCGAGTGGAAGGCCGCCGGCCGGGCGCCGAAGGACAGCGACGAGGCCCTCTGGCAGCGCTTCCGCGCCGCGCAGGACAAGTTCTTCGCCCGCCGGTCCGCGGTCTTCACCGAGCGCGACGCCGAGTTCTCGACCAACGCGTCCCGCAAGGAGGAGCTGCTGGTCGAGGCCGAGAAGATCGACGCCGCCTCGAACCTCGAAGCCGCGAAGAACGCACTGCGCAAGATCCAGGAGCAGTGGGACGAGATCGGCAAGGTCCCGCGCGAGCGCATCCGCGAGCTGGACGGCCGGCTGAAGGCCGTCCAGGACTCGGTGAAGTCGGCCGAGGACTCCCGCTGGCGCCGCACGGACCCGGAGGCGCAGGCCCGGGCCGCGCAGTTCCGCGAGCGCGTCGAGCAGTTCGAGAGCCAGGCCGAAAAGGCGCGCGCGGCGGGCGACGAGCGCCGCGCGAAGAAGGCCGACGAGCAGGCCGCGCAGTGGCGCGAGTGGCTGCAGGCCGCGGAGGCGGCCATCGCCGACCGCTGAGCCAGGCTGGAAGTGCCGTGAATGGCACATCGAGGGACTTGAAGTCCCTCGATGTGCCATTCACGGTTTTCGGGCACGCGGACGGTCAGCGCGTCACCTGAAGGGGTCGGGTGTCCGGCACGGCCGGGGGTCTTCCGGCGCTTTTCCGCCGCCCGGGTGCTGCACTTCGATCATGAAGCCATCGAACCTCGGGTCCGCACTGGTCATCGCCTGCGCCGTCGCGCTCGCGGCCCCCACTGTCGCTCTCGCGGCCACCGGCCCGGCCCCGGCCGCCGTCCAAGGCAAGAAGCACAAGGCCAAGCTCGAGGCGAAGGCCGAGAAGAACCGCGTCAAGGTCGGCGAGGAGACGAAGATCAAGGGCTCGTTCGCCGACCTCGGCGGGCAGGAGTCCGTCTCCGGCGGCGAGCCGGTGGTCGTCCAGCAGCTCAAGGGCGGCGTCTGGGTCGACCTGACCACCGGGACCTGCAAGCCCAACGGCGTCTTCAAGTTCAGCGTGAGCTTCAAGATCCGCGCGAACGTCACGCTGCGGGTGTTCCACCCGGAGACCGAGCTCTACGTCGGTGTCGTGTCGGGC
Source organism: Amycolatopsis sp. NBC_00355 (assembly GCF_036104975.1). Classification (GTDB taxonomy): domain Bacteria; phylum Actinomycetota; class Actinomycetes; order Mycobacteriales; family Pseudonocardiaceae; genus Amycolatopsis. Next base: position 9,340,462 of record NZ_CP107982.1, on the reverse strand, counting down.
CTGATCGGGATCGTGGTGCTCTAGGAGCGCGAAAAGGCCGTGCGCATCCACTGGACGGCGAGGCAGATCATCGCGATCCAGGCGATGATCAGGCCGGCGCCGGGCCCGCCACCGGCCGCGCCGGGGGCGTGGGACGACTGCTGCGACCAGATGGCGAGGAGGCCGTCCACCGAGGCGAACCAGCCGCCGGCGGCGCAGACCCAGGCCAGCCACCAGCGGCGCGTCACCAGCGCGAGCGCGGACGCGACAACGCCGACGGCGGTCGACGTCGCGGCGAACAGCTGCGGGATGCCGCCCCCTTCGCCGGCCAGCACCTGCCAGCCGGCGTGGTCGCCGACCCACGGCAGCAGCAGGCAGCCGAGCAGCACGAACGTGAACACGGCGATGGTGAACCCGCGCCGGCCGAGCTCGACCGTGCGGGACGCCTGCTGCCCGACCTCGTCGATCTCGGCGGCCAGCTCGTCCAGCTCGCCGGACTTCTGGGATTCGGTCACAACGCACACCCGCTCACCGGTTCGGGCCGGACCGCCGGGGCACCGAAGCCCGGCAGGCCCAGCGTGACGCCGTTGGTCTTGGGCCGCAGCCCCGCCTCGGCGTTGTCGCCCGCACGCGTCCGGCGGTGCGAGACCAGGTCCCCGTCGGCGACCATGTGGTGCGGCGCGCCGTAGGTGACGACCGTCTCGACGATGTCGCCGGGCCGCACCCCGCGATCGACATTCGCGCCCGTCGGCGCGAAATGCACCAGCCGGCCGTCGCGGCCGCGGCCGCTCATCCGGTGCGTCTCGGCGTCCTTGCGGCCCTCGCCGTCGGCGACGAGCAGCTCGACCCGGCGGCCGACGATCTTCTTGTTCTCGTCCCAGGAGATCTGGTTCTGCAGCTCGACCAGGCGCTCGTAGCGTTCCTGGACGACCTCCTTGGGCAGCTGGCCCGCCATCGTCGCGGCCGGCGTACCGGGGCGCTTCGAGTACTGGAAGGTGAACGCGCTGGAGAAGCGGGACTCGGCGACGACGTCCAGGGTCGCCTGGAAGTCCTCCTCGGTCTCGCCGGGGAAGCCGACGATGATGTCGGTGGTGATCGCCGCGTCGGGCATCGCCGCGCGGACCTCGTCGAGGACCTTCAGGTAGCGCGCGGAGCGGTAGGACCGCTTCATCTCGCGCAGCACCCGGTCGGACCCGGACTGCAGCGGCATGTGCAGCTGGTGGCAGACGTTCGGCGTCTCGGCCATCGCGTCGATGACGTCGGAGGTGAACGCCGCCGGGTGCGGCGAGGTGAACCGGACGCGCTCCAGGCCGTCGATCCCGCCGCAGGCGCGCAGCAGCTTGCCGAACGCCAGCCGATCGCCGAACTCGACGCCGTAGGAGTTCACGTTCTGGCCGAGCAGCGTGACTTCGAGCACGCCCTCGGCGACGAGCGCCTCGACCTCGGCGAGGATCTCGCCGGGGCGCCGGTCGCGTTCCTTGCCGCGCAGGGCGGGCACGATGCAGAAGGTGCAGGTGTTGTTGCAGCCGACCGAAACGGACACCCAGCTCGCGTAGGACGATTCGCGGCGCGCGGGCAGCGTCGAGGGGAACGTCTCGAGGGACTCGAGGATCTCGACCTCGGCCTCGGCGTTGTGCCGCGCGCGCTCCAGCAGCGTCGGCAGCGACCCGATGTTGTGCGTCCCGAACACGACGTCCACCCAGGGAGCCCGCTTGACGATCTCCCCGCGGTCCTTCTGCGCCAGGCACCCGCCGACGGCGATCTGCAGATCCGGGTTCGCGGTCTTGTCGGGCCGCAGGTGCCCGAGGGTGCCGTAGAGCTTGTTGTCCGCGTTCTCCCGGACGGCACAGGTGTTGAACACGATGAGGTCGGGCTTCGCCCCGCCGTCGACGGGCACGTACCCGGCCTCTTCGAGCTGCCCGGCGAGGCGCTCGGAGTCGTGGACGTTCATCTGGCAGCCGAAGGTGCGGATCTGGTACGCCCTGGGTGCCTGTGTCTCGGTCATCGCTGACCAGGGTAACCCCGGGGTCGGCGGGCCTTGCCCGGCGCCCGCCTCCGGTCCGCCGCCACGGCTCCCCCAGGCTTCGCAGTACGCCATGGCGCCCCACCGAACCGGCGACACTGGCATCGCTCGAAGCCAGTCACCAGGAACCGGCCACTCGAACCGGTCAGTACTCGACGCGGGTGCCCGCTCCCGTCTCCTGCGCGCGGGCGTACACGAACCGCGCCGCCGCCAGGTCCTGGATCGCCAGGCCCACCGACTCGAACACCGTGATCTCCTCCTCGGACTCGCGGCCGGGCGCCCGGCCCAGCAGGACGTCGCCCAGGGGTGTCAGGTCCACCGCCGCCCCCTCGCGAGCTGCGAATACGTAGTCGCCCGCTTCGTTGACCGCCGACTCCGGCGAGTCCACGAACACCCGGGCCGACGCCATCGTCGCCGTGTCCAGTTCGCGCGTGTGGGGGACGCACGAGCCGATCGCGTTCACGTGCGTTCCTGGCCGCAGCCACGCGTGCCGCAGCAGGGGTGAGACCGCGTTGGTCGCCGTGATCACGATGTCGGCTGACCGTGTCGCCTCCTCCGCGGAGGAGGCGACCACCACCGGCACGTCCAGCTCCGCCGACAGAGCCGCGCACCGGGCCCGGGCGTCCGAGCGGGTCACCACCCGGACCTGACGCAGCGGGCGGACCGCCGCCAGGGTGCGGATGTGGGCCGCGCCCTGGACGCCGAGGCCGAAGATCGTCACGTCTGTCGCGTCCGGGCGGGCCAGGGTCTCCGTGGCCACCGCCGTCACCGCCGGGGTGCGCAGCTCCGTCAGGACCGAGGCGTTCAGCAGCGCCAGGGCTTCTCCCGTCTCGCCGCTGAACAGGAGCATCGCGCCCTGGTGGGCGTCGAGACCGCGCGCTGTGTTGCCCTCGAACAGGCAGACGATCTTGACGCCGTAACCGTCGGCGCCGGTGTACGCCGGCATCATCGCCAGCAGGCCCGCCGCTCCCTCCGGGGCGACCACCGGCCGCAGCGGCTGGTGCGCGTCGCCCCGGGAGAGGGCCTTGAGGGCGTCGCGCATCGGGGCGAGGCCCTCCTTCGGCGGGAACGCCTCGCGGACGTCGGCGCCGGAAAGAACCAGCAGGGTCATCAGGCGGCCGTGCCGAACAGTTGCTCGTCCAGGCCCTCCGGCCGGACGGCTTCGGGGATCGAGCGGGTGTAGTAGTTCATCGTGACGACCGCGCGCAGGGCGTCGTCGGTGCGCAGCGGCTGGACGTAGTGCGGGTGGAAGCGCGCGTCGAAGAAGAACAACTGGCCTCGCCGCGGGTAGATGACGGCGGCGTCTTCGTCCACTTCGGACACGTCGCGGGCGTGGCGGTTGCGGGAGACGACCAGGCCGCCGCCGGTCTCCTCGGTGCAGTCGGTCAGGTACAGCAGGCCTTCCACCGGGTTGCTGTCCACGTGGCACGGGTAGCGCATGGTGACGCCGCGCTGCACGTTGAGGCTCAGCGCGCGGTTGGTCGTGCTCGTCAGTTCCAGGGGCTCGTCGGCGAGGCGCTCCCCCAGCTGCCGGAACCAGCCGGTGTAGAGCTCGTTCACCCACGGCGCCTGCTCGACGAGCACCGCGCCGTCGACGGACTCCAGCGGGATGACGGCGTCGGCGGTTTCGCGCGCGGTGGCCATCGTCGGGCGGAAGCTGCGGCGGGCCGCCTGCCGGCGCGCGACGTCCAGCAGCTCGTCGGTCCAGCCGGCGGGCAGCGTGCTGCCGACGTCGTAGATGTGCCAGTGGAACGGCAGGTCCCGCGGCGGGGTCCAGCCCGCGAACAGGCCGGCGGTGGGGTCGATCGTGGCCGACATGGTTCTCTCCTTCGGTCGAACCGTCCTCGGAAACTCTTCAGGGGACGCTCACGTGCGCTCGCAGCCGCGCGGCCACCTCGGCCGGCCGCTCGAACGGGAAGTGGTGGCCGCCGGGGAAGGCGGCCGGGTGGAACCCGGCGGCGGTGTAGCGGGCCCAGTCCCCGACCGCCGCCGGCGACGCCGAGGGGTCGTCGGCGCCGTGCCAGGCCAGCAGGTCGACCGGCAGCGGGTCGCCCGGCTCCGGCCGGTACTCCGCCACCAGGCGCAGGTCCGCGCGCAGGGTCGGCACGAACAGCGCGCGCATCGGCGAATGCCGCGCCGCGGGCTCGACGAGCCCGGCGGCGGCCAGCTCGCCGAGGAACTCGTCGTCGTCCGCCACCGCGACCAGCCGGGCGAACTCGCCGGCCGGGCTCGAGTGCGGGGGCCGGGCTCCGGCGACGACGACGAACTCGGGACGCGGCAAGGTGTCCCCGGCGCAGACCAGGCGCGCCATCTCGTAGGCGATCAGGCCGCCCATGCTGTGCCCGGCCAGCGCGTACCGGCCGTCACGAGGGATGCGTTCGACGAGCCGGGCGGCCACGCCGACGAGGCTCGACGCCGGGGTGTCGCGGCCGCGCGGGTTCAGCGGGCGGACCGTGATGTCCGGGGCGAGCGCGCCGGCCCACGGGCGGAAGGCCCGGGGCGAGCCGCCGGCGCCCGGCACGCAGAGCAGTTCCACGAGTCCCTCCCCTACTTGTGCAGGCTGCCGGCCGTGACCGGGTGCACGGTCAGCTCGCCGGGGCGCTCGTTGGGCGTCAGCAACGGGTACAGCGTCCGCCGGACGTCCTTTTCGGACAGTGTGCGGGTTTCGTCGACGTAGAGCGCCAGCTCCAGGGCCCCGGCGTTTTCGTCCGCGGGCGGCGTGACGATCGCGCGCAGGACGCCGTCCAGGGACTCCGCCGCTTTGCGGACCGAAGACAGCGAAACCTTGTCGCCGCGCACGATCGCGAAGTCCGAGATCCGCCCGCTGAGCCACAGGTAGCCGTCGTCGTCGAGGCGGCCGACGTCCCCGGTGGCGATGGTGTCCGCCGCGACGAGCTTGCCGCGCGACACACCCCCTTCGACGCCGACCTTGGCCCGGTACACCGTGTCGGCGGTGACCAGGACCTCCTGCTCGTCCGGGCCGCGGCCGGCGTCGCGCAGGCCCAGCCGGACGCCGTCGATCGGGGTCCCGGCCGAGGCGTACCGGGCCGGCGGCTCGCGGTGCGCGGCCAGCGTCGACACCCGCGGCCCGGCCTCGGTGAGCCCGTAGGTCAGGTAGAGCTCCAGGTCCGGGTTCGCGGCGAGCAGCCGGGCCGTGCGGGCCGGGTCGAGCGCGTGGCCGCCGACGCCGAGCGCCCGCAGGCCGCGCGGCAGCCGGCCGCCGTCGGCCTGCAGGTCGGCGACGAGCAGCGGGGTCAGCGCGGACACGGTGACGTCGTGGGCGGTGACGACGTCGCGGTAGCCGGCCGGGGTGAACGGCGGGCCGGTGACGACCAGCGACGCGCCCGTGACAAGGCCCGCGATGACCTGCGCGACCAGCGCGTACGAGTAGTGCATCGGCAGCGTGATCAGCATCCGGTCGGCCGGCCCGAGCCCGATGCTGCGGGCGTGCCGCGTGGCGTTGCGCCGCAGCGCCGCGACGTCGTGCAGGCAGCCGGTGGCCATCCCGGACGTGCCGGAGGTCAGCAGGATCGCCTGCCCGGGCCGGTGCGTCCGCACCGAAGTGTCGTCCAGGCGGGTGACCGTCACCTGGTCGGTCTCGCCGCCGGGGCGGACCAGCGCCGTCGCGCCGAGCCGCCGGGCGGTCGCGCGCAGCCGTGACGCCGGGGTCGACGCCGCGAGCAGCGTGGGCACCAGCCCGGCGAGGACCAGCGCGAAGAACACCCGGATCAGCCGGGTGCCGTTGGGCAGCGCGACCAGCACGACGGAACCCGGGACGAAGCCGGCGGCGAACCGGTCGGCCAGCTCGCCGACTCCCGCGCAGTCGCCGGTGGCGCCCGGCCAGGTCGTGCGGGCGAGCAGGTCCTCGACCTCGCGCGCGGTGACGCCGGTGTTCACGCCGCCTCCAGGAGTTCGCAGGTGCCGCGGTGGGTGCCCGACCGGTCGACCTCGTGCGTCACGAGCAGCACCGCGGGCGCCGCGCCGGTCAGCCAGCGCCCGGCGAGCACGCGCGCGACGGGCAGGCCGTCGGACGGCGGCATCGTGAGCAGCAGGCTCGGCCCGTGCAGCCCGAACTGCAGGCAGCTCAGGCCGACGAGAGTCCCCGGGCTGGCCGCGACGAACCGCAGCGGCGAGACCGCGTGCTTGACGACTTCGGCGGCGACGCGCCGCAGCGTGTCGCCGGTGGCGTACTCGCTCACGCCCAGCACGCCGACGGGCTCGCGGTCGCCCGGCCAGTCCCGCAGGACCCGGCCGACGAGGTCGCACACCAGCCAGGCGGCCGGATCGGCGTAGCGGACCTGGGCCCCGGCCGGCCGGGGCGCGTCCGGGGCGCGGACCCCGGTGGCGATCGGCTCAGGCATCGTCCCCCCGTTCGAACAGCAGGCACGTGTTGAACCCGCCGAACCCGAGGGTCAGGCTGATCCCGAAGTCGCCGTCGACGGCGTGCGGGACGTCCCGGGCGACCGGCAGCCGCAGCTCCGGCATCGGCCGGGTCAGGCCGAGGACCGGCGGCACGGTCCGGTCGCGCAGGGCCAGCAGCAGGGTGATCGCCTCGACGACGCCGGTCGCGCCCAGCGAGTGCCCGAGCGCGCCCTTCGTCGCGAACACCACCGGCGGCCGCGGCAGGTCGCCGAACAGCCCGGACAGGCAGGCGGCTTCGGCCTGGTCGTTCAGGACCGTCGCGGTGCCGTGGGCGTTCACCACGGCGACGTCGGCCAGGGGCCGCTCCGCCAGCTCGGCGCAGCGGCGGACGGCCCGCGCGGCGGCTTCGCCGTCGGCCTTCGGCGCGGTCATCCCGGCCGCGTCGTTGGTGGAACCCCAGCCCCGCAGGAACCCGAGCGGGCGGGCGCCGCGACGCCGCGCGGACTCCAGCCGCTCGAGGACGACGCAGCCCGCGCCGTCACCGGGCAGCATCCCGGAGCGGTCGGCGTCGAACGCGCGGTGCGTCGACGGCGACAGCGTGCCGAGCACCGAATGTCCCAGCCGCTTGCCGTCGGTCAGCAGGTCGACGCCGCCGGCGACGACGACGTCGGCGTACCCGGCCCCCAGCAGTTCGGCCGCGACGGCGATGGCGTCGGACCCCGACGAGCACGCCGTGGACAGCGAAACCGGCGGCCGGGTCAGCCCGAGCCGTTTGCCGGCTTCGGCGACCCAGTCGTGCAGTGAGCCGGGGTCCGCGTCGTCGATGTGCGGGCCCAGGCTGGTGCCGAGCACCAGGACCGGATCGGCCTCTTCGGCGCGCAAGCCGGCGTCGCGCAACGCGGCTTCGGCGGTGGCCGTGGCGAGTTCGACGTGCCGCTCCCGCGGGCCGCCGTCGGCCGGCCCGTCCGGCAGCAGGCCCGCGACGAAGCTGCGCAGCACATTCGCGCCGGGCACCAGCTGCAGGCCGGACCGCCCGGCGAGCAGGCCTTCCCACACCTCGTCCCGGCCCGCGCCGAGCGAGGTGTGCCACGCGGTCCCGGTCACGCAGAGCGTCCGGTCCGACCTCAGCACGGGACCTGCTCGACGACCGCGAACGCGTTGGTGCCCCCGATCCCGGCCGACATGACCCCGGCGCGGCGCGGCCCGGCGGTCGCCCAGTCCCGGCCCTCGGGCAGGATCGAGAACCGGTCGCCGCCCGCGGTCAGCTCTTCGATCGCCTCGGTGGTGTTCGGGGTGGCGGGCAGGAACCCGTGCTCCACCGCGAACGCCGTCTTGATCAGGGCGGCCAGCCCGGCCGCGGTGTCGGTGTGCCCGATGCTGGCCTTGACCGACCCGACGGCCAGGGGCTGTCCGGCGGAGCCGAGGGCCTCGGTCAGCGCGGTGGCCTCGATCTGGTCGTTGACCGGGATGCCGACGCCGTGCGCCTCGACGTACCCGAGGTCCGCGCCGGTCACCCCCGCGCCGGCCAGAGCCTGGTCGACCACGCGGATCTTGCCCTCGACGCCGGGGATCGTGAAGCCGGCCTTCTGCTTGCCGTCGTTGTCGACGGCGGTCGAGCGGATCACGGCGTGGATCGGGTCGCCGTCGGCCAGCGCGTCGTCGAGCCGGCGCAGCAGCACCGCCCCGACGCCGTCGCCGGGGACGGTGCCGGTCGACGCACGGTCGAACGGCCGGCAGATGCCCTCGCTCGAGTAGATGCCGTTCGGCGTGTACTCGTAGGTGCCGTCGGTGTCCATCACCGCGACACCGCCCGCGAACGCGTAGTCGCTCGCGCCCAGCAGCAGGCTCTGGCAGGCCAGGTGCACCACGACGAGCCCGGTCGCGCACGAGGCGTCGATCATGATGCTTTCGGCGCGCAGGTCGTGGAAGTAGGAGAAGTGCGGGCCGGCGAACGTGGCGTCGCGGTCCACAGTGGACTCGAAGGTGCCCCGCTCGACGTGCTTGGTGCGCGCCACCCCGGCGTAGACGGCGGTCGTGTCGCCGATGTCCGACAGCCGCACGCCGGCGTCCTCGGCCGCGGCCCACATCGCCTCGTAGAGCATGCCGTGCTGCGGGTCGCGCTCGGCGGTCTCGCTCGTGTAGCCGACCAGGCCGGCGTCGTAGAGGTCGCGGTCCGGGATGTAGCCCCACGCGGCGATGTCGCGCGGGCCGTCCCCCGGCGGCACGGGCGCGCCGCGGGTGAAGCGGTCGCGCCCGGCCCGGAGGTTGGCCCAGAACTGCGTGGCGCTCGCGGCCCCGGCGTACCGGCAGCCCACCCCGACGATCGCGATCGCGTCGGCTCCCCGCGTTCGGCTCATGCCGCGCTCTCCATTTCGTCGAAGGTCTCGGGCACGGGTTCCGCCTGCTCGGCGGGCAGTGTCCGGCGCAGGCTCAGCACCAGGAGCGTCGCGACGGCGCTGAGCACGATCATCACGACGACGAACACGGCCCCGGAGCCGAACGACAGCAGTGCGCCCGCCAGGGCCGGGCCGATCACGGCACTGGTGGACAACGTGATCGAGAACAGGGCGTTCGCCCGGCCCCGCAGGTCTTCGCCGACGGCGTTGTTCAGCAACGTCGTGAGCAGCGGGACGACCAGGGACTCCCCGATGGACAACAGGATCACCGCGACCGTGGCCAGCACCAGTGCTGTCGTGCCGTCGTGGCGCCCGGCCAGCAGCACGAACGCCCAGCAGGCCGCGAACATCACGCCGCTGGCGCCGACCAGCAGCGTCCGGGAGAACCGTTCGAGGTGTGGCATCACGGCGAACTGCACGACCGCGCAGAGGATGATGTTGACGGCGAAGGCGAACGACAGCCCGCTCGCGGTGATGGCACCGGTCTGGGTCAGGTAACCCGGGAGGCCGGCGCGGAACTGGCCGAAGGACACCAGCCCGGACAGCAGCAGCACGGCCAGCAGCGCCAGCAGGCTCGGCGAGCGCAGGACGGCCCGGTAGGTGCCGCGGACGGCGCCGGCCCGCTTCCGCTCGGCCTGGTGCGCCCGGTTCGGCAGCACCCGCACGGTCGCGACGGCCATCACGAAGAACGTCGCCGCGTCGATCGAGTACATCAGGAAGTACCGGCCGACCGGGCTGAGGAACGCCAGCGCGGCGAACACCCCGCCGAGGATCACGCCGATCCCCATCGCGACGTTCAGCACGCCGTAGTCCGCCGAATACGCGGTTTCGCGCTGGTCGGTGCTCGTGGTCGCGCCGTACGCCGAGCGTACGGCGGTGCCGACGCCGCTGATCCCGAAGCCGAACACCACCGCGGCGGCGACGGCGACCCAGGCCTGCCCGGCGAAGGCGAACAGGAGCGTGCCGACGCCGGCGTTGACGTTGGCCAGCGGCACGACGACGTTGTAGGGCAGCCGGTCGAGCAGCGCGCCGTAGGCGAGGCCGCCGAACACCGCGGCGAACGCCTGGATGGCGAGGGTCGCGGCGGGCACCCAGGTGGGCAGGTGCCGGACCTCGGTGAGGTAGATCCAGAGGAACGGCATCACCATGCCCGCGCCCAGCGCGCTGATCCCGTTGGTGGCGATCAGCCAGCGCGCGGCCCGCGACAACGCGGCGATCCGGCTCAGGCCCTTCATGCCGCGTTCGCCTCCAGCCGAGCGGTCAGCGCGGCGACGAGCGTCGCCACGGTCTGGTGGTCGAAGAGCATCCGGACCGGCAGCCGGGTGCCGACCTCGCGGCCGAGCGCCGCCATCACCCGCGTCGCGCCGAGCGAGTTGCCGCCGACCGAGAAGTAGAAGTCGTCGTCGGTGAACCGGTCGTGGCCCAGCACGCGGACCCAGGTCCGGCGGACCAGGTCGGCGAGGTCGGGCTGCGGGTGCGGAGTGGTCACGGCTGGGCTTCCTTCTCTTCGGACTTCTCGGCGAGGTGTGCAGCGAGACGGCGTGGGGTGGGGTGGCCGTAGAGGTCCCGGATGCCGACCGTCAGGCCGGCGTCCCGGAGAGCGGCCAGGGTTTTCGCGGCCAGCAGGGAGTTGCCGCCACTGTCGAAGAAATGGTCGTCCGGGCCGATCGTCCCGCCGAGCACCGCTCGCCACGCGGCCAGGACGACGTCTCCGTCTTCGGCCGGGGCCGCCGAGTGGGTACCGCCGAGGACCGGCTCGGGCAGGGCGGCTTCGTCGAGCTTTCCGTTGACCGTCAAGGGAAGCGCGGGCACCGCGGTGAACGTCGAGGGCACCATGTACTCGGGCAGCAACGCGGCCGCGCGGGTCCGCAAGGCGTCCGGGGTGCCGTCCGTGAGGACGACGTAGGCGTCGAGGCGGGCTTCGGCGGTGCCCGGGGCGGCGAGGACGACCGCGGCCGCGACGACGCCGGGCTCGGCCAGCAGGACCTTGCGGATCTCGTCCGGCTCGATCCGGTAGCCGCGCAGCTTGACCTGGCTGTCGAGGCGGCCGAGGTGCTCCAGGCGGCCGTCCGGCAGCAGGCGGCCGAGATCGCCGCTCAGGTAGACCCGGCGGCCGGCCAAGGTGACGAACCGTTCGGCCGTCAGCTCCGGACGGCCGAGGTAGCCGTGGGCCAGCCCGGCGCCGCCGACGGCGATTTCGCCCGGCACGCCCGGGGGCAACGGCCGGTGGCGCGCGTCGACGACCTGGACGTCCCAGCCCGGGATGGCGTGGCCGACCGAACGTGAACCGGCCAGCGCGTCCGCGCGGGTCACCGTCTGCGCGGTGACGTGCACCGTGGTTTCGGTGATGCCGAACATGTTCACCAGCCGGCAGCGCGTCTGCGGGTACCGGTCGAACCACGGCAGCAGCGCGAACGCGTCGAGCGGCTCGCCGCCGAAGATCACCAGGCGCAGCGGGAGGTCGTCGGAGCGCCGCAGCTGCGTCTCGATCACCTGCGCGAAGCTCGACGGCGTCTGGCTGAGGACCGTGACGCGCTCGTCCCGCAGCAGCGCGGCGAACTCGTCCGGCGAGCGCCGCGTCCACTCAGGCACGACGACCAGGCGGCCGCCGGTGAGCAGGCAGCCCCAGATCTCCCAGACCGAGAAGTCGAACGCCACGGAGTGGAACCACGTCCAGACGTCGGTGCCGGCCAGGCCGAACCCGTCCGCGGTCCCCGTGACCAGGTCCACGACGTTGCGGTGCGGGACGACGACGCCCTTGGGCCGCCCGGTCGAGCCGGACGTGTAGATCACGTAAGCCGGGTCGTCGGGGCCGGCCAGCCCGGCCGGCACTTCGCCGTCGGCCGGCAGCTCCGCCGACGTCACCGCGGGCACCCCGGGCAGGCGTCCCGCCGCGGCCTCGTCGGTGACGACCAGCGCGAGCCCGGCGTCGCCGGCGATGTAGGCCAGGCGCCCGTCGGGGTAGGCCGGGTCGAGCGGGACGTACACCGCGCCCGCCCGCAGCACCCCGAGCAGCAGCGCGACGAGGCCGGCGCCGCGTTCGTGCACGATCCCGACCCGGTCGCCGGGCCGGATCCCGCGCTCCCGCAGGCCGGCGGCGAACCGCTCCGCCCGCCCGGCCAGGTCCGCGTAACCGAACCGGCCGTCCTCACCGGACACCGCGGGGGCGCCGGCGCGTCGAAGAGCCTGCTCGGCGAAGACGTCCGTGATCGTGCGCGGGCTCCCGGCGGCCACCAGCGGCGGCGGCGCGGCACCGGTTTCGAGGGCGATGTCGGCGAGTGGCCGGTCCTGGTCCCCGGTCCGCAGCTCCGTGAGGACGGCGGTGAGGTGCCGCCCGAGCTGCGCGGCCGCCCACGGCGCGACGGCGTCTTCGGCGAACCGCGCCGTCGCCCGCCCCCCGGTGACCTGCACGGTCAGCGGGTACGGCGCCCGCTGGTCCTCGACGACGCCGACCGTGGGCAGGTCGCGCGTCGACCCGGCCGGCGCGGTGGCCGCGTGCTTGCGGAACACCCCGGCCGGCTGGTCCTCGTCGACCGTGATCAGCGTGGCGCCACCGGACACGCCGACGGCCAGCGTCGCGGCGCGCGCGTAGCGGCCGAACACCAGGCCGAGCGCGGCGAGCACATCGGCGGGCCCGGCCGCGCCCAGGTCCACAGTGGACGCGCTCGACGTCCCGGCCAGGTGCGCCAGCGGATCCCGGACGGCCGCGACGTCCGGCAGCGGGGCGAGGGGCGCCGGCCCGGTCACGACCGCGCCTGTTCGCCGGCCAGCGTCCGCTCCAGCAGCGCCACCAGGGGCCGCCACCGCTCGACCAGGTACATGTGGCCGCCCGGGATCTCGGCGGTCGTGCAGCCCGCCGAGGTCACCTCGGCCCAGCGGGCGGCCGCCGCCGCGGACACCAGCTCGTCGGCGTCGCCGCGGACCGCGACGATCGGGAACCCGACCCCGGTCTCCTCCGCGGGCCGGTGGGTCTCGTCGACCGCGATGTCGCCCCGCAGCGCGGGCAGCAGCAGCTCGCGCAGGTCCGGGTCGTCCATCGCGGGGTGGCGGTAGCCGGCCAGCTCGGCCACGGCGATCACGAACTCGTCGTCGGGCAGCCCGGCGATCGGTGCCGGCCGCGGGATTCCGGGCCGCTCCGCGCCGCTGGCGAACAGCGTCAGCTCCACGGCCGGCCGTTCGCGCGCCACCAGCCGGGCGACCTCGTAGGCGACCCGCGCGCCGAAGGAGTGCCCGAAGACACCCACCCGTCCGGCGTCGCCGACTTCGCGCAGGACGTCGTCGGCGATCGCGTCCAGCAGCGCCGCCATGGTGGTCGCCGGGGTCTCGGCGAACCGCCGTTCCTTGCCGGGCAGCTCGACGGCGGTGAACCGCAGCGCCGTCGCCGCGGCCGGCCACGCCTGGAAGAAGCTCGGTCCCGCCCCCGCGGGCGGGAAACACAGCACAGGTACGCCGGTCGTCATCGTGCCTCCCTCACTCGAACCGGTTGCCCTCGGCGATGAACGCGGACGCGGCGGCCGAGGCGGCGCGGAACCCGGCCGCGGTCGTGCCTTCGACCCACACGTTCTGCAGCCGCCCGTGCAGGCCGGTCCGGTAGTCGGTCACGTCGCCGACCACGCGGCGGGGGTCGACCCGCCACACCCCGGGCACCCGCAGCAGCGCGGCGGGATCGGCGAGCGCGGTGATCCGGCGGGCGGCCACCGGGGCCTGGGTGAACAGGCAGGACGCGTAGCCGGTGGTGACCACCGGGCGGCGCTCGGCCTTGCCGACGGCCACCTCCAGCGCCAGCCGCACCGGGTTCAGGTCGCTGACACGCGGCACGATCGACGACAGGAACCCGCCGAGCCGGCCGTTGACCTCGATCAGCCGCGGTCCGGTGGCGGTGTTCTTGAACTCCATGTGCGCCAGGCCCGTCGTGACGCCCAGCGCGGTCAGGATCTCGCCGGCCCGCTCGATCGCGAGCCGCTGGGTCTCCCACGGCAGCAGCGACGGCCCGGTCATCCCGCTGTCGCGCAGCGGCGGGAGCAGCGGGTAGCGGTCCGAGAGCCAGAACGCCCAGTGGTCACCTTCGCCCAGGGTGGCCACCTCGACCGAGAAGTGGTCGCCGAGCCAGTCCCCCTCGGGGTGCGGGACGCCGATCAGGCGCTCCTCCAGCAACCACGTCTGCCCGGCGTCGCCGGCCGCCGCGGCCAGGGCCGCGCGCAACGCGGCCTCGTCGTCGACGGGGAAGATGTTGAAGCTTCCGTTGCCCCGCACCGGTTTCAGCACCGCGGGGAAGCCGACGGCCGCGATCGCGGCGGCCGGCCCGGCTTCGTCGGTGAAGGACGCGGCCCGCACGCCGAGCCCGGTGCCGGCAAGGATCGCGCGCTGGACGTCCTTGCGCGTCACCGCTTCGGCGGTCGCCTCGTCGTGGTAGGGCAGGTCCAGCCGGGCGGCCACCGCGGCGACGAGCGGGATCAGCTCGTCCTCCACGGTCAGCACGCCGTCGACCTCGAGGGCGGCCAGGGCGGCGGCGATCGTGGCGGCGTCCTGCCCGGCGGCGTCGACGACTTCGGCCAGGTCGGCGAGGCCGTCCCGCTCGTCGGCGGACCAGGGCCGCCCGCCCGCGTTGACGACGACCAGGTCGCACCAGTCCGCCGCCGCGTCGAGCAGGTCCGGCAACGCGGACGCGTCGGCCGATTCGAACACCGCCACCTTGGTCATGACCCGGGCTCCCGCCGCTTCGCGTATTTGCGGGTCTCGCCGTCGGAACCGAGGAACGCGAACCCGGTCTTCTCCAGCACCCGCCGCGACGGCAGGTGCCCTTCGTCGGTTTCGGCGCGCACCGCGGTGACGCCGGGCTGGTCGAACGTCCAGGTCAGCAGCGCTTCGACGACCTCGGTGGCCAGGCCGCGGCCTTGGAACGCCTCGATCAGGCCGTAGCCGATCTCGGCCTCCCCCGCCGCGTCGGGCGCGGAGTGGAAGCCGACGTCGCCGACGGCGAGCCCGGACTCGTGGTCCACGACCTGGTAGAGGCCGAAGCCCGGCCGGTAGGCGTCGGCGGTGACCATCCGCAGCACGAGCTTCGCGCCGCCGACCGTCCCGTCGAACGGGTAACCGGGCGCCCAGGCCCACTTCCCCGCGCCGGGTTCGCCGGCGAGGATCGCGCGGACCTCGTCGAACGGGACCTCCCGCAGCGTGGTCCGCGCCGTCGTCAGGACCGTGAGCGGGGCCGGGGGTTTCGTTTCCTGCGTCATGCCGCCTCTTCTTCAGGGGCCACCGCGCTCATCGCGCGGTAGACCGCGGTGTTCTGCAACCACAGCTTCGGGAACAGGGGGCGCACGGCGAGCCGTTCCAGGTCGGAGATGGAGCGCCCGCGCATGCTCCGCGGCCGGTCGCCGTCGTCCTGGTCCTCCTCGGCGGCGACCGGCTGGCCCCCGAGCATCTGCCAGACGAGGTTGATGTGGACCTGCTTCCACTCGAGGACCTGCGTGTCGAACCGCTGGAGGCCGGTCATCACCTCGGCGAGCTGCATCGTGGCCGGCGCCGCCGACGTGTCCGGGCCGGTCGCCTCGACGAGGTCGGCCATCGTGACGCCGGCGGCGGTGACGGCGGCCTCGAACGCCGCCCACACGGCGTGCGCGGCGCGCCGGACGTTGCGCGACCCGGGCGACGCGAGACCGGAGGCCGCCCCGGCCAGGTCCTTGCGCATCTGCAGGAACGACACCTGCGAAAGGGAGTTCGTCATCACGCGCAGGCATTCGACGGTCAGCCCGGCGGTGTCGGCGCAGCGGACGAGGTGCCGGGTGGCCATGATCGGGTCGCCCTTCGCGAGGGACCCGGTCAGGTCGCACAGGCTGTGGTGCACGGCGACCCAGCAGTACTCGGTCAGCAGGTGCAGGATCTGGAAGAAGCGGTGGTCGGAGTGCAGCAGTTCGTCTTCGGGAATCAGCGCCGAGAGCGCGGCGGTCAGCCGGAGCTCGGTCTCGTAACCACTGCCGCGGTCGAATTCGTACCGCAGGCGCGGATTCGATTGGGACGGATTGAGCGTCCGGACCTCGCGGTCGCCCTCTTCGCCTTCCCACCGCACCACGAAACGACCCCCAAAGTGTGACTATGACAGGACTGCCGTCCTTGTGCCTCACAGTGGCAGTCACCGGCCGACTACAGCAACCAAAACGAAAGGTGTCTCAAATCACAGCATTTTTGAATATCTTATCGGCCGCACCGGGCGCGCTCGCGAGAATACGCAGAAATGGAGAAGGGCGGTTCCCGACGAGTCGCTAACGTCGAATCCGGCAGCGGTCCGGGGGCACCCGGGCCCGACGGGTGGTGCGTAGTGGGGGCGAGAGTGCCGGAGACGAACGAGGCCACGTACATCGCCGTGGTGAACGGCGAAGAGCAGTACTCGGTGTGGCCCGCCGGGCTCGATCTCCCGGCGGGCTGGGAGGCCGCCGGGTTCACCGGCACCGAGGAGGCCTGCCTCGACCACGTCGCCGGGACGTGGCGCGACATCACGCCGCGCTCGGTCCGCCGGTCCGCATGAGCCGGCACGCGGTCCTCGGCGCCGGCGGGGTCGGGCTCGCGCTCGCCGCCGCCCTCGCCCGCGGCGGCGAAGACGTCACCCTCCTGCTGCGACCGGCCGCCCTCGCGCGGTACGGCGGCGTGGTCGGCGTTCAGCAGGGACTCCGCGCGGGCTTCACCGTCGCGGTCCCGGCCGGCACGCGCCTGACCGAGCCCGCCGACGTGCTGTGGGTCTGCGTCAAGCACCCCGACCTGCCCGGCGCGCTGACCGGCGTGGCCGCCGACGTCGGCGTCGTCGTCCCGCTGCTCAACGGCACCGGGCACCTGCCGCCGCTGCGGGACCGCTTCGGCGACCGCGTGATCGCGGGCGCGATCCGGATCGAAGCCACGCGCACCGCCGTCGGCGAGGTCCGCCAGGATTCCCTTTTCACCGAGATCGAGCTGGCCGGGGCGCCCGAGGTCGTCGTCAAGGCGCTGGCCGCGGCCGGGATCGGCTGCACCGACGGCGGCTCCGAAGCCGACGTGCTCTGGCGCAAGCTCACCCTGCTCGCGCCGCTCGCGCTCGCCACGACGTGCGCCGCTGGGCCGCTCGACGCCGTCCGCGCCGACGAGGACCTGACCCGGCTGATGCTCGCGTGCGCGGACGAAGCGTGCGCAGCCGGCCGGGCCGAAGGTGCCCGGCTGGACCGCGGCCGCGTCCTGCGCGCGCTCACCCGCGCGCCCGGCCGGACCCGCACGTCGCTGCAGCGCGACGTCGAACGCGGCGCGCCGGGCGAGCTCGACGCGATCGCCGGCCCGGTCCGGGAAGCCGGGGCCCGGCACGGAATCCCGACCCCGGCCACCGACGAGCTCGTGCGCCGGGCCCGCCACGACGCGGGCACGCCGTTGCCCGCCGGAACCCGAGAGTGAGGCAAGCGCCCATGTCCCCGAAAGCCGTCCTGGAAAACACCTTGCGCGAGATCCTGGTCGCCGACCTGTACGTCGACGTCCCGGCCGACGGCATCCACGCCGACGACAGCCTGCAGGAGACGCTCGGGCTCGACTCGCTCGGTTTCGTCGAGCTGCGCGCCCGCTGCGAGCAGCAGTTCGGCGTGCCCATCTCCGACACCGACTTCACGCCGGTGAACTTCCGGTCCATCAGCACGATCGCCGACTTCGTCGTGCGGCGCCAGGCGACCGACTGACCGGCTTCCGCCACACGAAAGGAACCCCGTGATCGAGACGCGCAGGCCCGCGACGGCCGAGCAGACCGAGGTGTGGCTCGCCATGCAGCGGGAACCGGAGTCCGCCCGGTTCACCATCCCGCTGGACCTCGAGTTCACCCCCGGCGTCGACGTCGCGGCGTTGCGGATCGCGCTCGGCGACCTCGTCGAGCGGCATCCGAACCTGCGCAGCGCGTTCGTCGCCGACAGCGGTGAGCTGGTGCAGGTGGTGCACCACCGCCCGCCCGTCCCGTTCGTCGAGCACCGGCGTCCCGGCCGCTACGACCGGGCCGCGGCGCTGGAGTGGGCCGCGGCGATCGCCGCCCAGCCGTTCGACCTCGGTTCCGCGCCGCTGGTGCGGGGCACGCTCCTGCACGCCGACGACGGCGCGTTGTTCGTGCTGGCCGTGCACCACGTCGTGTCCGACGGCTGGTCGCAGGGCATCGTGGCGCGGGACCTGGTGCACGCCTACCGGGAGCGCGTCGCCGGGCGGCTGCCGTGGGACGCGCCGCTGGCGATCGCCGAGTCCGCTGAGTCCGCTGAGTCCACTGAGTCCACTGTGGATGTTCCGGACAGCGAGCTGACCGCGTACTGGTCGGGGCTGCTGGCCGACCAGCCGCCGTCGCTCGCGCCGATTGCGGACCGCAACCGCCCCGGCTCGGTGCCGGGCCCGGCCGGTTTCCGCGAGGCCGTGCTGACCGAGGACGTCCTCGAGCGCGTCCGCGCGGTGGCCCGGGAGCGGCTGGCCTCGCCCGCGACGGTCGTGCTGAGCGCGTGGCTGACCCTGCTGCACGCGTGGAGCGCCGGCGCGGACGGCACCACCGGCATGCTGTTCGCGGCGCGCACGCCCGACGACGAAGAGCGCGTCGACCTGCTGGCCCGGGTGCTGCCGGTCCGCAGCAGGCTCGACTTCACCGAGTCCTTCGGCACGCTGGTCGACCGCGTGCGCGACCAGGTGCTCGACTCGCTCGAGCACTCGGCCGTCCCGTCCGCGCGGCTGCGCGACATCCGCCGCGACGGCGGCGCGTCCCTCATCGACAACAGCGTCTTCATGTACTTCCCGGAGCAGGAGCTGTCCTGGACCGAAGGCGACACGACGATCCGGGTCGTCGAACACGAGACCACCGCGGGGAAGTACGACCTGTCGCTGGCGGCGCTGGAAGGCGAGGCGCACATCCGGCTGCGCGTCGACCACGACACGCTGGTGTACCGCGACAGCACCGCCGAGGTGCTGCTGGCCCAGCTCGTCAAGCTCCTCACCGACGCCGTCGCCGATCCCGGCGCGACCTGCGGCGCGCTCGTCGCCGCCAGCGACCCGTTCGTGCCCGCCCGTCCGGTGACGGAGACCGCGCCGGTGAACCGGGTGCTGCTGCACGACATGGTGCGCCGCCAAGCCGAGCTGCGCCCGGACGCCGTGGCCGTGCGCTATCACGACGAAGTCCTCACCTACGCCGGCCTCGTCGCGCGCGCCGGCGCCGTCGCGAACTGGCTGCGTGCCGAAGGGCTCGGCGCCGAGTCGCTCGTGGCGCTGCTGCTGCCGCCGGGCCCGGCGTCGGTCGTGTTCTGGCTGGGCACGCTCATGGCGGGCGCGGCCTACCTGCCGCTCGACCCGGCCTACCCCGACGCCCAGCTGCAGATGGTGATCGACGACGCCCGGCCGCGGCTGGTCGTCGGCGCGCCCGGGTTCGTCGAGCGCGTGCGGCTGCCGAAGTGCCCGATCTACCTCGTCGACGAGGCCCTGGCCGAGGCCGCGCGCCACCCGGGCACCCCGCCGGAGGTGGCGATCGACCCGGCGACGGCGTTCAACGTGCTCTACACGTCCGGGTCCACGGGCCGGCCGAAGGGCGTCGTCTGGCCGCACGCCGGGTTCATCCGGCTGCTCGACCGCCCCGACTTCGTGCCGCTGCACCACACCGACGTCGTCTCCCAGCTCTCGCCGCTGAACTTCGACGGCGCGACGTACGAGGTCTGGGGCGCCCTCACCCACGGCGCGGAGCTGGTGATCTTCGACAAGGAGCTGACGCTGAGCCCGCCGGAGCTGCGGACGGCGTTCCGCGAGCGCGGGATCACCACGCTGATCGTCTCGTCGCCGCTGCTCAACCGGCTGATCGAGGACGTGCCGGACCTGTTCCCCGGCCTGCGCCGGGTGTACTTCGGCGGCGAGATCGTGTCGGTGCCGCACCTGGAGAAGGCGCTGCGCTGGAGCGCGCCGGGCACGATGCTGCACAGTTACGGGCCGACGGAGAACTCGTTCACCACGACGTGGACGCCGATCACGGAGATCGAGGAGAACGCGCGGACGCTGTCGATCGGCCGGGTCGTCCCGGAGACCGACGGTTACGTCGTGTTCGACCACACCACGATGCGCCAGGCGCCCCGGGGAGTGCCGGGTGAGCTGCTGCTGGGCGGCACCGGCGTCACGCGCGGCTACCTCGGCAACCCGCGCGAGACGGCGCGGCGGTTCATCCCCGACCCCTATTCGGGGGTGCCCGGCGCGCGGCTGTACCGCACGGGCGACCGGGTGCGCTGGCTGCCGGACGGCCGGCTGGAGTTCATCGGCCGCAACGACAACCAGGTCAAGATCCGCAGCCAGCGCGTCGAGCTGGGCGAGGTCGAGTCGGCCCTCGCCGCGCACGCGTCGGTCGAGGCGGCGTTCGTGACGGTGTGCTTGAACAGCCGCAAGGAGAAGGAGATCGCGGCGTACGTCGTGCTCGGCGCGGGCGGCACGGTCGAGGAGCTGCGCCGGCACGCGCGGGAGGTGCTGCCGGTGTTCGCGGTGCCGCGGTACCTGGTTCCGCTGGACCGGATGCCGTTGACGCCGAACGGAAAGATCGACCGGCGCCGGCTGCCCGAGGCGGTCGACGCTCCCGCCGCTCCCGCTCGTGTTCCCGCTCCGGCCGCGGCCGCCGTGGTTCCGGCGGCCGAGTCCACTGTGGACCTGGTGCGGGCGGCGTGGGCGGAGCTGCTGGAGCACGACACGTTCGCGATGGACGACAACTTCTTCGACGTCGGCGGCCATTCGCTGATCCTGGTGAAGCTGCAGGCGAATCTGAGGTCGCGGTTCACGACGGCCCCGTCGATCGGCGAACTGCTGCGGCACACGACGGTACGGGCACAGGTGGCGCTGCTGGCGAACGTCACGCCGGTGGATCGCCCGGCCACGGCCGTCTCCTCCGCTGTCGCGCCGGCGTCCACCACTCCCGCGACTCTCGTATCGAGCGGCGCTCAGCGGGAATCCGCAGCTGCTCCGGCCGCCGCCGCGGAGGTCCCGGCTGAGTCGGCGGCCGGCGGCGCTCAGGCTGTCGGCGCAGCCGCATCCGAGCCGGCAACCGGCGGCAGCCAGGTCATCGCGGTGTCGGCGGCGTCCGAGACGGCGACCGGCGACAGCCAGGTCATCGCGGTCTCAGCCGCATCCGAGCCGATGGCCGGCGGCACGCAGGTCACCGCGGTGTCGGCGGCGTCCGAGCCGATGGCCGACGGCAGCCAGGTCATCGCGGCGTCCGAGCCGGCGACCGGCGGCAGCCAGGTGATCGCCGTGTCGGCGGCGTCCGAGGCGGCGCTGGCCGAGGCTCGGCGACGGCTGGCCGACCACCTGACCACGGCCCCCGACGTCGACCTCGCGCAGGTCGCGGCCACCCTGGACCGCGGCCGCGAACGCTTCCCGCACCGGTTCGCCGTCGTGGCCACCGACCCCGCCACCGCGGCGGCCGCCCTGCGCGCCGGCGCGCTGAGCACCGGCCCCGTGGCGGCCGGCGTGGTCGACCGCACCCGGCCCGTCCGGCTGGTGTTCGCGTTCGGCGCCGGCGCGGGCTCGTCGGCCCGGACGTTCGCCGCCCAGCACGCGCTCGTCACGCAGCTCACCGGCCACGGCGCGGCACCCGATGTCGTGACGGGCTCCGGAGCAGGTCACCTGACAGCGGCCGTAGCCGCCGGAGTCCTGACCCGCGCCGACGGCCTGCGCCTGGCCACGGCACTCGACAACCCCGGCACCCTCGCCGCGGCGCTCGAGGCGGTCACGTTCACACCTCCCGCCGTCGCCCTGGCCGCCCCGGACGGCGTCACCCCGGCGGGCCGCCCCCTCGACACCCGGCTGTGGGCCAAGCACCTCACCTACCCGGCCGAGGCGACGGAACTGCTGGCCACCGCAACAGGCGGCCGCCCGGCAGTGGTCGTCGACCTGGGTGGCGACGAGTTCCTGGCCGCGGCGTCCACCCGCCCGGAACTGACGGCCGTGTCGAGCACCGGTCCGACGGCTCTGGCCCAGCTCTGGTGCAGCGGCGTCGAGATCAGGCTGACCGACCCCCGGACCGGGCGAGTTCGCCTCCCGGGCTACCCGTTCGCCCGCCCCGGCACCACAACCCCGGCGGCGACCCCGTCCGCAGAGCGCGTCCGCGCGACGCTGACAGCGGCTTGGCAAAACCTCGCCGGCGAACAGGACACGTTCCCCCCGGACCGCGTACCGCAGCTGCACCACCGCCTGCGGCTGGCCTTCGACCGGGTCCCGGACACGGCGGCCCTGTCGGCAACCGGGGACTTCGACGGCCTCGCGAACCTGCTCACGGAAACCGTGACGGCGTTGACTCCCACGGTGCTGCCCCTCGACTGACCCCGCGCAGTCGGTCGTGAGTGTTCAGGGCGGTTCTAACCGCCCTGAACACTCACGACCAGGCCGCGGCAGACCGCCAGACCCGCACTAGCCCTGTTCCTCACCGGGCAGGGCGAAGAGCGTCCGCTGGTCCGGGTCCTCCGGCTCCCCGCCCAGCCGCAGGCACTTGCGGCAGCTGACCCCCTGCTGGGTCGGCGTCACTTCGCCGCCCGCGCCGAGGCCCGACCAGCCCTGGTGGCACGCCGGGGCGGGGAGGGTCAGGCTGTTCATCCACGGCACCCAGCTGACCCGGTGGGCGACGCCGGACCGGCCGATGTGCAGCCGCATGCCGGTGAACAGCCGGTGCTGTTCGGCCGCGAAGCGCGCCGGGTCGATGGGCGGGACCGGGAACAGGGGGATCGGCTCGCTCATCCACCCAGTATGCCGTTCGGGCGTACGCCGGGAATTCGAGCGGAAACCGGGTACGTTGCCTCCCGTGAAGACTCCGGCCTTGCCGCTGTCCGCCGTGCTCACCGTCACGCCGGCCGCGGCAGGAGGCGGGGGCCTCGCGCCCGGTGTCACCCTGCACACCACCGTGTACGGCGAAGGCACCGGCCACAACACCTGGACGGCCACCGTGCAGGTGCAGGCCTGATCCGGCCGCGCGCGGCACCCGGCACCACGCGGCCTCGCTGGTGACGGCGTTGCGCGGCAAGGGTTTCGCGGCGCGCTCGGCCGGCGGGTGCGGGTCGGCTCCAGCAGGGAAAGCCCTTCGCCGTAACCGGGCTGACGGCCGTCGGCCGCGACGATCAGCAGCCGGCCCCGGCGGTCGAGGCTGACCATCGTGCGCGGGTTGCGCTTGACGCCCCAGCCGTAGACGAACGACGGATCGCCGGGGGTGCACCACGCCGTCCGCGGCCGCGATCCGGCCGTCGCGGACCAGCCACGGGCCGCCGTCGACCACGCCCGCCGGGTGGATCGGCCGGACGCCGTCGAGGATCCGGGTCCCGACGCGCAGGTTTCGCGCCCGGCCGCCCGCGCCCGGCCACGCGCTCCTGGTGCTGCCGCGCTAACGAGGCTCGACCACGCTCCGCACCGCTTCCACCAGCGCCGCCCGGTGCTCCTCGAACCGATCCGGCTCCACCGCCGCGGTCAGCGCCGGCGGCGCGCTCAGCCAGCTCTCCGTCATGCGCAGGACGATCGCGAACAGGTCCGCGGCCGGGAGGTCGGCGCGGATCCGGCCCTCCTTCTGGGCCGCCGTCACCGCGTCGACGCGGGCGCGGAACCGGTCGACCTCGGCGGGGGCCGGCTCGATCTGCTCGAGCGTGCGCCACGTGCCGATCCGCCGGGACGCCGCGTTGGCCAGCATGTAGTCGAACCGCGCGGCCGCGAACGCGCGGAGGTCGCCGTCGGCCATCGGGGCCGCCTCGAAGACGGCCCGGGCCTCCTCCTCCACGACCGCGTCGAACAGCTGGTTCTTGTCGCCGAAGTAGACGTAGATCAGGCGCTTGTTGGCTCCCGCGCGCTCGGCGACGCGGTCGATCCGGCCGCCGGCCAGCCCGTGCTCGGCGAACTCCGCCGTCGCCGCTTCGAGCAGCAGGGCCTTCGTGGCCGCGGCGTCGCGGGGACGGGCGGTGTTCACCAGGCCACCGGACCCGCGGCGTCGAAGAAGCCACCCGTCGGACCGTCCGGGCCGGCCTGCGCCAGCCGGACGGCGGCTTCGGCGCCCTGCTCGACGGTCTGCGTGCCGCTGTTGTGGTTGAGGTCGGTCTTCGTGTAGCCGGGGTCCACGGCGTTGATCCGGAACCCGGGGAACGCCTTGGCGTACTGCACGGTGACCATGTTCAGCGCGGCCTTGGACGCCGGGTACGAGATCCCCGGGTAGAACGCCGTGAACGAGTCCGGGTTCGCCAGGTCCGCCGTCCGCGACAGGCCGCTGCTCACGTTGACCACCACCGGCGCCGCCGAGCGCCGCAACAGCGGCAGGAACGCGCGGGTGACCCGGACGACCCCGAACACGTTGGTGTCGAACAGGTCCCGCATCTGATCGGCGGTCACGTCGGCGGCGCCGATCACGCCGCCGTCGGACTGCCGGCCCTCGACGCCGGCGTTGTTCACCAGGACGTCCAGTCCCCCGTCGGCCTCGATCGTCTTGACCGCCGTGGCCACCGACGCGTCGTCGGTGACGTCCAGCTGCACGAACCGCGCGCCCAGCCGGCCGGCCGCCTCCCGCCCGCGCTCGGCGTCCCGCGCGCCGACGTACACGGTGTGCCCGGCGGCGGCGAGCTGCCGGGCCGTCTCGTAGCCGATGCCCTTGTTCGCACCGGTGACCAATGTCGTCGTCATGCCTGCTCCCGTCCGGTATCTAACTGGATAGTTACAAGGTAGGCCCGCTCGCGGCCGCACGTCAACGGTCAGTTACCCCGCTCACTCCCCGCGCCGGGAACCCGGATTTCCCCAGTCTTCCGCGGAAATGCTTGACACAACGTCGTCCGACGCATTCGAAATACTTTTCACTTTTCCGCACAGGCGGGCAACTTGCAGAATTCCCACCCGTTGAAAACCTTGTGAGATACCTTACGGAAACATCGCCGAAACCTTCTTCGCCGCTTAGCGTTGCCGCAGCCAGCCAAGAACGCCGATGAAAGAACAAAAAATGATGAGCACGCGGCAATCCGCACTGACCGTCCACGCGGTACACCTCGGGGTGAAAGTGGCCTCACGCTGGGAAGCCGTGGCCTATCTGGGCGCCGAGCTCGAACGGTCCGGTGCCGCCCACGCCGGTTACGCCGACTCTCTCGCCGCTCGCGAACGACGCTTTTCCACCTATCTCGGACACGGGATCGCCGTCCCTCACGCACTGCACATGCACGACTACCTGCTGGCCGAGGAAGGAATTGTGTTCGCCCGTTTCGCCACGCCCATTCCTTGGGACGACGAAGAGGTTTCGATGTGCCTCGCCGTCGCCGCGACGGCGGACGCCCAGGTGGAAATCCTCTGCCGGCTGACGGCCACGTTCCTCAACTCCGAGCACCTCGACACGCTCGCCACGTCGGCCGACCCCGCCGCGATCGAGCGGATCCTCCAGAGCACCTGATCCCGGCTTCGAGCGCGCGCGGGCCACGGCGTCTGGCACGATCAGGCCGTGGCCCGGACCCGGCGGAAACGCGCGCTCGCGATGGTCGCCGCCCTGCTCACGTTCGCCGCGCTGCTGACGGGGTGCAGCCCCGGCTTCGGGGGCCTGCGGCTGCGGATCGCCGCCGGCAACCCGGGCGGGGTCTACGACACGCTCGCGCAGACCCTCGCCACGGCCTGGCAGTCCGGTCTCGACATCGAGCGGCCGCAGGTGCTGCAGACCCAGGGCTCCCCCGACAACGTCAACAAGGTCCTGGCGGGCGCCGCCGACGTCGGGTTCGTCGCCGCCGACGTCGCGGCCGACACCTACAAGAAGAACCCGGGGCTGACGACGCTCGCCCGGATCCACGACGACTACCTGCACATCGTCGTGCGCACCGACTCCGCCATCCACTCCGTCGCGGACCTGCGCGGCAAGCGGATCGCGATCGGCTTGCCCGCGTCCGGCGTCGAGTACATCGCCAGCCGGCTGCTGCAGGCCGCCGAGCTGAACGGCTCGGTCAGCACAACCACCACACGCGGGCTGGAAGACTCGGTGAAGGCGCTGCTGAACGGCGACGTCGACGCCTTCTTCTGGTCCGGCGGGCTGCCGACGCCGTTGATCGCCGGCCAGAACGACACGAAGTCCCTGCGCCTGCTCGACATCGCCGACCAGATGCCGCGGATGCAGGCCCTCAACCAGGTGTACGGGACCGCGTCCATCCCGGCGAGCATGTACGAGCAGGACCGGCCGGTCACCACGCTGCTGGTGCCGAACTTCCTGGTCGTGCCCAGCTCGATGTCCGACGACGTCGCCGAAGCCCTGGTCCGCGGCCTGTTCGACGCCCGGGCGCAGCTCGCGCGGGCCAATCCGGCGGCCCTGTCGATCGACGTCCACCCGGGCATCGAGACGCAGCCGATCCCGCTGCACCCCGGCGCGCTCCGGTACTACCGCTCGCAGAAGGACTGACGCGCTCAGACGGCCGGGAACGTCATCGTGATCCGCAGGCCGCCACCTTCGGGCAGGTCGAGGGCCAGCTTCCCGTACGAGTGCGCGACGATCTCGCTGACGATCGCCAGGCCGAGCCCCGAACCCGGCACGTTCTGGTGCGCGCTGCTGCGCCAGAACCGGTCGAGCGCCCGGTCGAGCTCGTCGGGCCGCAGGCCGGGGCCGTGGTCGCGGACCGACAGCCGCACCTCGTCGCCGTCGTGGGTGACGCCGATCCGGATCTCGGTGCCGGCGGCGGTGAACTTCAGCGCGTTGTCCAGCAGCGCGTCCAGGATCGTCTCGGCGCCGCGCGGCGGCATCCGCACGCGGACCCCGTCCCCCGAAACGTCCACGACCAGCCGCACATCGCGGGCCTCACCGACCACCGACCAGTCGGCGACCCGCTCGGCGACGGCCTCGTCGAGGTCGAGGGGGTCCAGTTCGCCGCCGGAGGCCTCGGCGCGGGCCATCGACAGCAGGCCGTCGAGGATCTGGTGCAGCCGGCCGGCGTCGATCCGGGCGGCTTCGAGGTCCGCGGCCGCGGGCTCGTCGTCCACGTGGCCTTCGAGGTTCCCGAGCCGGATCTTGAGCGCGGTGAGCGGGTTGCGCAGCTGGTGCGACGCGTCGGCGACGAACACCCGCTGCGCCTCCAGCGCGCCGGACACGCTCTCGGCCATCCGGTCGAAGGAGCGTCCGAGCTGCCGCAGCTCCGGCGGCCCGCCGCCCTCCCCCACCGGTTCGGCGGCCCGCCCGCCGACCACGGACGCGACCAGCGCGCCGGTCGCGTCGTCGAGCCGCTTCACCGGGCGCAGGATCCAGCGGACCACCGGGATCGCCACCGCCAGCGCCAGCACGAACGCGAGCACGCCGCCCGCGGCCAGCAGCAGGAACCACCACAGCACGTCGGTGCGGGAGGCCGTGGTGTCCGAGATCGTCACCACCGCGCCCCGCACCTCGCCGTCGGCCAGCACGGGCTCGGCCAGCACCAGCGGGTCGGTGTTCCACGGCAGCAGCATCCCGCCGGGCTGCGACCGGCGGCCGGCGAGCGCCTCGTGGACCGGGCCGGTGATCCGCGCGGTCCGGAGGTCGATCCGCGCGGCGCCCGGGCCGGGCACGGTGTCGACCGCGGTGCCGTCCTGGTCGAAGACGACCACCTGCACGCCGTACACCTCGGTGTAGCGGCGCAGGTCGGGGTCGATCAGCTGGGGCTTGCCGTCCAGCAGGGGGCGTTGGGCGAGCGAGGCGAACCGGGCGGTGTCGGTCAGCCGGTCGAGGAACAGGTCCTGCTGGGCGCCCGTGGCGATCGTCGCGGCGAGCGGGATGCCGAGGCCGAACACGAGCAACGCCACCAGCGTCAGCACGATGCCCTGCAGCCGGACGCGCACCCGTCAGCTCCGGGCGGCCTGGCCGCCGAGGCGGTAGCCGACCCCGCGCACCGTCTCGATCAGCGCCGGGCGGCCGAGTTTGGTCCGCAGGGTCGCGACGTGGACGTCGAGCGACCGGCTCTCCGCCGGCCCGCGGTGCCCCCACACCTCGGTGAGCACGTGTTCGCGCGAGCAGACGTTGCCGCGCGCGCCCGCCACCAGCGCGAGCACCTGGAACTCCTTGCGGGACAACGCGATCGCCTGCCCGTCGACCAGCACCTCGTGCCGGGACAGGTCGACGCTGACGTCCCCGGCCCGGATCACCACGGGCTCGGCGGGTGTGCTGTGCTCACCGCGCCGGCGGCGGACCGCCTCGACCCGGGCCATCAGCTCTTCGACGTCGTAGGGCTTGACGAGGTAGTCGTCGGCGCCCGCGCGCAGGCCCTGGATCCGGTCGTCGACCTCGCCGCGGGCCGAGACCACGATGATCGCGACGTCGCTGACCGCGCGGATCTGGCGGCACAGCGTCACGCCGTCGATGTCCGGCAGGCCGAGGTCGAGCAGGACGACGTCGACCTCGTGCACCCGCTCCAGCACGCCGGCGCCGGACGCGAGCCGGGCGATCGCCAGGCCACGCCGGGTCAGCGCGGGGATGAGCGCACCCGCGACCCGGTCGTCGTCCTCCACCAGCAGTACCCGCACCCCGTCCGCCTCCCGCGTGACCTGCTTCACCCCAGCCGGTAGCGAAACTCTAGGACGTCGCCCCGGCGGGCGCACCGGACACCCGGTCGGTGACTCTCCGTGATTTCGGCTCGACTAAAGTCACGAAGGCATCAATACTCGCCAAAAGGACATCGATACCCACTTGAAACCCTAAGTATTGGTCAAGCGGCCTTGCCAACCGTGAGGGCGGCGGTAGGTTTCCGCCATCGCGTGGTGACCCACACCCACTTGCCGGTACGAAACAGCTCTGGAGGCCAGATGACCGCGGAGGTGGCGGCGCCGATGATCAAGGCGTCCGCCGTGAACAAGTACTTCGGCGACCTGCACGTGCTCAGGGAGATCACGCTCGAGGTGCCTCGCGGCCAGGTCGTGGTGGTGCTGGGCCCCTCGGGGTCCGGCAAGTCGACGCTCTGCCGGGCCATCAACCGGCTCGAGCCCATCAACTCGGGCGAGATCGCCGTCGACGGCACGGCGCTGCCGGCGGAGGGCAAGGCGCTCGCCGCCCTGCGCGCCGACGTCGGCATGGTGTTCCAGTCGTTCAACCTGTTCGCGCACAAGACCATCGTCGAGAACGTGATGCTGGCGCCGACGAAGGTCCGCAAGACCTCGAAGGACGAAGCCCGCAAAACGGCGATGGAGCTGCTGGAGCGCGTCGGGATCGCCAACCAGGCGGACAAGTACCCGGCGCAGCTCTCGGGTGGCCAGCAGCAGCGCGTCGCCATCGCGCGGGCGCTGGCGATGCGGCCCAAGGTCATGCTGTTCGACGAGCCGACCTCGGCGCTGGACCCGGAGATGGTCCAGGAGGTCCTGGACGTGATGACCGGGCTGGCCAAGGACGGCATGACGATGCTGGTCGTCACGCACGAGATGGGCTTCGCCCGCCGGGCAGCCGATCGGGTGATCTTCATGGCCGACGGCGAAATCGTCGAGGACACGACGCCGGAAGAGTTCTTCACCGCGCCGAAGAGCGAGCGCGCGAAGGACTTCCTCGGCAAGATCCTGACCCACTGACAACACTGACACCACAACTGAGAACTTTTCCTCCGGCCACCGCCGGACGAGATTCGGAAGGAAACCTGAGAGACGATGCGGTTTAGTCGAGTTCTGCAGACGGGTGCGGTCGTCATGGCCGCCGGTCTGGCCCTGACGGCCTGCGGCGGCGGGTCCGGCAGCAGCGGCGCGAGCGGCGACAAGAACCTGGTCCAGCGGGCCAAGGACAACAAGAAGCTGACCATCGGCATCAAGTTCGACCAGCCGGGCCTCGGCCTGAAGAAGCCGGACGGCACCTACGCCGGCTTCGACGTCGACGTCGCGAAGTACATCGCGAAGCAGCTCGGTGTCGAAGAGTCGGGGATCACCTGGAAGGAAGCGCAGTCCGCGCAGCGCGAGGACCTGATCAAGAAGGGTGAGGTCGACTTCATCGTCGCCACCTACTCGATCACCGACAAGCGCAAGAACGACGTCTCCTTCGGCGGCCCGTACTTCATCGCGCACCAGGATCTGCTGGTCCGGTCGGACAACACGGACATCACCGGCCCCGAGTCGCTGACCGGCAACAAGAAGCTCTGCTCGGTCAAGGGCTCGACCCCGGCACAGAACGTGAAGACGAAGTACGCCAAGGAGGTGCAGCTGCAGGAGGTGGGCAAGTACACCGACTGCGTGACCTCGCTCCTGAACGGCAGCGTCGACGCGATGACCACCGACGACGTCATCCTGGCGGGCTACGCGGCCCAGCAGCCGGGCAAGCTGAAGCTGGTCGGCAAGGGCTTCACCGACGAGAACTACGGCGTCGGCCTGAAGAAGGACGACGCCGACGGCAAGGCAGCGGTCAACAAGGCGATCCAGGCGATGGAGCAGGACGGTTCCTGGGAGAAGTCGCTGCAGACCAACGTCGGCCCGTCGGGCTACAAGATCCCGGCCGTGCCGACGATCGCGCCCTGACCCTCATCCGAAGTTGAACGGTGCGCCGCGAGCCGCGGCGCACCGTTCCCGTTCCGAGGCCAGGTTGGACAACAGTGTTCGATTTCCTCAGCAATCCTGACTACAACCTCGTCGACGCGTTCTGGACGACGATCCAGCTGACGTTCTTCTCGGCGATCGGCGCGCTGATCTGGGGCACGATCCTCGTGGGCATGCGGGTCAGCCCGGTGCCGATCATGCGCGGGTTCGCCACGGTGTACGTCAACATCTTCCGGAACACCCCGCTGACGGTGATCATCATCTTCACCTCGCTGGGTCTTTCGTCCACCCTGGGCATCAACCTGGCCGCGTCCGACTCGCCCACCTCGCTGGCCGACAACGCGTTCCGGCTGGCCGTGCTGGGCTTCATCGTCTACACCGCGACCTTCGTGTGCGAATCGCTGCGGTCGGGCATCAACACCGTCCCGGTCGGCCAGGCCGAGGCGGCGCGGGCCCTGGGGCTCAACTTCGTGCAGGTGCTGGGCCTGATCGTGCTGCCCCAGGCGTTCCGCGCGGTGATCGCGCCGCTGGCGAACGTCCTGATCGCGCTGCTGAAGAACACCACCGTCGCCTCGGTGATCGGCGTCGCGGAGGCGTCGCTGCTGATGTCGACGATGGTGGAGAACGAGTCCGACTCGCTGTTCTCCGTCTTCATCCTGTTCGCCCTGGTGTTCGTCGTGCTGGTCCTGCCACTCGGCCTGCTGCTCGGCTGGGTCGCCAAGAAAGCCGAGGTCAAGCGATGAGCACGCAGTCCGTCCTGTACGACGTCCCCGGTCCGAAGGCCCGCACCCGCAACTGGCTGTACTCGGTGCTGTTCGTGCTGATCCTGCTGGCCGTGGCGTACTTCGTCTACGACCGCTTCAACGAGAAGGGCCAGTGGGCGGGCGCGCTCTGGAAGCCCTTCGTCGAAGGGACGACCTGGTCCCAGTTCCTGCTGCCGGGCCTGGTGAAGACCCTCGAGGCGGCCGGGCTGTCCATCGTGATCGCGCTGCCGATCGGGGCCCTGCTGGGCATCGGGCGGCTGTCCGAGCACAAGTGGGTGCGGGTCCCGGTCGGCGCCGTGGTCGAGTTCTTCCGGGCCATCCCGGTACTGCTGCTGATGGTGTTCGGTGCGTCGCTGTACGCCTACTACACCGACATCAGCCCGGACACCCGCCCGCTGTTCGCCGCGGTCACGGGCCTGGTGCTCTACAACGGCTCGGTGTTGGCGGAGGTGTTCCGGGCGGGCATCCTGTCGCTGCCGAAGGGGCAGACGGAGGCGTCGTCGGCCCTCGGCCTGCGCAAGACCCAGACGATGGTCAGCGTCCTGCTCCCCCAGGCCGTCACGCTGATGCTCCCGGCGCTGGTCAGCCAGCTGGTGGTCATCCTCAAGGACACGGCGCTCGCCGGCCAGCTGACGATCGGCTACGACGAGCTGATCCGCGGTTCGGGACCGATCACCGGCAACTTCAACAACACGATCCCGACGCTGATCGTCATCGCGATCATCTTCATCGCGCTCAACCTGCTCCTGTCGTGGTTCGCTTCGTGGCTGGAGCGGAAGCTGTCGCGCCGGAAGAAGGCGCCGCGCGGCGCCAAGCCGTTGGAAGGGCCGCCGTCCGTCGTGACGGCGACCGACTTCAACACCGGTCGCGCGGTCTGACCTCGGATCACCGGAAGCGGGCAGGTGCGGAACTCCGCACCTGCCCGCTTTTCGTTTCCCCCGATCGGCTGAGCCGGAGGGTTGTCGTACTCGGGGGTCACCCCTAGCGTCGGGCGCATGGGTGTCGCTCTGGTGACCGGAAGTTCCCGAGGGCTGGGCCGTGTGATCGCGCGGCGGCTGGCCCGCGACGGGTTCGCGGTGGCGGTGAACGCGCTGCACGACGACCCGGACCTGAAGGTCGCCGCCGAGGAGGTCCTCGCCGAGGGCGGCAAGGCCGCCGCCTTCGCCGCCGACGTGACCGACCGGCGCCAGGTCGGCGAGCTGGTCGACGCGGTGACGGCGCTGCTCGGCCCGATCGACGTCCTGGTCCTCAACGCGACCGGCCCGCAGCCGGACGGCCTGGTGTCCGAAGTGGACTGGCCGGATCACCTGGCCGAACTCGACTTCTTCGTGCGCTCGCCGGTGCTGCTCGGCCACGCGGTGCTGCCGGGGATGCGGTCGCGGGGCCACGGCCGGATCGTGCACGTCGATTCGGAGCAGGCGGACCGTGCGCCGGTCGGCCGCTCGGCGTACGCGACGGCGAAGGCGGCCCAGGTCGGCCTGGCCCGCGCGTGGGCGCGCGAGCTCGCCCCGGACGGCATCACGGTCAACACGGTGGCCCCGGGCTTCATCCCGGTGGAACGGCACGCGGACGTCCCGGAAGCCGA
Organism: Amycolatopsis sp. NBC_00355; assembly: GCF_036104975.1. Lineage (GTDB taxonomy): Bacteria > Actinomycetota > Actinomycetes > Mycobacteriales > Pseudonocardiaceae > Amycolatopsis. The sequence goes on along the minus strand of NZ_CP107982.1, from coordinate 9,307,918 downwards.
GCGCGAGGCCTACCGCGCCTCGGTCCCGGTGGGCCGTCTGGGCACGCCGGAGGATGTGGCCGCGGCGGTGAGCTTCTTCGCCTCGAAGGACGCGGGCTTCATCACGGGCCAGCGCCTCCGGGTCGACGGCGGCCGCGCCCTCGGCTGAGCCGCAGCGGCTTCGCGGTGCTCACGAACGGATACGACGAGCGCACCCGCTTCCGCCGCCCGGCGAGGCGGTTCATCACCGGTCAGCGGTGGTCCTGTCACGTGGCCGGTTGAGCTGCAGCACCGTCAGCACCCCGAGGACCAGCAGCAAGGCCAGCGTCAGCGCCGACCACATCGCGACGTGCAGCTGCAGCATCCCGCCCGCGAACGCGCCCACCAGCATCGTCGCCACCGCCGCCACCTTGCGCAGCGGGTGGGACCCCGGGCCGCCGGCGGCTTTCGAGTCCGCCGCGAAGCCCGTCAGCGTCATCGTCAGCACCGTGGTCGTCAGGTCGGGGGCGCCGATGCGGCGGACCGCCGCGTTCTGCAGGCCCATCGCCACGCCCAGCACCACGATCAGCAGCTCGCTGCCCGGCCGGGTGCCGCTGCCGAGCGTCGCCGACAGCACCACGGCGATCGCGACCAGTAGCGCCTGGGCGGCCGTCGCCTGGCGCAGCACGTCGTGGTCCTCGTCGGCGCGCGCCAGCCGCCCGCCCGCGAGCGCGCCGGCCAGGAACGCCGCCACCGCCGTCAGCGACGCCACCACCGACAACGTCGTCTCGCCCGCCGCCGCGAACCCGAGGAACACCACGTTGCCGGTCATGTTCGCCACGAACACGCGGCCCAGCCCGAGGAAGCTGACCGCGTCGACCACCCCGGTCACGACGGTCAGCGTCAGCAGCGGCACCGCCAGGTCCCGCGGTTTCGTCTCAGCCATGCGGGCAGTCAACCACCCGGCGCGTGAACGCGCGGTCGCCGAGCGCGTCCGTGCTGTCGACGAACTGGTCGATCGCCCCGATGGGGGACGCCGGCCCGGCGTACAGCGCTTCGGCGAACCGCTCCGCGTGGATCACCCGGAACGGCCGGTCGAAGAACCCGCTCACCCGCGGCTCGATCGGCGCGGTGAGCCCGAGCGCGTTGTGCACCTCGGCGACGGTCTCGTACGCCGTCACGAGGTGCCGCTCCCGCTCCCGCCACGTCGTCGAGGCGAGCGCGGCGGTGAGCGGCGGCGTGAGCGCGCCGGCGACCGGCAGCCGCGCGAAGGCGCTGCCGAGCCACTTGCCGTACGGCGGGTACCGGCGCGTCATCAGCAGGCACAGCCGCATCAGGTCCCGCACGAGCCGCGCCGCGACGACGGCCGAACCCAGCTCGTCCCCGGCCTCCCCGCACCGGCCGACGAACGGCTCCTCCTGCTCGATCCGCCGCCACTGGCACGCGAGGACGTAGCGCCAGACGTCGTCCGGGTACCAGGCGACGTTGCGCCGCAGCGCCTCGAGCCCGAGGTCGTCGTGGAACACCGCGCCGCCGGTGAACTCGGCGAAGACCTGCGTCGGCGTGGCGAGCCAGTCGCGCCGCTCCGGCCGGCGCGGGTCGAAACCGAGCGCGCCACGCGGCCAGTCCTCGAGCGTGGCGACGATCAGCTTCGTGGGGTAGCCGAGAAAGCCCGCCGGGACGTCCAGGTCGCGCACGCGCGGCAGGAACAGCTGGACGCGCGCGGTCCAGTCGTGGTCGGCCGAGCGTGCGGTGTCGAAGCCGAGGACCTCGGAACCGGGGCCGAGCAGGGCGGCGCTGTGGGGCTCGTTCGCGAGCAGCGGGCGCACTTCGCCGACGTAGAAGCGGCGTGCGAGTTCGATTCCGGAAAGGAACGTCATGACGTCATTCTGGCTTACTAACGTGCGAAGCGCGCTTCATTGTGCGAAGCTGCTTCGCAGCGCTTCGCGGGCGAAACCTGTTGTCACATAGGCAGAACACCCCACATCCCTTCCGGTGAATCCCCGCGCGGCACGCGACATTTTGTCGGTGGTTGCCTTTAGCGTGCGAGCATGACCGAAAAGAGCACGGTGCGCACACGGGAGATGGGCATCGAGTTGAAGGCCCAGCGCGAGGCGAAGCAGATGTCGCTGCGCGAACTGGCCCGGCGCGCGGACTGGTCGGCGTCGAAGGTGTCCGGCTGGGAGAACGGCCGCCGCATCTCCCCGATCGACGCGGCGATCTACCTGGCCAACTGCGGAACCAAGGCCCCGGAACGGAACAGGTTGCTGGAACTGACAAAACCCCCGAGTGACCTCTACTGGGTGCGGCCGTACTTCAGCGAGCTCGTCGATCCCGCGAAGTCCCTCATCGTCCAGGAGAACCTGGCGACCCGGGTGATCTCGAACAGCCCCACGGCGCTGCCCGGCATGCTCCAGACCGAGGACTACGTCCGCACCCTCTACGAGATGTCCGGCCGGTACACCACCGACCGGCTGCAACTGCTGATCCAGGCGAGAATGGACCGGCAACGGCTGCTGCAGCGGACGAACCCGCCGGACTGCCTGTACTTCGTCCACGAGCACACCCTGCGCTCGATCCTGCGCGATCCCGCCCTGATGCACGAACAACTGCAGTCCCTCGTGCTCGCCACCAACCTGCCCCACTGCACCATCCGGGTCGTGCCCGCGTCGGCGCCGCCGTACCACCTGGTCGGCAGCCGGTTCACCATCATGGAGTTCGCCGAGCACCCCGCCGTGGCCTACGAGGAAACCTTCGCCGCCGGGCTGTTCATCGACGATCGGGTCGCCGTCGAAGGCTTCTACATCCTGCGCACCCGGCTGGAGCAGGTGGCCTTGTCCGAACGCGAGTCGCGCGAGTTCCTGATCCGGCTGACCGAGGAGTTCGATCTCATGACGGGCTGACCCACCACCGGCCTCGCCCCCGTCCCCGTCATTCCCTTGCGCCGACAGCCTTTCCGTCGTGCCAGACCGCCCGGACCCGTCCCGGCAGGTCGGTCACGTCGAGGTCCGTGCCGTCCAGCAGCACCAGGTCGGCCCGCAAACCCGGCTCGACGCGGCCGCGGTCGTCGTCGAGGCGCAAGAGCCTCGCGGCTTCGCTGGTGGCCGCCTTCAAGGCCGCCGCGTCGCCGAGGACCGCGGCCAGCAACCGCAGTTCGGTCGTCAAGTCGACATGGGTCGTGGGGCGAGGTCCGAGCCCGCGGCGATCCGGACGCCCGCCTCGGCGGCGAGGCGCACCGACCGGCGGTGGTCCGCGGCGAACTCGCCGTCGTGGTTCGGCACCAGCGTCGGCACGTACCAGGCGTTCCCCAGCGCCGCAACGGCTTCGTCGTCCAGGAAGGTGCCGTGCTCGACACTCCGCACCCCCGCGCGGGCCGCCGAGACCACGGCGACGGACGTGTGCGCGTGGGCCAGGACGTCCCGCCCGCACCGGCGAGCCTCGTCGACCAGCGCGACGAGTTCTTCGTCGGTCGGGCGGACGTCCACGCCCGCGCGGACCGCCCGCATCGCACCGCTCGCGCCGACCTTGATCCAGTCCGCGCCGGCACGCACCATCCGGCGGACCGCCGCACGCGCCGCGTCCGGCCCGTCGTACAGCGGGTCCGGCAGTGACGGGTCGCCGAAGTGGTCGACAGCGCCCGCGGGCGGCTCCCAGCTGTCCCCGAGGCCGCCGGTCGGGCTGAGCTGGCGGAGGCTGATCAGCAGGTCCGGGCCGGTGATCCAGCCTTCCCGCAACGCGTGTCGCATGCCGGCGTCCGCGCCCCAGGCGTCGCGGACGGTGGTGATCCCGCGCGCGAGCAGCTTCCGCAGCACGGGCACGGCTTCGAGCACCCGGGCGCTGCGCGGCAACGGCTCGGGCCGCGGGAACGCGACGTGCACGTGACAGTCGATGAGCCCCGGGATCAGCAGCCCGCCCGCGCAGTCGACCCGCCCGTCGCCGTCGAGTCCGGGGCCGACTTCGGTGATCCGGTCACCGTCGAGCCGGACGTCCGCGCGGCTCGTCTCGCCGGTGTCGGGGTCGAGCACCCGCGCGCCGACGAGCAGGGTCATGAGAGTTCCTTGTGGTAGCTGAGAAAATCGCCCGGCGTGGCCGGCGACGGCGCGAGGTGCGGGTAGTCCTCGGCGAGATCGGCGCGGTCGGCGCGGCGGGAAACGCGGTCGTGCCACTCGGCGAGGACCTGCTTCGACGGATGCGTCCACTCGCGCGGCACCAGCAGTTCGAGCTGCCTCCGGCGGCAGTCGGCGTCCCGGCCGGCCTGTTCGGCGAACCGCACCGGCTCCCGGCCAGTGCCGGCACCCTGCCGGGCCGGATCGGCCGCTAGCGTCCCGGACTCGCCGGCGGACGTCCGGTCGGTTCTCCCCCGGCACGGCCCCTTCTCCGGCTCGGCGTCGAACCGCCAGAACAGCGGCACCCCCGCGAACCGTACGAACACCAGCGAGCCCCGTAACGACGTTCGCGAACCGGCTCGGGCCGCTTCGAGAGCGGCCGGCACACGGTTCGCGAGCGTCGAACGGGAAAGCGTCACTGATCCCGGCGGAAGAGCTTGTTGCCCAGCCAGACGATCGGGTCGTACTTGCGGTCGGCCACGCGCTCCTTCATCGGGATGAGCGCGTTGTCGGTGATGTGGATGCCCTCCGGGCAGACCTCGCTGCAGCACTTGGTGATGTTGCAGTAGCCGAGGCCGTGCTCGTCCTGGGCCGCGTCACGCCGGTCGGCGACGTCGAGCGGGTGCATCTCCAGCTCGGCGATCCGCATCAGGTACCGCGGCCCCGCGAAGGACTCCTTGTTCTCCTCGTGGTCGCGCACGACGTGGCAGGTGTTCTGGCACAGGAAGCACTCGATGCACTTGCGGAACTCCTGCGAGCGCTCGACGTCCACCTGCTGCATCCGGTAGTCACTGGGCTTCAGGTCGGCGGGCGGGGTGAACGACGGGATCTCCCGGGCCTTCGTGTAGTTGAACGACACGTCGGTGACCAGGTCGCGGATCACCGGGAACGTCCGCATCGGCGTCACCGTGACGACCTCGTCCTCGGTGAACGTCGACATCCGCGTCATGCACAGCAGCCGCGGCTTGCCGTTGATCTCCGCCGAGCACGAACCGCACTTGCCCGCCTTGCAGTTCCAGCGCACCGCCAGATCCGACGCCTGCGTGGCCTGCAGCCGGTGGATGATGTCGAGGACGACCTCACCCTCGTTCACCTCCACGCTGAAGTCCTGCAGGGCGCCGCCCGTGTCGTCGCCGCGCCAGACCCGGAAACTCGCCTTGTAGCTCATGCTTTGCTCCCGGGGTGCGGCTCCAGTTCGGAGTCGGTGTAGTACTTGCCGAGCTCGCCGAACTCGAACAGCTCCAGCAGGTCCTGCCGCAGCGGCAGCTGCTCCTGCACCACGACACCGATGTCCGGGACGACGGGGTTGTCGCCCTCGCTCGCCGAGCACACGAGCAGCTTGTGACGCCACTCGGGATCCATGCCCGGGTGGTCGTCACGAGTGTGCCCGCCGCGGCTTTCCGTCCGGGTCAGGGCCGCCTTCGCGACGCACTCGCTGACCATCAGCATGTTCCGCAGGTCGATGGCGAGGTGCCAGCCGGGGTTGAACTGCCGGTGCCCCTCGACCGTGACGCGCAGGATCCGCTGCCGCAGCTCGCCCAGTTTCTCCAGCGCCTGCTGGATCTCCCCGGCCTTGCGGATGATGCCGACCAGGTCGTTCATCGACTGCTGCAGCTCGGTGTGCAGGGTGTACGGGTTCTCGGCCGTCGCGCCCTCCGGCGGGTCGAACGGCGCGAGCGCCATCTTCGCCGCGGCGTCCACATCGGACTGCGCGACCACGGGCCGGTCGGTCAGGCCCAGCACGTACTCGGCGGCGCCGAGGCCGGCGCGGCGGCCGAACACCAGCAGGTCCGACAGCGAGTTGCCGCCGAGCCGGTTGGAGCCGTGCATCCCGCCCGAGCACTCGCCGGCGGCGAACAGGCCGGGCACGCTCGCCGCGGCCGTGTCCGGGTCGACCTCGATGCCGCCCATCACGTAGTGGCAGGTCGGGCCGACCTCCATCGCCTCCGCCGTGATGTCGACGTCCGCCAGCTCCTTGAACTGGTGGTACATCGACGGCAGCCGCTTCTTGATCTCCTCGGTCGGCAGCCGGCTGGCGATGTCGAGGAACACGCCGCCGTGCGGGGACCCGCGCCCCTCCTTGACTTCGGAGTTGATCGCGCGGGCCACCTCGTCGCGCGGCAGCAGGTCCGGCGTGCGCCGGTTGTTGTCCGCGTCGGCGTACCAGCGGTCGGCTTCCTCTTCGCTTTCGGCGTACTGGCCCTTGAAGACCTCGGGCACGTACTCGAACATGAACCGCTTGCCCTCGGAGTTCTTGAGCACACCGCCGTCACCGCGCACGCCTTCGGTGACGAGGATGCCCTTGACGCTCGGCGGCCAGACCATCCCGGTCGGGTGGAACTGGACGAACTCCATGTTGATCAGCTTCGCGCCCGCCCGCAGCGCCAGCGCGTGGCCGTCGCCGGTGTACTCCCACGAGTTCGACGTCACCTTGAACGACTTGCCGATGCCGCCGGTCGCGAGCACGACCGCCGGCGCGTCGAACAGGATGAACCGGCCGCTTTCCCGCCAGTAGCCGAACGCGCCGGCGATGGCGCCGTCGGCGGTCAGCAGCTCGGTGACCGTGCACTCGGCGAAGACCTTGATCTTCGCCTCGTAGTCCCCGGTCTCGGCGAAGTCCTCCTGCTGCAGCGAAACGATCTTCTGCTGCATCGTGCGGATCAGTTCGAGCCCGGTGCGGTCACCGACGTGCGCCAGCCGCGGGTACGTGTGCCCGCCGAAGTTGCGCTGGCTGATCCGGCCGTCCGCGGTGCGGTCGAACAGGGCGCCGTAGGTCTCGAGCTCCCAGACGCGGTCCGGCGCCTCCTTGGCGTGCAGCTCGGCCATCCGCCAGTTGTTGAGGAACTTCCCGCCACGCATGGTGTCGCGGAAGTGGACCTGCCAGTTGTCGTTCGAGTTCGCGTTGCCCATCGACGCGGCGCAGCCACCTTCGGCCATCACCGTGTGCGCCTTGCCGAACAGGGACTTGCACACGACCGCGACGCGGTAACCGCGTTCGCGCGCTTCGATCACCGCGCGCAGGCCGGCACCACCGGCACCGATCACCACCACGTCGTAGCTGTGCCGTTCGACCTCGGTCATGTAGGGATTCCACCTCGGAAAATGGGGACGTCGTTGTCGGGAGGGGCGGGGAGGGTCAGTTCACGAATCTCAGGTCCGCGATCGCCCCGCTGGCCACGAGCATGACGTAGAAGTCGGTCAGCACCAGCGTGCCGAGCGTCGTCCAGGCCAGCGCCATGTGCCGGGTGTTGAGTTTCGTCACCTGGGTCCAGATCCAGTACCGCACCGGATGCTTGGAGAAGTGCTTCAGCCTGCCCCCGGTCACGTGCCGGCACGAGTGGCAGGAAAGCGTGTAGGCCCAGAGCAGGACGACGTTGGCGAGCAGGACGACGTTGCCCAGCCCGAAGCCGAAGCCGCCGGTCTTCCCGTGGAACGCCGTGATCGCGTCGTAGGTGTTGACCAGTGAGACGACCAGCGCGACGTAGAAGAAGTAGCGGTGGACGTTCTGGATGATCAGCGGCAGCCGGGTCTCGCCGGTGTACTTCGCCTTCGGTTCCGCGACGGCGCACGCGGGCGGGGAGAACCACACCGCCCGGTAGTAGGCCTTGCGGTAGTAGTAGCAGGTCAGGCGGAACCCGAGCAGGAACGGCAGCACGACGAAGCCGAGGGGGATGAACCCCGGCAGGTCGCCGAACCAGTGGCCGAAGTGGCTCGAGCCCTCGACGCAGGACGTGGACAGGCAGGGTGAGTAGAACGGCGTCAGGTAGTGGTAGTCGGGCACCCAGTAGGCGGTGCGCACGAACGACCGGACCGTCGCGTAGACGATGAAGGCGCCCAGCCCGAGCACGGTGAGCAGGGGCTGGAGCCACCATCGGTCGGTCCGCAGGGTGCGTTCGGCGATCCTGGCCCGCTTCGGGGACCGGACGCCGGTGCCGACGCCGTTGTCAGCCGGAGCGCTCACCGCTGGTCGCGCTTGTAGCCGCCGACACCTTCGTCGTCCGCGCCGTGCCACAGCGCCGGGTCGTACGGCGTGTCGGGAACTTGGACGCGCTCCGCGGCCTTCGCCTGGGTCGGCACGGCGAGCGGCGTGCCGTCGAGATCGGCGGTGTCGATGTCGAGACGCTCCACGTCGTTGGCGAGCCGGCGGACCGCGGAAGCGTCGCCGTACCGAGAGCGCAGTGCGCCGACGCACTGCCTGAGCTGACCGATGGTTCGCCGCAGCTCGGCGATTTCGGAGGTGGACATCATGCCTCCCGGGTGGTGGTGGGGCCGGCAGGGAACCGTCCGGGCGATCACTCGCCGTACGGCTCTGCCACGCGTCGTGCAGATGTGACAACTAGCACACTAACGGTTCCCGAGGTGATCGGGGTCACGCGAACCGATCATCTGAATCGATTTTGATTCGGCGTTTCCGCGAGGTACTGTGGCCAGTGTCACGACCCAGAGGCGCCAGCGCTGCCGTCCCGCGGACCACCACGAACCAGTGATCCGGAGCCGGACATGAGCCACACCTCCACCACGCCCCTCCACCGCGTCGTCGCCGACGTCACCGCCCGCATCACCGAGCGCAGTGCCGCGACCCGCGCCGCGTACCTCGGCCGCACGGCCGCCGCGCACGAAGAGGGGCCCGTCCGCCGCGGCCTCGCGTGCAGCAACCTCGCCCACGGCTTCGCCGCCATGGAGAGCGCCGACAAGGAGGCCCTGCGGGCCGCCCGCGCCCCCGGCGTCGCGATCGTCTCGTCCTACAACGACCTGCTCTCGGCGCACCAGCCGATGCAGGAGTACCCGGCCTGGCTGAAGAAGTCCGTCCGCGGCGCGGGCGGCGTCGCCCAGTTCGCCGGCGGCGTGCCCGCGATGTGCGACGGCATCACGCAGGGCCGCGCGGGCATGGAGCTGTCCCTGTTCAGCCGCGAGGTCATCGCGATGTCGACGGCCATCGCGCTGTCCCACGACATGTTCGACGCGGCGCTGCTGCTGGGCGTCTGCGACAAGATCGTGCCCGGCCTGCTGATCGGCGCCCTGTCCTTCGGCCACCTGCCGGTCGTGCTCGTGCCGGCCGGGCCGATGAACTCGGGCCTGCCGAACAAGGAGAAGGCGCGCGTCCGGCAGCTGTACGCCGAGGGCCTCGCGACCCGCGAAGACCTGCTCGACGCCGAAGCGGCGTCCTACCACTCGGCCGGGACCTGCACGTTCTACGGCACGGCCAACTCCAACCAGATGGTCGTCGAGGTGATGGGCCTGCACCTGCCCGGCGCCAGCTTCGTCCAGCCCGGATCGGCGCTGCGCCGCGCGCTGACCGAGGAGGCCGGGCGCCGCGTCGTCACGCTCTCGCGCGGCGAGGAGTACACGCCGGTCTCGCGGATCCTCGACGAGAAGGCGTTCGTCAACGGCGTCGTGGCGCTGCTGGCCACGGGCGGGTCGACCAACCACACGATGCACCTGGTCGCGGTCGCCGCGGCCGCCGGCGTCCAGCTGACCTGGGACGACTTCTCCGACCTCTCGGCCGTCGTGCCGCAGCTGGCGCGGGTCTACCCGAACGGCAGCGCCGACATCAACCACTTCCACGCCGCCGGCGGCATCCAGTTCCTGGTCGGCACGCTGCTCGACGCCGGGCTGCTGCACGAGGACGTGCACACCGTGGCCGGCTTCGGCCTGCACCGCTACCGCGCCGAGCCGATCCTGTCCGACGGCGAGCTGGTCTGGCGCGACGTGCCGACCCGCAGCCTCGACGAAGAGGTGCTGCGCCCGGCGTGGCGCCCGTTCGCCGCGGACGGCGGGCTGCGGATGGTCGCGGGCAACCTCGGCCGCGCCGTGGTCAAGGTGTCCGCCGTGGCGCCCGAGCGCCGGATCGTCCAGGCGCCGGCCCGGGTGTTCACGACGCAGGAGCAGTTCACGGCCGCCTTCGAGGCCGGCGAGCTGGACCGCGACGTCGTCGTGGTGATCCGGCAGCAGGGGCCGCGGGCCAACGGCATGCCGGAGCTGCACGGGCTCACCCCGGCGCTGGGCGTGCTGATGGACCGCGGGCACCAGGTGGCGCTGCTCACCGACGGCCGCATGTCGGGCGCGTCCGGCAAGATCCCGGCCGCGATCCAGGTGACCCCGGAAGCCGCGGCGGGCGGCCCGATCGCCCGCGTCGCGGACGGCGACGTCGTCCGCCTCGACGCCGCCGCGGGCACCCTCGACGTCTTCGTCGGTGACGAAGAACTCGCCCTGCGTGACCTTGTGGATTCGCCGCCGTCCGAAGCATCCTGGACCGGCACCGGCCGAGAGCTGTTCGCCGCGTTGCGCCGTGCCGTCGGCCCCGCCGACCAGGGCGCTTCGGTGTTCGGAGGGCTGACGCCGGAGCACTTCGGCATCCCCACGCACTCGTTGGAAACCCAGGAGGTTGGTCAGTGACCACCGGTTCGGACCTGCTCGCGCTGTCCCCCGTGATGCCCGTCGTGGTGATCGACGACGCCGACGACGCGGTGCCCACGGCCCGGGCCCTGCTCGCCGGCGGGATCGGGGTCATCGAGCTGACCCTCCGCACGCCGGCGGCGTTGTCGGCGATCGAGCGCGTCGCGACCGAGGTCCCGGACATCGCGATCGGCGCCGGCACGGTCACCTCACCGGGCCAGGCGAAGCAGGCGGCCGACGCGGGCTCGAAGTTCCTCGTGACGCCGGGCTGCACGGACGCCGTCCTCGACGCGTGCTTCGAGACCGGCTTGCCGTTCCTGCCCGGCGCGAGCACGGTGTCGGAGGCGATGCGGCTGGCCGAGCGTGGGCTCACGGCGTTGAAGTTCTTCCCGGCCGAGGCGTCCGGCGGGGTCGCGTACCTGAAGTCGATCGCGGGGCCGTTGCCGGGGCTGAAGTTCTGCCCGACGGGCGGGATCACGGTCGCGTCGGCACCGTCGTACCTCGCGCTGCCGAACGTCGGCTGCATCGGCGGCTCGTGGCTGACGTCCTCGCTCGATGTCGCCACGATCGAGAAGCTGGCCGCGGAAGCCGCGCGGCTGTAGCGGAGATCACCTGCAGGAAGTCCCTCCCCGAACGGCGGAACCGGCGTCCGGATTCCGGGAGCACCGTTCCAGTGCGCTGGAACGGTGCTCCGAGAGGGTGTGGCGGCCGTCATGGGTTCCGCCATTCGTTCCAGTCACCGGGGCATTTGCGCCACAGTCGGTGATTCACCACCTGTTAACGTCCCTCCTCGCAATTTCCAGCGAGGAGAACCGGTGTCCCTGACCAGCGTGGTCGCCCCCAGCACGTCCCCCGAGAACGTCGCCGCACTCGTCGGCGAACGGCTTTCCCTGTCCGCGCTCCACCAGTTGTGCGGCACCCTCGGCGGCTATTCCTTCGTCAAGGTCGTGGTCGATCGCGAACTGCGGACGATCCACTTCCTGAACGACGCGCGCCATTCCTTTCACGCGATCTATATCGGCGAGGAGATCCTCGGCGTCCCCGAAGAGCGGGTGCGCGCCGAGATCGACAGCTACAACGAACGCTTCTACCACGCGCCGGACCGCCGGTTCCTGCTCGGCATCCTCGCCCTGCACACACGGCAGGAGAAGAAGATCCTCTCGCTGGAGACGGTCGAGGTCGACACCATGCCGGCCGCGCTGATCCGCGAGTTCCACGCGTTCGTCGCGGAGTACGTCGACCCGGCGCTGCCGCTGCTGTTCAAGCCGGCGAACCAGCTGCAGGAGCGGCTCGTCCGGGAGATCCCGGCGAGCGAGCTCCCCCGCGTCTTCGCCCACGAACTGTTCTCCACGGCGCCCTTCGTGGCCCTGAACCCGGGCACGACGACCGGGCGGCTGCGCGCGTTCCGCACCGAAGCCGAGTACCGGGCCGCCACGACCACCGCCGGGCTGGCCTGGTCGGACATCATCGTGATGGACCGGGTGCCCGACGACATCCCGCGGCTGTCCGGCATCGTCAACGCCCGGCACACGACCCCGTTGTCGCACACCAACGTGCTGGCCACCGGCTGGCAGATCCCGAACGCCGTCCAGCTCGGCGCGCTGGCCGAGATCGACCGCCGCGGCCTCGACGGCAAGTGGGTCGAGTACACCGTGGACGCCCGGTCGCTCACGCTGCGCGAGATCGACGAGCCGGCCGACGCGACGCCGCCGTCCTGGTACGCCCAGCGCGTCACGCTGGAGGAACCCGAGTCCGACCACAGCCCGATCGTCGACCTCGCGCGGCTGCGCGCATCCGACCGCTACCGCTACGGCACGAAGGCCGCGAACCTCGGCGAGCTGCACCACGTCCTGGCCTGCGGTTCGCAGCGCCTGCTGGGCTTCTACCAGGTCCCGCGGCCGCCGCGGGAGAACCTGCTGCCGCACCTGGCCCAGCTGCTGGAGCAGACGGCGGGAACCACCGACGCCTCGGCCGCCGGCATCGGCTCGACCAGCGGGAGCATGGGCACTGCCGACAGCTCGACCACCGCCGGCAGCCTGCACACCACTGCCGGCTTAGCCGCCGCGAACAGTCTGGGCACCACCACCAACCCGGCCGCCGCCAACGACCTGTGCACCGCCGACAGCTCGACCGCCACCGGCTCAGCCGCTGCCAACAACTTGGCCGCCGCCACGGGCTCGACCACCGCCGGCGACCTGGCCGCCACCACCGGCTCGAGCGCCGCCGGCGACCTGGGTGCGGCCGCCCGCCGGCTGCTCGATCAGCGCATCCGCGTGCCGCGCGGGATCGCCCTGCCGTTTTCGCTGCAGCGGCGGTTCCTCGAGTCGTCGCCGCGGATCCAGCAGGCGATCGGCAAGCTGAAGATGGCGCTGGAGCTGGACGCACGCGAGATCGAGCCGTTGTGCGTCGAGCTGCAGAGCCTGATCCGGTCGGCGCGGCTGCCGGGCGCGCTGGCCGGCGAGATCGACTCCGCGCTGGTGTCCCAGCTGGCCGGGGTGCGGACGTTCGTCGTGCGCAGTTCGTCGAACGCCGAGGACCTCGCCGGGTTTTCGGCCGCCGGGATCTACGAGTCGATCAACCACGTCACCACCGCCGAGCGGATCTTCGCGAGTGTCAAGGAAGTCTGGGCGTCGCTGGTGTCGGTACGCAGCGTCCGGCTGCGCCACCAAGCCGGCATCTCGCTCGACGAGTGCTACATGGGCGTGGTGATCCAGGAACAGGTCGCGGCGGACTTCGGCGGCGTGCTGGTGACGACGAACCCGATGAACCGCGCGGACTTCCGCACGGTCTACGTCAACGTCTCGCCGATGGTCACCGACGTCGTCGACGGTTCGGCGCTGCCCATGCAGTACCTGTACTCGACGGTCGAGGGCGGCGGCCGCACGCTGTCCCTGGGCGACGCGGAGTCGGACCTCGACGAACGAGCCCACGAGCAACTGCAGCGGCTCGCCGTCGCCGGACGCCTGCTGCAGGCGCACTTCTCACCCGACTACACGTTCGACTCGCCGGTGGACATCGAGTGGCTCGCGGATCGCGACCACATCCACATCGTCCAGCTGCGCCCCTATTCGGCCTGAGTTCCTCCCGGGAGACACCATCATGCTGGGCTTTCGCCTGCCCGCGAAACCCGCCGTTCAGCGCGCCGTGCGGCTGACCTACGGGTTCCAGTTCTTCTTCGGCCTGTTGTTGTGGGTGCCGATCTTCTACCAGTACCAGAAGCTCATCGGCCTCGACGACGGCGAGATCTTCGGCATCCAGAGCATCTACTACATCGTGTTCTGCCTGCTGGAGATCCCGACCGGGATGATCGCCGACCGGTTCGACTACCGCACGTCGCTGAAGGCCGGCGCCGCTGTGCTCGTGGCGGCGAACCTGGTTCCGGTGTTCCTCGGTTCCTACACCGGGTTCCTGATCCACTTCATCCTGATCGCCCTGGCCCGCTCGCTGGTTTCCGGCGCGCAGAGCGCGTACCTCTACGAGTACCTGCACGCGAACGGCGCCGGCGAGCACTACCTTCGCGTCGAAGGCGTCGGCCGCGCGTACAGCCTGATCGGCAAGATCGTGTACTGGCCGGTGATCGGGCTGCTGATGGCGTGGAACCTCCCTTCCCCGTACTGGCTGACGGCCCTCAACGCGGCCGTCGCCCTCGCGTTCGCGATCAGGCTCCCGGCCGTCCCGGGCGGCCGTCAGGTCCGGGACAAGACGGCGTCACTGCTCGCGGGCGTCGGCGGCGCGCTGTCGGCACTGCGTTCGTCGCGCTGGCTGTTCTTGCTGATGGTGCAGGGCATCGCGATGTTCACACTGGTGCGCATCTGCCAGGTGAACCTGTTCCAGCCGATCCTCGAGTCGAAGACGCTTTCGGTGAACTGGTTCGGCGCGGTACTGGCCGCCATGACGGTCTTCGAGGCCCTCGGCGCGGCCCGCCCCCACCGGCTGCGCCGCGCCATCGGCCCGGTCGCCTCGGTGTTCACGCTGACGATCGTGATGGCCCTGTGCCTCGGGTTCATCGTGCTGTCGGGCTCGTTCGCGACGGTGGTGCTGCTGTGCGTCTTCGCGGTGGCGACGGGTATTTCGTTCCCGATCCAGAAGCAGCTGCTGAACGACTCCATCCCGGACTCCCGCTACCGCGCGACACTCCTGTCGATGGAGTCCATTGTGGACCGAGCGGTGTGCGCTTTGGTGGCGGTCGCACTGGGCGCGTACCTGTCGGCCGGCCGGCTCGACGAGTTCCTGGTGCTGTCGGCCGTGGTCACGTGCGTGGTGATGGGCCTGCTCGCGGTGCTGTTGCTGGTGGTCCGCAAGCACCGCTCGGACCGCCGGCTGCCGGTCGGACGGGAGCCGGCGCCCGCCCGCTCCGCCTGACACGCGGGCCGGTGCTCACGAACTGCCGAGCACCGGCACTGCGCCCGGCACCACGCCCCGTCACCGGCGACGGGGCTCCCGGTCGTAGTACACCGTCATCGTCAGGTCGTCTTTGCCCCCGGTGACCTCGCTGTGGAAGGTGATGTCCTGCACCTGGACGTCACCGAGCTCGTCGAGGCTGTCGGCGACCCGGCGCAGCAGCGCGGCCACATCACCCTGCCCGGGCCCCGCGACGTTGCTCTGGGAGAAGTGCCGGATCAACTGCTCGCCGCTCGGGGACGCCACCGTCAGTCGATGTAGGCGTCGTCCAGGAGAGTGGACTCCGCGCCGTACTCGCGGAGTTCCTCCTTGATCACCGTGTACGCCAGCCCTTGCGGGTAGCCCTTACGCGCCAGGAAGCCGAGCAGGCGCCGCAACGCCGTCTGCTCGTCGACGTTGCCCAGGGAGCCGAGCCGCTTGCGGACCAGTTCCCTGGCCATCTGCTCCTCGGACTCGCGGTCGACCTCTCCCGCCGCCTGCGCCGCGACCTCGTCGTCGACGCCCTTGCGTCGCAGCTCGGCCATCAGCGCGGTGCGGGACAGCCCCTGGGTCTCGTGCCGGGACTTCACCCACAGCTCCGCGAACTCCGCGTCGTTGACCAACCCCGCCCGGTCGAGCTTGCCGAGCAGGGTTTCGCTGGTCTCCTCGTCGAAGCCCTTGCGGTGCAAGGCCTGCCGGAGCTCCTCTTGAGTACGCGCACGCACGGCCAGGAGATCGAAGCAGATCTCCTTGGCCTTCTTGTAGCGCTCCTCCGGGGGCAGCTCCGACGGCGGGATCTTCGGGGCCCTCGCCACCTCGGTCACTCCTCGTTGTTCATGACCTCACCGCGAACCGCGGTCACGGTGAGGACCGATCCGTCCCTCAGAAGTCGACCGGCGCCGGGACAGCTTCGACGGCTTCGGCGTCGAGCTGCGGGCCGATGCCGAGCTTCTCCTTGATGCGCTTCTCGATCTCGTTGGCGATGTCCGGGTTTTCGCGCAGGAACTTCCGCGCGTTCTCCTTGCCCTGGCCGAGCTGGTCGCCCTCGTAGGTGTACCAGGCACCGGACTTGCGCACGATCGCCTGGTCGACACCCATGTCGATGAGCGAACCCTCGCGGGAGACGCCGTGGCCGTACAGGATGTCGAACTCGGCCTGCTTGAAGGGCGGGGCCATCTTGTTCTTCACGACCTTGACGCGGGTGCGGTTGCCGACCGGCTCGCCACCGTCCTTGAGCGTCTCGATGCGGCGCACGTCGAGCCGGATCGAGGCGTAGAACTTCAGCGCCTTACCACCGGTCGTGGTCTCCGGGGAGCCGAACATGACGCCGATCTTCTCGCGCAGCTGGTTGATGAAGATCGCGGTGGTGCCGGAGTTGTTCATCGCACCGGTCATCTTGCGCAGCGCCTGGCTCATCAGGCGGGCCTGCAGACCGACGTGCGAGTCACCCATCTCGCCCTCGATCTCGGCGCGCGGCACGAGCGCGGCCACGGAGTCGATGACCAGGATGTCGAGCGCGCCGGAGCGGATCAGCATGTCCGCGATCTCCAGGGCCTGCTCACCGGTGTCCGGCTGGGAGACGAGCAGCGCGTCGGTGTCGACGCCGAGCTTCTTGGCGTACTCCGGGTCCAGCGCGTGCTCCGCGTCGATGAACGCCGCGATGCCGCCGTTGCGCTGCGCGTTCGCCACCGCGTGCAGGGCGACCGTGGTCTTACCGGAGGATTCCGGGCCGTAGATCTCGATGACCCGGCCGCGGGGGTAGCCGCCGATGCCGAGGGCGACGTCGAGGGCGATCGAGCCGCTGGGGATCACGGCGACGGGTGCGCGGCCCTCTTCGCCGAGGCGCATCACCGAGCCCTTGCCGTACTGCTTGTCGATCTGCGCAAGGGCGAGCTCGAGCGCCTTGTCCTTGTCGGGTGCTGCAGGCATGGAAGTCCACCTCGCTGGTCTGAGCCCGCCGGGCTCTTTCGGTTCTTCAGCTGTCCGGTCCGACGCTAGCGGCGGGGTCCGACAATTCCAGGCGCGGCGCCCCATCTGTGGATCGCTGGACCCGATGTGGACAACACCATAGACGAACACCTGTTCGAGGTCGGCAGCGACACGCCCTTGCGCTAGGATTTTCGCCCGCCCGGGGCGGCGTCGCCCCGAAACGTGCAGGTCAGCGCCGTTCCGACGGGACGTCGAAGGCGTCGCAGACCTCTCGCCAGATCTCTTTCGCCGGGATTCCCGCGGTCAGCGCCTGGTCGACGGTGCGTCCACCGAGCGCACTGAGCACGTGATCCCTGGCCAGGACCTGAGCCCGCCCGGGACCGAACTCGTCGGCCATCAGGCGCCGGAAGACCGTGATCCGCATCGGACCCATGCTATCCGGGCGGTCGCGACGGGCACGAACGGCCCGTTCGCGCCCGTCCCGGGTCAGCTGCCGGGCTGGACGCTCGCCTCGAAGTAGTCGGCCAGCGTGCCCGGCGTGGTCGCCGCGGCCTGATCGCTCGAGTTCAGCTGGTAGATGAACCCCACCAGGGGCCGGTCCGACACGGTGAACACGAGCACCGCCGACGTCCTGCCCGCGGCGGACGAGTAGTGGCCCTTGAGCCCGTTGCCGCCCCAGTCGGCCTCGGTGCGATCGCCGCCGGCCGAGGTGAGCAGGCCGTCGGTGTACTGCTTCAGCGTGTCGGCGCTGTCACCCTGGACGTAGGTCACCTGGGTGCCCGCCCGGCCCGGCGCGGAGCAGGTCGAGGACGCGCCGAGGCTCTCCGCCGGCGCCGCCGGGCCGTTGCCCATGCCGGGCTTGCAGTCGCCGGTGTCGGCGATCTTCCCGGCGAGCTGGCGCAGGCAGCCGGTGAGGCCCTTGTCGTCGGCCTGGCCCGGCGTCTTGCACTGGTCCGCGGTGTAGGTCTGCGCCGAGGACGACGACGTCAGGAAGAACGTCAGGCCCGCCGCGAGCACGACGACCACCGCGACCGCGATCCCGATGATCAGCTTCTTCTTCCCGCCCGGCTTCGGCTCGGCCTTCTCGGCCGCGGGCGAGTACGCCGGGAAGTTCGACGGCGCGGGAGCCTGCACCCGCTGCGGGCCGCTGGGCGGGAAGTTCGACGGCGCGTAACCCGGGTACTGCGGCGGAGGCGGCGGCGAGTACTGCGGGCGGTGCGGCGCGGTGCCGGCCGCCACGGCCCCTTCGACGTTCTGCGTCCGCGCGCCGAGCCCGTCGCGGGCGACGTGCTGGGCCCCGAGCGCGACGGCGGTCTCCGGCTGGTCGAGGCTGCCCGGCACGACGCCGAGCTTCTCCGCGATCATGGCACCGACCAGCGGCAGCCGGCTCGATCCGCCGACGAGGTAGATGCCCGCGAGCCGGTCCGGCGCCGTCCCGGACGACCGCAGCGTCCGCGACAGCAGCTCGACGCTGCGCAGCATCGCCGGCCGCACCAGGCCTTCCAGCTCACCGCGCGTGACCAGGACGTCCTTGAACGGCTCCGGCATCGGCACCTCGGTCTGCGGGTGCCGCGAGAGGGCCTCCTTGGCCGCCTTCACGTCCTCCTGCAGCGCGCGCCGGGTCCGGCGGTCCGCGGTCGACTCGGGGCGCAGCAGCCGCTGCCAGCGCTGCGGGTCGGAGTGCGAGACCTCGCGCCCGACGTGCACCATCAGCGCCTGGTCGACGTCGAGGCCGCCGAGGTCGGGCAGGCCGTCCTCGGCGAGCACGGTGAACCCGGTCTGCGTGGCGCCGACGACGGCGACGTCGAAGGTGCCCGCGCCGAGGTCGTAGACGGCCAGTGCCTGCCCGGGCGCGAGCGCCTTGCCGGGGAACGACGCGAAGTGCGCCGCCGCGGCGACCGGTTCGGGCACCAGCAGGATGTTCCCGGCGACCCCGGCGAGCCGGGCGGCGGACATCAGGACGGTGCGGCGGGTCGGCCCCCACTGCGCGGGGTGGGTCAGCCGGACCTCGTCGGGCTGTTCGCCGCCGAGCTGGCGGGAAGTCTCTTCGAGGACGCGGCGGAGGATGGCGGCGAGGGCCTCGTTCACCGGCACGACGTCGGTGCCCAGCAACAGGGTCTGCTCGTCGATGCGGCGCTTGGGGTTCGGCTCGAAGCGGGTCGGGTCGAGGCGGGCGCGGCGTTCGGCGTCCCGGCCGACCATGATCGTGCCCTCTTCGGTGGCGAACACGGCCGACGGCATGTTGGCCGAGCCGTCCACTTCGACGACCCTCGGCGGCCTGCCGTGCGCCGACAGCACGGCGACGGTGTTGGACGTCCCGAGGTCCACCGACAGGATCCGCACAGCACTCCGCCTTTCGCGCGAAACACGCCTTGGCGGCGTTCGCCGTGATGCTGCCACGTGCGCGGTCACCGTGCGTGCGGACCCGCGAAAGTCACTGCTCCACGTTCTTGTTGCGCGATCCGGTCAGAAGAGTTGCGCGATCCGCGCAAGCCGACGTAGTCTCTGTCCATGACACGCGGCGCGAGTCGCACCCGTTCGACGGACGACCCGTAGCGCAGTGCCGACAACGAAGGAAGAGACCCGTGAGCGAGCTCCCGATCCTCGCCGTCACCCTCGGCGACCCCGTGGGCATCGGCCCGGAGATCACCCTGAAGACCCTCGCCGAGCCCGAGTCCCTGCAGATGGCGCGCGGGGTCGCGGTCGGTGACGCGATCGTGCTGGAACGCCTGGTCCGGCACCTGGGCCTGAACCTGGAGATCAACCCGATCGCCACGGTCGCCGACGCGCGCTTCACCACCGGCGTGATCGACATCCTCAACCTCGGCGTGGTCCGCGAGGACCTGCCGTGGGGCGAGGTGAACGCGACCGTGGGCGCCGCGGCGCTCGGGGCGATCGAGGTGGCCACCCGGCTCGCGCTGGCCGGCGAGGTCGACGCGGTCGTGACCGCGCCGATCAGCAAGGAGGCGATCCGGGCGGCGGGCTCACAGCACTTCGGGCAAACCGAGATGCTCGGCGAGCTGACCGGCTCGACCCGGTACAACACGATGTTCTGGGTGTCCGGGCTGAAGATCTTCTTCGCCACCCGGCACCTTTCGCTGCGCGAGGCGCTCGACCGGATCACCCGGGAGAACATCGAGTACGCGATCCGCGAGGCCTACACCGCGCTGGAGGTGTTCGGCACGGAGAAACCGAGACTCGCGGTGGCGGCCCTGAACCCGCACGGCGGCGAGGGCGGCAGGTTCGGCGACGAGGAGATCGCCGTGATCGCGCCCGCGGTGGCCGCGGCGCGGGCCGCGGGCCTCGACGTGGTCGGCCCGCTCCCCGCGGATTCCGTGTTCCACCAAGGGATCCAGGGTCAGTTCGACGGCGTGCTCGCGCTCTACCACGACCAGGGGCACATCGCGTCGAAAACCTACGACTTCGAGGGCACGGTGTCGGTCACCGTCGGCCTGCCCATCCTGCGCACTTCGGTGGACCACGGCACGGCGTTCGACATCGCCGGCACCGGCCGCGCGTCGCACGGCACGATGGTCGCGGCGTTCAAGGCCGCCGCGGCACTGGCGCCGTACGCGCGGAAGCTGCCCTCGATCTACCCGCCGGGCCGATGACGTCCCGGCCGCGACCGGGAACCCGTGACCGGCGCGCGATGCTGCTGGAAGCCGTCCGCGACGGCTCGGGCGGCATCACGCAGCTGGCCGAGGAGTTCGGCGTCTCCGAGTCGACGATCCGCCGGGACCTCGCGTCGCTCGCCGGTGCCGGGCACGTGGTGCGCACCTACGGCGGCGCGCTCGAGACCGGAGCGGACCGCGGTCCCCAGGAGAAGGACCAGGAGTACGCGGCGGCGAGGGACGCCATCGCCCGGAAGGCCGCGGCGGTGGTGCGGGACGGCGAAGTCGTGCTGCTCGACGCCGGGGCGGTCACCGGGCGGCTCGCCCGCCACCTCGCCCACCGCGAAGGGCTGACGGTGGTCACCAACAGCGTCACCGCGATCCGCGAGCTGGCCGGCTTCCCCGGGATCGACCTGATCGTGCTCGGCGGGCGGCTGCGGCACCCCGCCGAGGCGATCCTCGGCGAGACCGTCCTCGCGCAACTGCGGCACGTCTCACCCGACCGGGTGTTCCTCGGCACGGACGGGATGGTGTCCGGGAAGGGTCTGTGCTGCCCGTCACTCGAGCAGTCGGTGGTGAAGCACGCGATGCTGCACGCGGGCACCGAGGCGTACGTGCTGGCCGACCAGTCCCAGCTGGGCCAGGCACCTTTCCCCTACTGGGCTCCGCTGGACCGGGAGTTCCAGCTGGTCACCAACCGCACCTCCGTGGACGTCCGGTACTCGCCGTTCGCCGAGAGCGGAGGCGTCCTGCTCGCCGGCGTGCCGGAAACTGTCGGAGGTGGCGCGCATCATGGACCGCGTGGCTGCTGACGTGCTCGACCTCTTCTCCCCCGCGACCCGCGACTGGTTCGCGGGTGCCTTCGCCGCGCCCACGGCGGCGCAGGAGGGGGCCTGGCGGGCCGCGCACGCGGGGGAACACGCCCTCGTCGTCGCGCCGACCGGGTCCGGCAAGACGCTGTCGGCGTTCCTCTGGGCGCTGGACCGGCTCTCGACGGAACCACCGCCCGCCGAAGCCACGAAGCGCTGCCGGATCCTCTACGTCTCTCCGCTGAAGGCCCTGGCGGTCGACGTCCAGCGGAACCTGCGGGCGCCGCTCGCCGGGATCTCGCAGGCGTCCCGGCGGCTCGGGCTGCCGGTGCCCGAGATCGCCGTCGGCATGCGCACCGGCGACACCACCGCGGCCGAGCGCCGCTCGTTCGGCAAGACCCCGCCGGACGTGCTGGTGACCACGCCCGAGTCGCTGTTCCTGATCCTGACCTCGTCGGCGCGGGAGTCGCTGCGCGGCGTCGAGACGGTGATCGTCGACGAGGTGCACGCGGTCGCCGGCGGCAAGCGCGGCGCGCACCTGGCCCTGTCGCTGGAGCGGCTGGACTCGCTGCTCCCGAAGCCCGCGCAGCGGATCGGCCTGTCGGCGACGGTCCGCCCGGTCGACGAGGTGAGCGCGTTCCTCGCCGGCGGGCGTCCGGTGCGGGTGGTGCAGCCGAAACTCGCGAAGACCATCGAGGTGCGGGTCGAAGTCCCCGTCGACGACATGAGCAACCTCGACGCGCCGCGCGGTCCGGCACCGAGCCCGTTCGACGAGCTGGAGTCGATGACCGAGGCGTTCCCGCCCGGCGACATCGCGCCGGGCGGCCTGGGCACGCTGGAGGAGATCGCCGGCAACCCGGTGCAGCGGCCCTCGATCTGGCCGGCGGTCGAGGAGCGGGTGCTGAGCCTGATCCAGGCCCACCGCTCCACCATCGTGTTCGCCAACTCCCGGCGCCTCACCGAGCGGATGACGGCGAGGCTCAACGAACTCGCCGCCGAGCAGACCGAGCTCACGTCGAGCGACACGTTCCCCGCCGAGGCCGTCGGGCAGTCGGGCGTGAGCACCGGCGCGCCGCCGGTGATCGCGCGGGCGCACCACGGGTCGATGTCGCGGGAGCAGCGCACGCACGTCGAAGAGGCGCTCAAGTCCGGGCAGCTGCCGTGCGTGGTGGCGACCTCGTCGCTGGAGCTGGGCATCGACATGGGCGCGGTCGACCTGGTGGTGCAGATCGAGGCACCGCCGACGGTGGCGTCCGGGCTGCAGCGCGTCGGGCGCGCCGGGCACCAGGTCGGCGCGGTGTCCTCCGGGGTGATGTTCCCGAAGTTCCGCGGGGACCTCGTGTCCTGCGCGGTCGTCGCGGAACGGATGGCGTCCGGGGCGATCGAAGCGGTCCGCTACCCGCGCAACCCGCTGGACGTCCTGGCGCAGCACGTCGTGGCCATGGTGGCGCTCGAACCCTGGACCGTCGCGGACCTCGCGACCCTGGTGCGGCGGGCGGCGCCGTTCGCGGCGCTGCCGGACGACGCGCTGCACGCGGTGCTCGACATGCTCGCCGGCCGGTACCCGAGCGAGGAGTTCGGCGAGCTGCGGGCGCGGATCACCTGGGACCGCATCGCCGGCGAGCTGCGCGGGCGGCCGGGCTCGCAGCGGCTGGCCGTCACCTCGGGCGGCACCATCCCGGACCGCGGCCTGTTCACCGTCATGACCCCGGGCGGGGACGACAAACCCGGCTCCCGGGTCGGCGAATTCGACGAAGAGATGGTGTACGAGTCGCGCGTCGGCGACACGATCCTGCTGGGCACGTCGTCGTGGCGGATCACCGACATCACGCACGACCGGGTCATCGTGGTGCCCGCGCCGGGCGAGCCGGCGCGGATGCCGTTCTGGAAGGGCGACGCGCCGGGGCGTCCGCTGGAACTCGGCCGGGCGCTGGGGAAGTTCGTCCGCGAACTGTCCACATCGGACGACCAGAAGGCACGGGAGCGGGCCACCGCGGCGGGCTTGGACGAGCGGGCGTGCGACAACCTGCTCGCCTACCTGGCCGAGCAGAAGGCCGCGACCCGGCACGTCCCGAACGACCGGACGCTCCTGCTGGAGCGCTACCGCGACGAGCTGGGCGACTGGCGGATCGTCGTGCACTCGCCGTTCGGCGCGCAGGTGAACGCGCCGTGGGCGCTGGCGATCGCCGCGCGGCTGCGGGAAAACCGCGGGGTCGACGCGCAGATCGCGCACTCCGACGACGGCATCGTGCTGCGCCTGCCCGACGCGCTGGACGCCGAGGGCGCCGACGTCACGATCAGCGCCGACGACATCCTGCTCGATCCCGAAGAGGTCGAGCAGCTGATCGTCGCCGAGGTGGGCGGCTCGGCCGTGTTCGCGGCCCGGTTCCGGGAGTGCGCGGCGCGATCGTTGCTGCTGCCGCGCCGGGATCCGCGGCGCCGGACCCCGTTGTGGCAGCAGCGGCAGCGGGCGTCGCAGCTCCTTTCGGTCGCGGCGAAGTACGAACGCTTCCCGGTCGTGCTCGAGGCGATGCGCGAGGTCCTGCAGGACGTCTACGACGTGGGCGGGCTGCGCGAACTGATGGCGGACGTCCGGGCCCGCAAGGTCCGGCTGGTGGAGGTCGAGACGCCGGCGGCGTCGCCGTTCGCGCGCAGCCTGCTCTTCGGCTACATCGGGATGTTCCTCTACGAGACCGACGCGCCGCTGGCCGAGCGGCGCGCGGCGGCGCTGTCGCTGGATTCGGGTCTCCTGGCCGAACTCCTGGGCACGGAGGCGATCCGGGAACTGCTCGATCCCGAAGCCGTCTCCGAGGTCGAGCGGTCGTTGCAGCGCCTCGAACCCGACCGGCACGCGCGCTCGGCCGAGGACACCGCCGACCTGCTGCGGTTCCTGGGCGACATGACCGTCGCGGAGGCCGGGGAGCGCGGGATCCAGCCGGAGTGGCTCACCGAGCTGGAAGGGGCGCGGCGCGCGCTCCGGGTGCGGATCGGTGGTGAGGAACGGTTCATCGCGATCGAGGACGCGGGCCGGGTGCGGGACGCGCTGGGCACCGCGCTGCCGGTCGGCGTGCCCGAGGCGTTCACCGAACCGGTCGCGGACCCGCTCGGAGACCTGCTGGCGCGCTACGCCCGGAGCCGGGGCCCGTTCGCCGCGGCGGCCGTGGCCGTAAGGTTCGGGCTCGGCGCGGCCGTCGTCACCGGCGTCCTCGACCGGATGACCGGGGAAGGGCGCCTGGTCCGGGGCGAACTGAGTCCCGTCGGGCACCCGGACACCCACGGTGCCGGGGTCGAGTACTGCGATTCGGCCGTGCTGCGGCGCCTGCGGCGGGCGTCGCTGGCGAAGCTGCGGGCCGAGGTGGAGCCGGTCGAACCGGCGGCTTTGGGCCGGTTCCTGCCGTCGTGGCACGGGTTCGGCGGGCGCGTCCGGGCGGCGCCGACGGCGGACGACGTGCTGTCGGTGGTCGAGCAGCTCGCCGGGGCGCCGTTGCCGGCGAGCGCGGTGGAGTCGCTGATCCTGCCGGGCCGGCTGCCGGGTTACTCCCCCGCGTTGCTGGACGAGCTGACGACCGCGGGCGAAGTCACCTGGGCGGGCTGCGGCGCGCTGTCGGGCGGGGACGGCTGGATCGCCCTCGCCCCCACGGACGTCGCCGACCTGCTGCTGCCGGAAGTGGTCGAGGACATCCCGACCGGACCGCTGCACGACGCCATCGTGTCCACTTTGGAGGGTGGCGCGCTGTTCTTCCGGCAGCTGGTGGACCGCGCGACCGTACTGGTGGACAAAGCGCCGAGCGACGCCGAAGTCGTGGCCGCGCTGTGGGATCTGGTGTGGGCCGGGCTGGTCACCGGCGACACACTGGGGCCGTTGCGCGCCCAGGTCGCCGGGCACGGCGCGCACAAACCGCGTCGCCAAGCCCCGCGCGGCCGGTACGCGCGGCTGCGGGCGGGGCGGCCGCAGATGCCGTCGCGCTCCGGCCCGCCGACCGTCGCCGGCCGGTGGGCGCTGACCCCCACCCGCGAGACCGACGCGACCCGGCGGGCCCACGCCCGTACCGAAGCGTTCCTGGAGCGCCACGGGGTCCTGACCCGCGGCGCGCTCGACACCGAACGCGTCACGGGCGGGTTTTCCGGGATCTACAAGGTGCTGCGCGGCATGGAGGACACCGGCCAGGTGATCCGCGGGTACGTCGTGGAGGGGCTCGGCGCGGCCCAGTTCGCGGCGAAGGGCGCGGTGGACCGGCTGCGCGCGCTGTCCGGCCCGGGCCGTCCCGCTCCCGGGCGCGCGGTGGTCCTGGCGGCGGCGGACCCGGCCCAGCCGTACGGCGCGGCGCTGCCCTGGCCCGCCGCGACCGGCGACACGAAGCACCGACCGGCGCGGAAGGCCGGCGCGCTGGCCGTGCTGGTGGACGGGGTGCCGGCCCTGTACGTCGAGCGAGGCGGCCGATCGCTGCTGAGCTTCACGGAGGAACGGCAACCCCTCACGGACGCGGCCCAGGCGTTGTCGGCGGCGGTCCGCGAAAGCTGGCTGGGTCAGCTGTCGGTCCAGCGCGCGGACGGCGAGCAGGCCCTGACCTCCGAACTCGCACAAGTACTGACGGAAGCGGGTTTCCGCGCGACACCCTCGGGTCTGCGCCTACGCGCCTGACCCGGCCGACCGGCCGCGCCGGGTTCGTGGTGATTCCCCGACGGGGCGCTCACCCGCTGGCCTAAGCTGCCAGTCCGACACCGCACGAAGGATGTTCTGCTCATGGCCATGCGCGAGCTGCGCTATTTCGGGGACCCGATCCTCAAGTCCGCCTGTGATCCGGTCACGGTTTTCGACGAGAAGCTCGAGGCGCTCGTGCGGGACCTGGTCGACTCCGTGAAGCCCGACGGGCGGGCCGGGCTGGCCGCGCCGCAGATCGGCGTCGGGCTGCGGATCTTCAGCTATGACGTCGCCGGGCTCACCGGGTACGTCATCAACCCCGAGATCGTCGAGCTGTCCGAAGAGACGCACGAGATCAACGAGGGCTGCCTGTCGGTGCCGGAGCTGTGGTTCCCCACCGAGCGGGCGGTGCACGCCAAGGTCCGCGGGGTCGACGTGCACAACGAGCCGATCGAGGTGGAGGGCGAACAAGTGCTGGCGCAGTGCCTGCAGCACGAAACCGACCATCTCGACGGCGTTCTATACCTCGACCGGCTCACGACCGAGCGCAAGAAGACCGCTCTGCGCGAAGCGCGGGACAAGGACTGGTTCTGGAAGCGCTGATCGCGCTCAGGCCGACAAGAACAGTCTGAGCTTGGCTCCGTCTTCCGTACCGCGTTCGGTGCGCAGGCCGGCTCGGGCCGCGGTGCGGGGCAGGACGTCGTCGCCCGCGAGGCAGTCGGCGGTCAGTTCGGTGATGCCCTGGGCTTCGGCGATGGCCGCGAGCCGGGCCAGCAGGGCGGTGCCGATGCCCTGGCGCTGCCAGTCGTCCTCCACCAGCAGGGAGATCTCGGCGCCGCCGGCCGCGGACGGGATGAGCTGGGCCAGGCCGATCACCTCCCGGCCGAAGACGGCCAGCACGCTCGTGCCGCGCGGCGGCATCAGCAGGCGGTGCAGCCAGCGGCGCGGCACCGTCCGCACTCCCGTGTGGTAGCGGCGGAACAGCGTCGCCATCGAGCAGCGGCGGTGCAGTTCGGACACCGCGTCGGCGTCGCCGGGGAGGCCCTTGCGCAGGACGATCGCCGCGCCGTCCGGGCGGTTGAGGACCACCGGGCCCGCGACGTTCCGGGCCGCCGCGGTGAGCAGGGTGACGAGCGACTCGGCGCGGGTCAGCTCGAGCTGCACGAACGGCGCCCACTGGCGGCGCGCCACCAACGCGGTGTCGGCGCCGAGCTCGAACACGGCGCGGTGCCCGCTCTCGGTGCGGGCCGGGTTGGCCTCGGTCGCGGGGACGAGCGTGACGACGTCGGCGGCCAAGACCTCCTTCAGCACCTCGGTGAGGCGGGCCGGATCGTCGATCGCGCGGCGGGCCGCGGCCAGCGTCGACGACGCCGAGTCGACCAGCTCGTGGACGTCGGCGTCGATGATCGCGGTGCATTCGCAGCCCTCGTCGCGGATGGCGTCGACCAGCAGCCGCCGGGGCAGGCCGACCGCGGGGCGCAGCACGATCTCGTCCAGCACGCCGCCCGGGACCGGCAGCACGGTCAGGCCGAGGATGTTGCACTCGAGGTCGGCGAGCCGGATGGCGATGCGGGCCAGGGTGCCCGGGTGATCGTGCATCCGGACCCGCACCCGCCAGGCGGACGGCACGGCCGGCTCCTCGACGCCGGCCGGCTGACCGTGCTGGGGCAACGCTCGAGAGGTCTCCATGCCCACCACGGTCCCCCGCGGTTGTTGCCTCACCGGGACGCGAGTGTTTCGCGCAGGTCAGCGTTCGCCGTGACCCGGCAACTCCGGCGAAACACGCAAGTCCCACACCCCCGGCGCGGCTGCCGCCCCGGGGACGTCTTCGGCCGGCAACCCGGGCCGCGCGTGGTTGCGATCCGGCCGCCGACCGGGGGGCCAACCCGGCCCGCCACACTCCACGACAGCTCAGCCCGCCACGCGCCGACCACGCCCGCAACCGGCCTGCTGACCTGGCGACAAGCCCGACCTGCCCGCAGCCCGCCCCGCCGACCTGGCGACCAGCCTGGCCTCGCCGCAACCCGCCCACCGACCTGACGACCAGCCCGGCCTGACCGCAGCCCGCCAGCCGACCTGACCAGCCGGAAGAACGGCGAGCCCGACGGCAGGATCGCGACCACGTCGGCCAGCAGCCAGGACGCGTACGGCATGCCGTGAACCAGGTAGGCGCGCCGTGATACCGCGTCGCAGTAGTCGCGGACCATGACGTGGGGCGGTCCAGGCCCCAGTGGGTGCGCAACGCGCCGAAGCCGACCGCGTGGGATGGATCCTTCGACGATCCGCCTTCCCCGCCAGTCGGAGGTCTCCATTCTTCCCAAGCCGGCTCAGCGCGGGGTCAGCACGCAGAACTCGTTGCCCTCCGGGTCGGCCAGTACGCGCCACGGCAAGCCCGCGCCCTCCCGATCCGCCGGGGACGCGCCCGCCACCAGAACTTCCGACACCGCGGCCGCGTGGCCGGCGCCCGCCGGGGGTGCGATGTCCAGGTGGATCCGGTTCTTCACGCGCTTCGCGTCTTCGTTGCGGAGGAACTCCAGCCACGGGCCGCGGCCCGACGGGGCGCGCAGGCCCACGATGACGTCACCTTGGCGGGACTGGACCGGCCAGCCGGTGATCCCCGCCCAGAAGTCCGCCAGCCGCGGCGGGGACCAGGCGTCCACCAGGATCGACGCCACCGCACCCGTGTCCGCGTAGTGTTCGCGCGGCTCCAGGACGCAGAACTCGTTGCCCTCCGGGTCCGCCAGCACCACCCACGGCACCGCGCCCTGCCCGATGTCGACGCGCCGGGCGCCCAGCTCCACCGCCCGCTCGACCAGCTCCGTCTGGTGCGAGAGGGTCTTGCTCGCCAGGTCGAGGTGGATGCGGTTCTTGACGACCTTGGCTTCGGGCACCGGCACGAACACCAGGTCCAGATCCCAGCCGTCGGCCTCCGGGGCGCGCACGTCGACCTCGTCCGGCTGCTCCACGGCGACGCGCCAGCCGAGCAGCGCGGCCCAGAAGTCCGCCAGGACCCTCGGCCGCGCCGCGTCGATCACCAGGTTGACCAGGCGAGTACTCATGCGCCGCAGGCTAGCCGCGACCCCCGACAATTCCGGTTCGGCTTCCCCGCCGGCCGGGTCATCGGGTCGCGAGCCGCAGCAGCGCCCAGAGCTGGGCCGCCTGGTCGTGCACTCCTCGCACGGTCACCGAGGTCAAGGACGCCCGGCCCCAGAGCCACAGGTACATCCGCTCCGGTTCGGCCGTGACGACGTCGTCCGCGGCCTCGGCCTCCTCGGCCGGGCAGTGCCAGGCCTGCGTCGACTCCGGTCCGGCCCGCGCGATCCAGCTGTGACCGCCGGCCCGCACGCCGACCGAGCCCGCTTTCGTGCCGGTCAGCCCGAGCAGCGGCAGCTTTTGCCCGAACCAGAGCGCCAGCGCTTCGTCGATGCCGTCGAGCGCGAGGTCTTCGGGCACGTCACGCGGTTCGACGCCGGCCGACTGTTCGACGTCGACGCGGTGCACGATCGTCTCGTGCACCATCCGCCGGCGCCAGAAGCCGTACGTCGGGTCGGCGGGCCACCACGTGTCGGCGTGCTCCTCCGGGTGATGCGCCGCCAGCTCGTCGAGCAGTTCGGCCAGGCCGGTCTCCAGGTACTCCGCCACGCCCTGGCCGGGCTCCGGGTCACGCTGCCATTCGTCCGGAATCCGCCCTTCGGTCAGCCGGCGCCGGACCATCCGGTAGCGGCTGCCGACGTGCCGGGCCACCTCGCCGAGCGACCACCCCGGGCACGCGGGCACCGGTGCCTCGAGCGGCGCCTCGCGCACCGCCTCGGCCAGTACCCCGCCTTCGATCCCCAACGCCGTGAGCAGCCGCCCTTGGTCGACCAGGCCGTGCTCACGCGACATGGGCGTCCTCGACGATCGGCAGGCCGTGCACGAGGCGGCGGACCAGTTCCAGGAACGGCTTGGCGGCGCGCACGAGCTCCGCGGCCGCCTCGGCGGTGACCTTGCCGGTGATCCCGGCCTGCGCGTCGGCGCGCATGGCCGAGTTGCTCGCGAAGAAGGCGGACCACTCCCGCAGCTCGGGGGCGTCGGCGTCGAGCAGGACCCACGTGCTGGCCGGGCGCGACCGGCCCCGGTGCGGGCGGCCGTGGGCGGCGAGCACCGCGGCGGCGCCGCGCAGCGCAGCGAGGTAGGCGCCGATGAACCGCTCCGCGGGATCGGCTTCCCGCTCGGCTTCGGCGAGGCCGCGCCGCGCCTGGGTGAGCAGGCCGGCCGCCGCCGGCGAGGCGGGCGGGCGCAGCGACATGGGCAGCTGGGGCTGCCCGGGATCCGCGGGGGACACGACCGAGACGGACATGACGACCCTCCTCCTGCGCGTTGTGAGCCCGGTCGATGACCGGCGCGGGGCGCTTCCCCCGTCCCGCGCCGGTCACCTGACCGGTG
Organism: Amycolatopsis sp. NBC_00355; assembly: GCF_036104975.1. Classification (GTDB taxonomy): domain Bacteria; phylum Actinomycetota; class Actinomycetes; order Mycobacteriales; family Pseudonocardiaceae; genus Amycolatopsis. The sequence continues at coordinate 9,277,662 of NZ_CP107982.1, read as the reverse complement.
CGCGCTCACCAGATGTCGAACGTCTGTTCGAACAATTTCCAGAGTAACCCCGGACGTGGCGTTCGCTCAACCCCGAGGCGGAATCCCCCGGACGTGGTGCGGGACACCTCGCCGCCGGCGTGATCTCATAGGTTCATGAGTTCGCTGGACCACCCCGCCGTCGCCAAGGTGGCGGCCGCACTGTCCGAAGCCGGGCAGCACGCCGCCGCCGAAGGCATCCGCGTCCTGCCCGCCGAGGTCCGGACCGCCGCCCAGGCGGCCGAGGCACTCGGCGTGCCGGTGGGGGCCATCGCCAACAGCCTCATCTTCCGCGTGGGGTACGACAAAAACGCGCACGCGCTGCTCGCGCTGACCTCCGGCGCCCACCGCGCGGACCCGGAAACGCTCGCCGGGCTGGCCGGGGTCGACGCCGTCGGGAAGGCCGACGCCGACTTCGTGCGGGCTCACACCGGGCAGCCGATCGGCGGCGTCGCCCCGGTCGGGCACCCCACGCGGCTGACCACGCTGGTCGACACCGCGCTGCGCGCCCACGACGTCGTCTGGGCCGCCGCCGGGCACCCGAAGACCGTCTTCCCGACGACCTTCGCCGGGCTGGTGGCGTTGACCGGGGGCACTCCGGGCGCGCTCGCCGGCGCGGAGGAAGATGAGCAGCCGTGACCGCGATGCGCTCCCGTTACGTCCAGCTCTCGGCGGACGAGTTCCGCGCGCGCCTGCCCGAGGCGCTGGACATCTACGTCCGGGCGATGCGCTACCCGGCCGGCACCGCCGAGCAGCGGGCGCCGATGTGGCTGACCCACGCGCTGCGCGAGGGCTGGCGCTGCATGGCCGCCTTCGACGCCGACGACGTCCTGCTCGGCGTGGCCTACGGCTACCGCGGCCGGCCCGGGCAGTGGTGGCACGAGCAGGTGCGCCACGGCCTGAGCCGCCGGTCCGGGCCCGCCGAGGCCGACCGCTGGCTGATGGACTACTTCGAGCTGACCGAGATCCACGTCCGGCCGGAGAACCAGGGCCACCAGATCGGCGAGGACCTGCTGCGCGGCCTGCTCGAGAGCGTGCCGAGCGCGAACGTGCTGCTGTCGACGCCGGAGGGCACGAGCCGGGCGTGGAAGCTCTACCGCCGCACCGGTTTCGTCGACGTCCTGCGCGACTACCACTTCGCCGGCGACCCGCGGCCGTTCGCGATCCTGGGGCGGGCGCTACCCCTCGAGCCCCTCGAGCCCCTCGAGACGCCCTGAGGGGCAGCGCCGGGGTTCACCTCCGTTCGGGCCGCCAGTAGCCGACGGCCAGCGCCGCGACCAGCACGGCCGCGCCGCACCACGCCGTGCCGGCCGGCCGTTCGCCGAGCAGGACCGCGGACAGCACCGCCGCGGTCAGCGGTTCGAGCACCGCCGACAGCGCGCCCAGCACCGGGTGGGCGTCCGCGAGACCGCGCAGGTACGCGGCGTACGCGAGCGCGGTGGGCACCACGCCGAGGTACAGGGCGACCGCGAGGACGTCCACGTGCAGGGGCAGCGCCATCCCGGACCAGCTCGCCACCGGGGTGAGCAGCAGCCCGCCGAGCAGGCAGCCGAACGCCGTCGTGGACAGCGGGTCGAGGCTCTCGACCGGCTTCGCGGTCACCAGGGTGAGCGTCGCGAAACCGGCCGCCGCGAGCAGCGCGAAGCCGAGGCCGCCGAGGGACGCCGAGTCCTGCGGCGACCAGCGGAGCAGCACCAGGCCGGCGAGGGTGCCGGCCAGCGAGACGAGCGTCCAGCGACCGGGACGGCGCCGCCCGGCCAGGGTGACCACGACGGGTGCCGCGCCGATCGTGGTCATGGTCGCGACGCTCACCGAGCTGAGCGCGACGGCGGCGAAGTAGCTCGCCTGGGACAGGGCGAACAGGCCGCCGACGGCGAGCAGGCGCTTCGCCGCGGCCAGGCCGCGCGGGCGGATCTTGACGAACAGGCACGCGACTCCCCCGCCGACGAGCAGCCGCCAGGCGGCGACGGCGAGCGGGTGGAGGCCGGCGAGTTCGCCGAGAAGTGAGCCGGCGAGACCGCCGGTGCCCCACAGGACACCGGCGAGAACGAGCGCGGCCGACGAACGGGCGCGCACGGGTAAGGCGAGGGACATCGGAAACGCTCCTGCGTCGAAGGGATCGGAATCGACGACGCGGGGCGATCTGCTTCAGAGCACCACGAAGAAGCCGTGGGTCACACGGCGAAGACCACCCCGCTCAGACGCGGGGCGGCGGGGTGACGAACAGGATCCGATGCACGAAGGGAACGTAGCGGGGACGCGGAGCGCGCGGCCACCGGTTTTCCCGGCGGCCGCGCGCGGCCGTCAGTCCAGGTGGGCCAGCTGGTCCCGCAGCGTGTCCAGGCCCATGCCGCCCATGTTGAGGGCCTGGGTGTGGAAGCGCTTGATGTCGAACGACGCTCCCGCGCGGGTCCGGGCGTCCTCGCGGGCGGCCAGCCAGAGGCGCTCGCCGATCTTGTACGACGGGGCCTGGCCCGGCCAGCCCAGGTAGCGGTCGATCTCGTCGCGGACGTGCGCGGGGTCGGTGATCGTGCGGGTCAGCATGAACTCCAGGCCCAGTTCGGGGGTCCAGCGCTCGCCTTCGTGGAAGCCCGTGCCCGCCGGGATCCCGAGTTCCAGGTGCATGCCCAGGTCGATGATCACGCGGGCGGCGCGGAAGAGCTGCTCGGACAGCATGCCCAGCAGGTCGCCGTCGTCGGAGAGGTAGCCCAGGTCCTGCATCAGGCGCTCGGAGTACAGCGCCCAGCCCTCCGCGTGGCCCGAGGTGAACGCCATCATCCGCTGGTACTTGTTCAGCGCGTCCGACTGGTCGACCGCCGTCGCGATCTGCAGGTGGTGGCCCGGCGCGCCCTCGTGGTAGACGGTGCTCGTCTCGCGCCAGGTGATGAACTCGTCGCGGCCCGGCGGCAGTGACCACCACATGCGTCCCGGCCGGCTGAAGTCCTCGCTCGGGCCGGTGTAGTACGCGCCGACGCCGCCGCCCGGCGGGGCGATCAGGCACTCCAGCGCCATCACCCGGTCCGAGATGTCGAAGTGCTTGCCGCGCAACGACTTCAGCGCGTCGTCGGACAGTTTCTGCATCCACGCCTCGAACTCGGCGCGGCCCTGGACGCGGTAGCGCGGGTCGGCGTCGAGCTGCGCCGCGGCCTCCGCCGGGGTCGCGCCCGCCTTGACCCGGTTCGCGACGGCGCGCATCTCGGCCTCGATGCGGGCGAACTCCGCCCAGCCCCACTCGTAGGCCTCGCGCAGGTCGAGCGCCGCGCCGACGAAGTACCGCGACCACAGGCGGTAGACGTCCTCGCCGACGGCGTCCTTCACCGGTGCCTTGGGCGCCAGCTCGGCGCGGAGGAATCCGGCGAACTCCGCGAACGCCTCTTCGGCGGCTCGCGCGCCGCGTGCGAGGTCGGCCTTGAGGGCGTCGCCCTGCTTCTCGGCGCCACCCACGAGTTCGTTGAAGAAGCCCTTCTCCTCCTTCAGACCGGCCCACGTCTCGCACTGCTCCGCGACCTTCGCGACCTGTCGCAGCGCCGCGACGTGGCCCGCGTCGGAGCCGGCCAGCAGGCCCGTGCGGATCCCGGCCAGCGCCTTCGGGACCTCGCCGATCCGCGACGCGACGACCGACCAGTCGGCCTCGGTGTGCACCGGCATCAGGTCGAAGGCCATCCGCAGTTCCTGCACCGGGCTGGAGATCACGTTGAGCTGCGCGACGTCCAAGCCGGCTTCGTGGATCTCCAGCTCGAGCCCGATCCGCTCGGTGAACACGGCTTTCGCGGAGCGCTCGCCGGCGTCGGCGGGCTCGGCCGCGCCCACCGCGGCGTGCGCCCGCGCGGCCAGCGCGGCGCGCTCGTCGAACCCGGCGGGTGAGTAGTCGGTCAGCAGGTGGTCGTGGCCGATGATGCCGAAGGAGGTCGCGGCGACCGGGTCGGCGGCCGCGTAGTCGTCGACGTAGCGGTCGCAGATCCCGTGCACGCCATCGGAAGAAGAAGCCATGCGCCGCACGCTACCGGTCCACTACCGGCCCGCGGTACGGACTTAAGTGCGGGCCGGACTTAAGTGCGGGCCGGCACCAGCCCGAGCCGCGCGATCACCTCGCGTGTCGCCTTCGACCGGTTGAAGGTGTAGAAGTGCAGCGTCGGCACGCCCTCGGCGATCAGCTTCTCGCACAGCTCGGTGATCACGTCGATGCCCGCGGCGCGGAACGCCTTGGGGTCGTCGGCGAACGGCTCGAGCCGGTCGAGCAGCTTCGCCGGGGCCGGCGCGCCGGACAGCTTGATCGTCGTCTGCAGCGTCCGCAGCGTCGTCAGCGGCATCACGCCGGGCAGCACCGGGACGTCGCAGCCGGTCGCCGCGACGCGGTCGCGCAGGCGGAGGAAGTCCTCGGCGTCGTGGAACAGCTGCGCGATCGCGAAGTCGGCGCCCGCGCGCAGCTTGCGGACCAGGTACTTCGTGTCGTGCTCGAGGTCCGGCGAGCGCGGGTGGCCGTAGGTGGACGCCGAGACGCCGACGCAGAAGTCGCCCAGCTCACGCACGAGCTGGACCAGCTCTTCGGCGTAGTTCAGGCCTTCGGGGTGCGGGACCCAGTCGCCGTAGACGTCGCCCGGCGGGTCACCGCGCAGCGCGAGGATGTTGCGGACGCCGACCGAGGCGTACCAGCCGATGACGTTGCGCAGCTCGGCGACGGAGTGGTTGACGGCGGTCAGGTGCGCCATCGGCACCAGCGTCGTCTCGGTCGCGACGCGGGCGATGCTGCGGATCGTGCCGTCGCGGCTCGAGCCGCCGGCGCCGTAGGTGATCGACATGTAGGCCGGGTCGTACGGCTCGAGCTCCCGGATCGCCTTCCACAGGACGGCCTCGTCCGCCGTGTCCCGGGGTGGGAAGAACTCGATGGAGAACTTCGGCCCGTCTCCTCGCAACCGCTCGATCACCGACGTCATACCCGAATGTTAAGGGCCAGTGCCCGACATCCGGGAGCCCCCGCCGGTGTTCCGAGACGGAGTGTCGAGTGGTTTTCGAGTGCGTTTCGTGCGGCCGCCGCCGACTAGACTGGATCCGCACCCCGGGAGGGAGCGATGAGGGACGACGACGCGAGCTGGGACGAGAGCGTGCGCCTGGCCGTCTACCAGGCCTTCGCCGGCCACGGGCGCGCGCCGACGGCGTCCGAGCTGGCCGACGCGGCGGGCGGGTCGCTCGCCGTGGCGAAGCAGGCGCTGCACCGCCTCGCCGCCGCCCACCACCTGGTGCTCGACGAGTTCGAGCACGTCGTGCTGGCGCACCCGTTCGCCGCTCGGTCGTTCGGCTTCTCCGTGATGGGAGCGCGCACGCTGTGGTGGGGCGGCTGCGCCTGGGACTCGTTCGCCGTCCCCCACCTCGTCGAAGCCGAGCCGGAGGTGCTGGTCGCGACCCGGTGTCCCGGCTGCGAGCGGCCGCACGCGCTGGTCGTCGGCCGCGCCGGGCCGCCGGACGGTGCCCAGGTGGCGCACTTCCTCGTGCCCGCCGCGCGGATGTGGGAAGACGTGCTGCGCACCTGCGGGCACCAGCGGCTCTTCTGCGACGAGTCCTGTGTGGACGAGTGGCTCGCCGCGACCGGGCAGGCCAAGGGGTACGTGCTGGATCTCGCGACGCTCTGGCGGCTCGCGCGCGGCTGGTACGCGGGCCGGCTGGAACGCGGCTACCGGCGCCGCGAGCCCGACGGTGTCGTCGCGTACTTCGCCGAAGCCGGGCTCACGGGCCCGTTCTGGGCGCCCGGCGCGAGAGTCTGATTCACCACATCCGGGCGCCCCGGCGGCCCGGGCGCGGCCGGGTTCGGCGAGGATGACGGCATGAACGCGCCCGTTTCCGACGTCGATCTGCCCGCCCACGTCGAGCGCGCGCTGGCCGGGTTCCTCGGCCGGGCGGGCGAGCGGATCATCGAGACCGAGCCGACCGTGGCCGCCGGGATCGAGGCGCTCAGCGGGTTCGTGCTGACGGGTGGCAAACGTTTGCGGCCCACGTTCGCGTGGTGGGGCTGGCGCGGCGCGGGCGGCGATCCGGCCGGGCCGGACGCCGAGGGTGTGCTGCAGGCGGTCGCCAGCCTGGAGCTGATCCAGGCGTGCGCGCTGATCCACGACGACCTGATCGACTCCTCCGACTCGCGGCGCGGCTTCCCGACCGTGCACATCGCCGGGGCGAAGCTGCACGCCGACCGCGGCTGGCTCGGCTCCCCCGCGACGTTCGGGCTCGCTACCGCGGTGCTGGTCGGCGACCTCGCGCTGGCCTGGGCCGACGACATGTTCGCCGACGCCCCGCTGCCCGCCGAAACGCTCGCCGCGGCGCGGCCGGCCTGGCGCGCGATGCGCACCGAGGTGCTCGCCGGGCAGTACCTCGACGTCCGCACGCAGGCCACCGGCGACGCCTCCCCCGAGGCCGCGCTGAAGATCGACCGGCTCAAGACCGCCGCCTACACCGTGCAGCGTCCGCTGCACCTGGGCGCGGCGCTCGGCGGGGCGTCCCCCGAGCTGATCGGGACGCTGCTGGAGTTCGGCGGCGAGGTCGGCATCGCCTTCCAGCTGCGCGACGACCTGCTGGGTGTGTTCGGCGACCCGTCGGTCACCGGCAAGCCGGCCGGCGACGACCTGCGCGAGGGCAAGCGCACCCTGCTCGTCGCGCTCGGCCTGCAGCTGGCCGCCGAAAAGGGCGAAGAGGCGGCCGCCACGGTCATCGCGGACGCGATCGGCGACGCCGACCTGTCCGACGAAGGCGTCGAGACCGTCCGGATGGCGTTGCAGCAGGTCGGCGCGGTCGACGCGGTCGAGAGCCGGATCGACGAGCTGACCACCGCCGCGATGGCCGCGCTCGAGCGCGCGCACCTGGCCGAGCCGGCCCCCGCCGCGCTGACCGAGCTGGTCGTCAAGGCCACCCAGCGGACGTACTGACGTGCGGCGCGTGGAAGGGCCCTCCGACCACGTCGTGGTCATCGGCGCCGGCCTGGCCGGCCTGTCGGCGACCCTGCACCTGCTCGGCGCGGGCCGCCGGGTCACGCTGCTGGAGCAGGCCGACGCCCCGGGCGGGCGCACCGGGCAGCAAACCTTCGACGGCAACGCCGTGGACACCGGCGCGAGCGTGCTGACCATGCCCGAGCTGCTCGACGAGGCGTTCGCCGCGGTCGGCGACTCGATGGCCAAGAACCTGCGCCTGACCCGGCTGGACCCGGCGTACCGGGCGCGGTTCGCCGACGGCAGTTCCCTGGCGCTGCGCACCGACGGCGACGCGATGGAGGCCGAGATCCGCGCCTTCGCCGGCGCGCGCGAAGCGGCGGGCTACCGGGCGTTGCGACGCTGGCTGACCGACCTGTACGAGGTGCAGAAGGACCGGTTCCTGGCCACGAACTTCGACTCACCGCTCGACCTCGCGCGCCCCGAACTGGTGAAACTCGCCGCCCTCGGCGGGTTCGGCCGGCTCGGCCCGCGCGTCGCCCGGTACCTGCGCGACGAGCGCGTCCGGCGGCTGTTCTCCTTCCAGGCGCTCTACGCGGGCCTCGACCCGGCCCGCGCGATCGGCGCGTACGGCGTCATCTCGTACATGGACACCGTCGGCGGCGTGTACTACCCCGAAGGCGGCATGGGCGAGATCGGCCGGGCGCTGACCGGTGCCGCGACGCGGGCGGGCGCGGACGTGCGGTTCGGCACCGAAGCGGCGTGGCTCGAGCGCGTCTCGTCCCGGGTGCGCGCGGTCCGCACGCGCTCGGGCGAGCGGATCCCGTGCGACGCCGTCGTCCTCGCCACCGAGCTGAGCACGGCGTACCGGCTCATCGGCGCCCGGCCGAAACGGCCGGTGCCGCTGCGCTACTCGCCGTCCGCCTTCGTCCTGCACGGGCGGACCACGAAGGCCTGGGACCTGGGCCACCACTCGATCTACTTCGGCGCCGCGTGGGAACGGACGTTCGCCGAGATCATCCGCGAAGGACGGCTGATGAGCGACCCGTCGCTGCTGGTCACGCGGCCGACGGCGACCGACCCGGGGCTCGCCGGGAACGGCGGCGAGATCGTCTCGGTGCTCGCGCCCGCGCCGAACCTGAACCGTGGGCCGATCGACTGGGAGCGCGTCCGCGGGCCGTACCGCGAAGAACTGCTTCGCACGCTCGAAGCGCGCGGACTGACCGGGTTCGGCGACGAGTTCACCGTCGACGAGACGCTCACCCCGGCGGACTGGGCGGCCCGCGGGCTCGCCGCCGGGACGCCGTTCTCGCTGGCGCACACGTTCACCCAGACCGGCCCGTTCCGGCCGGCGAACCTGGTGCGCGCGGCGGGCAACGTGGTGCTGGCCGGCTGCGGCACCACGCCGGGCGTCGGCATCCCGCCGGTGCTCATCTCCGGGCGGCTCGCCGCGGAACGGATCACGGGGAAGTGAACGAGCTCGACGCCGCCGGCGTCACCGACCCGGCCCTGCGCGCCTCCTACGTCGCGTGCCGCCGGCTCAACGCCCACCACGGCCGCACGTTCTTCCTGGCGACGCGGCTGTTGCCGGCCCGCGCCCGGCCGGCCGCGCACGCGCTGTACGGCTTCGCGCGGATGGCCGACGAACTGGTCGACAACCCCGAACCGGGCACGGACCCGGCGGCCGAGCTGGACCGCGTCGGGGCCCTGGTCGAGGACGTCTACGCCGGTGTGACCCCGGACGATCCGGTGCTCGCGGCGCTGTCGGACACCGTGCGGCGCTACGACATCGCCCAGGAGCTGTTCGACGCGTTCCTGCGCTCGATGCGGGCGGATCTGAAGCCGGCCGAGTACGCGACGTTCACCGACCTGGGTGAGTACATGTACGGCTCGGCGGCGGTGATCGGGCTGCAGATGCTGCCGGTCTTCGGGACCGCCGGCCCGCTGGCCGAGGCCGAGCCGGGGGCGATCGCGCTCGGTGAGGCGTTCCAGCTGACCAACTTCCTGCGCGACGTCGGCGAGGACCTCGACCGCGGCCGGCTCTACCTGCCGCTGGACGAGCTGGACGCGTTCGGCGTCTCGCGTGAGCTGCTGGAACAACGGCGTCCCGACCCGCGGATCCGCGCGGCGATGGCGTACTTCGTGGCCCGGACCCGGGCGGTGTACCGGCGGGCCGAGGCCGGGGTTCCGTTGCTGCGCCCCGAATCGCGGCCGTGCGTGCGGACGGCGCTGACCCTGTACGAAGGGATCCTGGACGAGATCGCCGCGCTGGACTACGACGTCCTCGCGCGGCGGGCGGTGGTGCCGAAGACGCGCCGGCTGGTGGTCGCGCTGCCCGCCTTCGCCGCGGTCTGGGCGCGCGAGACCCTCGGGGCCGGTCGTAGGCTGCGATCATGACCTCAGCAGCAAAGCGACCGATCCGGATCGGGTTGCAGCTCCAGCCGCAGCACGCCGACTACGACACCATCCGGCGCACCGCGTCCGCAGCGGAAGAGCTCGGCGCCGACATCATCTTCAACTGGGATCACTTCTACCCCCTCTACGGTGAGCCCGAGGGCAAGCACTTCGAGTGCTGGACCATGCTCGGCGCCTGGGCGGAGTCGACGTCGCGCGTGGAAATCGGCGCGCTCGTGACCTGCAACAGCTACCGCAACCCCGAGCTGCTGGCCGACATGGCCCGCACCGTCGACCACATCTCCGGCGGGCGGCTCATCCTCGGCATCGGCTCCGGCTGGTTCGAGAAGGACTACGACGAGTACGGCTACGAGTTCGGCACCGCCGGCGGCCGCCTCGACAACCTGGCGGAGTCGCTCCCGCGGATCGAGGCCCGCCTCGGCAAGCTGAACCCGGCACCGACGCGCAAGATCCCGGTGCTCATCGGCGGCGGCGGCGAGAAGAAGACCCTCAAGCTGGTCGCCAAGCACGGCGACATCTGGCACGGCTTCGGCGACCCGGAGGTCGTCGAGCGCAAGGTGAAGATCCTCGACCAGCACTGCGCCGACGTCGGCCGCGACCCGGCCGAGATCGAGCGGTCGTGCGGCGTCCAGGGCGAGCCGGACGAGCTGGGCCCGAAGCTGCTCAGCCTGGGCGTCTCGACGTTCACGGTCGGCGTCGGCGGCCCGGACTACGACCTGGGCGCGCTCAAGTCGTGGATCGCCTGGCGCGACAAGAACAACGGCTGAGTGCTGTTCCCGTGAAGGCCACCTCTGTCGGAGGTGGCCTTCACTTTTTGGTGCGGTGGGCGGCGACGCGCTCCCGGGTCGCGCAGCGGGGCGAGCAGTAGCGGCGCGGGCTGCCGCCGCCGAGGTGGGCGAACGGCTTGCCGCACGACGGTGACGCGCACAGGCCGCCCGGCGGGCCCTGGCAGTCCGCCAGCAAGGTGGCCAGGCCCAGCGCCGACGACGTCACCAGCCAGCGGTCCCACGGGCCGTCGTCGGCGGTGTCGACGTGCAGGTGCCAGCCGAAGCCTTCTTCGTGGTCGGTCAGGCGGGGCGGGCCCGCGTACGCCGCGAAGAGCCGGTTAAGCACCGAAGCCGCTTCGGCAACGTCGGACGCTGCGAAGACTTCGCGGAGTTCTCGTGCTGCTTCGCGCAGCTTCGCGAGGTCTGTCTCCGAGAGCGACGTCGGAGGTTCGCCGTGGGCTTGGAGCACGCGCTCCACCTCCGCCGCCTCGACGTCCGGCGGCAGCAGCACGGCGAGCAGGTCCACGGCGCGCTGGACGGAATCCCGGTGCGGAACGGCCATACCCCACTGTAACGTCTTGATGGTGCCAAGCCGTTACGGACTCGCCGGGTACCTCACCGGCGCGACGCTCGCGCGCACCGGCGACGAGCTGTCCGGGCCCGCGCTCCTGCTGCTGGGCCTGACGGCCGGCCCGGGTGCCGGGTCGGCGTTGCTCGCCGGGTTGACCGCGGCGGCCGCGGCAGGCGGCCCGGTGTTCGGAGCGCTGCTGGACCGCAGCCCGGCGCCCGGGCGGCTGCTCGCGGTCGCCTTGGCCGGGTATGCGGCGGGGCTCGCCCTGGTGGCGGCGGTGTTCGGGCACCTGCCGCTGTGGCCGGTGGTGGCGCTGGCGGCGCTGACGGGCCTGCTCAACCCGGCCATCGCGGGCGGCTGGACGGCTCAGCTGCCCTCGGTGGTGGGTAGCGGTCGGCTGTCCTCGGCCAAGGGTGGGCGGCTGCGCTCAATCGCAAGACGCGAGCGGGGTCGGCTGCCCATAGCCTCGAACCCCGCTCTCGCGACCGCGAGCCGCCTCGACGCCATGACCTTCACCGCCGCCGCCCTGGCCGGACCGGGGCTCGCCGGGCTGCTGGCCGCCCTCGCGGGTGCCTCGACCGCCCTCGCCGTCGCGGTCGCCATGGTCGCCGCCGCTCTCCCCGTCGCGTGGACCCTCCCCCGAAGGCCCGGACCGAAGGCCACCCGGCTCACGGAACAGCTCAAGAACGGCTTCACCGTCCTCCTGCGCAACGCCCCGCTGCGGCGGGCCACCGTGACGTCGACACTCTCGTGTGCCGGGATCGGCATGGTCACCGTCTGTTATCCCCTGCTCGGCGCCGCCCACCTCGGCGGTGCCGCGAACGGCGCACTGCTCATGACCGTGCTCGCCGTGGCATCACTGCTGGCCAACGCCTTCTTCACGGGAAAACCGGACACGGTCGTCCGGGCGAGCACCCTGCTTCTCGCCGCCGGCTGCGTCGTCTCGGCGCTGGCGACCGGGGCAACACTCCTGATCATCGGCGCGGCTTTGGCGGGATTCGCCGAAGGACCGCAGCTCACGGCCCTGTTCGCGATCCGGCACCGCGAGACGCCCGAACGGGTCCGGGCTCAGGTGTTCACCACGGCGGCGAGCGTCAAGATCACCGGCCTGGCCCTCGGAGCGGCCGTGGCCGGGCCGCTGTCCGCGGCCGGAACGGGAACGTGCCTGACCACGGCCGCGGCCGTGCAGCTGCTGGCCGCGGTTACCCAGGTCAGAAGGCCATCGCCTGGGCGCGCCGCTTCACCTCGGTGCCGTGGCTCGTGCGCAGCGCGTTGACCGGCGTGTTGCCCGGCAGCGACTCGTCGACGGTGAACAGCCAGCGCAGCATCTCGGTGCGGCTGAACCCGGAGTCGTCGAGCACCGTTATCGTGCCGGACAGGCCCTTGACCACGCCGTCCTTGACGAGGAACGCGCTCGGGACGCACAGTTCGCCGCCTCGTTTGAGGGCGATCAGCTCTCCCTCGCGCAGCAGCTGGCGGACCTTGTTGGTCGACGTCCCGAGGGCCGTCGCCACCTCCGGCAGCGGCAGCACCGCGATGTCGGCGGCGAGGACGTCTTCGGCGACAGGAATCCCACTCACAGGTGACACTGTGCCACATTCGTCCCCCTCTCCCGCTAGTGCGCACGGGTGACCCGCGAGGTCACCTCCACGGGGCGTGCCGGGTTCCGTACGATCCCTACTCGTGACACGCACCCATCCCAGCCTGGCCGGCACGCTGCTCGAGCGGCGGTACCGCGTGGACAGCCTGCTCGCCCACGGCGGGATGTCGGCGGTCTACCGGGGGACGGACACCCGGCTGGACCGCCAGGTCGCGATCAAGATCATGGACCCGCGCTTCGCCGACGACCGGTCGTTCGTGGACCGGTTCGTGCGCGAGGCGCAGTCGGCCGCCCAGCTGCATCACCCGAACGTCGTGGCCGTGCACGACCAGGGCGAAGAGGGCGGCGTCGCCTTCCTGGTGATGGAGCTCGTCGACGGCGGCACCCTGCGGGACCTGCTGGACGAGCGGGGCCCGCTCGACATCGCGCTCGCGCTGAGCGTCGCCGAGCCCGTGCTCTCGGCGCTGGCCGCCGCGCACCGGGCCGGGCTGGTGCACCGCGACGTCAAGCCGGAGAACGTGCTGATCGGCCGGTCCGGGCTGCACACCGGCGGCGTGGTCAAGGTCGCCGACTTCGGTCTCGTGCGGGCCGTGGCCAGCGCCGGGACGACCAGTTCGAGCGTCATCCTCGGCACCGTCGCCTACCTCTCCCCCGAGCAGGTCACCACCGGCGCGGCCGACTCGCGCGGGGACGTCTACTCGGCCGGGATCCTGCTCTACGAAATGCTCACCGGCCGCGCGCCCTACACCGGCGACACCGCGATCTCGGTGGCCTACCGGCACGTCAACGACGACGTCCCGCGGCCGAGCGAGCTGCGCCCGGACCTGCCGCCCGCGCTCGACGAGCTGATCACCCGCGCCACCCGGCGCGACCCCGCGCTGCGGCCCGCCGACGCCGGGGAGTTCCTGACCGAGCTGACCGCGGTGCGCGCGCAGCTGGGCCTGCTGCCGGTCACCGTGCCGGTCCCGGTGTCGCACGGCCAGGGCGACGTCGCCGACACCGAGCGCACGCTGCCGCGGATCCCGCAGGTGCTGCCCGACACCGCGAAGACGATGCCGGTACACCGTCCGAACGCGACCCGGGCGCTGAGCCACCCCGGCACCCCGCCGCCCGGGATGCCCGCCGCCGGGAACGTCCCGCCGCGCCCGCCTCGGCGCCGGAGCGAGCCGGAACCCGAGAAGCCGATGGACAACCGCAAGCGGATCGCGCTGATCGCCGGCGCCGTGCTGCTGTTCGGCGGGCTGCTCACGGCGTTCATCTTCATGCTGACCGACACCGGCGGCGACAAGACGTCGACGGTGCCGAAGCTCGTCGGGCTGAACCAGGCGGCGGCCGGTGACGCCCTGCGCTCGGCGAAGCTGACACCGCAGTTCAGCCAGGAGTTCGACAACACGGTGCCGTCGAACACCGTGCTGCGCAACGAACCCGCCGAGGGCACCACGCTGACGCCGAACTCGACGGTGTCGGTCGTGCTGTCCAAGGGCCGCCCGGCCGTGCCGGACATCCGCCCGGGCACCGCGCTGCCCGACGCCGAGCAGGCGATCAAGACGGCGCAGCTGACCCCGGTCCGCGGCACCGACGACTTCGACGCCGACGTCCCGCAGGGCGCGGTGATCCGCACCGAGCCGTCCGCGGGCAGCCAGCTGAACCTGGGCGGGCAGGTCACGATCATCGTGTCCAAGGGCCCGATCCCGCTGCCGCCGGTCCCGGACGTCACCGGGCGGAGCAAGGACGAGGCGTTCCAGCTCCTGCAGCAGGCCGGGTTCGAGCCGTTCCAGGCCGGCGAGGAGTTCAACCAGAACGTCCCGGGCGGCGCCGTCACGCGGACCGACCCGCCGGCCAACTCGCAGGCGAAGGCGAAGCGGGTCGGGGTGTTCGTCAACAACGCCGTCCAGGTGCCGGACGTCCGGTTCAAGCCCTTCGACGACGCCCAGAAGATCCTCGAGCAGGCCGGGCTGCAGGCCGATCGCGACGGCGGCCGGGGACGCGGCGGGGGCGGCGGGTTCGACTTCGTCTTCCAGCAGGACCCGCAGCCCGGCTCGTTCGTCCAAAAGGGCTCGAAGGTCAAGCTGAAGGGCTTCGGTGGATGATCGGCAGCCGCGGCCGGGTGACCGGCACGATCGGCCCCGGCCTGATCGGTGAGGTGCTGCTGAACGTCCGCGGCGGGACCGAGGCGTTCTACGCCTACCCGATCGACCCCGAAGCGACCTTCAGCTCGGGCACCCAGGTCCTCGTCGTGGACTTCGAACCTCCCCGCACGGTTTATGTCGAGCGGTGGCAACCACTGACGCGTTAGCGGCGTCGAAGGGCTACCAACAACAGAAGACTGAGGGGTGTGGGAGGCCAATGAACATCTTGCTGATCGTCGGCATCGCCGTGGTGGCCGTGATCGTGATCTTCGGACTGCTGCGAGTCCTGTACAAGGTGGCGGAGCCGAACGAAGCGCTGATCGTGTCCGGCTGGGGGATCCGGGTCGAACGCAGCGAGACCGCGGACAGCCTGGGCTTCAAGATCATCACGGGCCGCGGCGTGAACGTCATCCCCGGGTTCCAGACCGCCCGGCGGCTGTCCCTGGACACCCGGGGCGTCAACCTGCAGGTCTCGTGCGTGACCCGGCAGGGGCTGCCGGTCACCGTGCGCGCCGTGGTGATCTACAAGGTGGGTGACGACTTCTCGTCGATCGCCAACGCCGCCCGCCGGTTCCTGGACCAGCAGAAGGGCATGAACGACACGATCCACGAGCTCTTCTCCGGGCACCTGCGCTCGATCGTGGGCGGGCTGACCATCGAGGAGATGATCCACAACCGGGACGCGCTCACCGGCGAGGTGCGCCAGTCCTCGGCCACGGAGATGATCAAGCTCGGCCTGATCGTGGACTCCCTGCAGATCCAGGAGATCGACGACGAATCGGGCTACATCCTCAACCTCGGCAAGCCGCACGCCGCCGCGATCGCCGCGTCGGCCCGCATCGCCGAGGCGCAGCGCGACCAGGAAGCCGCCCAGGTCGAGCAGGAGTCGGCGGCGAAGAAGGCGGCCGCCGTCCGCGCGAGCCAGATCCAGCAGGCCGGCTACCAGGCCGAGGTCGACCAGGCGCGGGCGAAGATGTCCCAGTCCGGTCCGCTGGCCGAGGCGACCGCGCGCCAGGAGGTCGTCGTCCAGGAGACGCGGGCGGCCGAGCTGGAAGCCGCCCTGGCCGAGCAGCGGCTGCAGTCGCAGGTCCGCAAGCCGGCCGACGCGAAGGCGTACGACACGCGCACGGCGGCCGACGCGGCCCGTGACGCTTCGATCGCCAAGGCCCAGGCCGAGGCGAAGGAGACCGAGCTGCGGGCGGCGGCGGACGCGACCCGCGTCAAGACCGCGGCCGAAGCCGAGGCGCAGGCGACGAAGGCCCGCGCGGAAGCGGCCGCCGGGGCGACCCGGGCGACCGGTGAAGCGGAGGCGGCCGCGGCCAAGGCACGCGGTCTCGCCGACGCGGAAGCCGCGAAGGCCAAGGGCCTCGCCGAAGCCGAATCGGCCCGGGCGAAGGGTCTCGCCGAAGCGGACGCCATCAAGGCGCGCGCCGCGGCCCTGGCGGAGAACCAGGAAGCCGTCGTCGCGCAGCAGCTGGCCGAGCGCTGGCCGGAGATCGTCGAGGCCGGCGCGAGCGCGTTCGGCAACATCGACCACATGGTCGTGCTCAACGGCGCCGACGGCATGTCCGACATGTTCGCCAAGGCCTTGTCGCTCGGCGGCACCGGTCTCGGCCTGGCCCGGCAGCTGATGGAGTCGATGGGCAAGCCGGCCGACAAGGAGCTCGACGAGGCCGCCCGCCAGAACGGCGAACTCAAGCTGAGCGACTGATCGCGCACGCTGCGTACGGCCCTTGTGTCCCGGATCACGGGAGACGAGGGCCGTACGCCCGTTCGGGGGCGGAAATTCCCGTGACGTTGCCTTACCGTGGGCGCATGGTGCCGGACAGCACGTCGCGGACCGCCCGATGAACTTCTTCACCGGCGGTCCCCGCGAGCGTCCCCTGTTCCCCGTCCCGGAGCAGGAGCTGTACGCCTTCAACGGCCGGCACTGGACCGATCCCCCGCGCGAGCACATCGTCCCGGCCGTGCTGCCGTGGGCGCGGCCGCTGGGCCGGTCCGAACGCACGATCGTCGCGCTGCGGGCGATCGAGGTGTGGCCGGAGGCGGTCACGCTGCGGATCACGGTGTACTCGCGCGACAGCCTGGTCGACGACCCCGCCGAGGGTTTGATCGACCACCGCCGGGTACCCGACTACAACGGCCTGCTCATCGGCGTGCTCTACGCCGACGGGAGCCGGGCCAGCTCGGAGACCATTTCGGTGCCTTCGGCGAGTGAGCCGGACGGGCCGGTGCTGCGGGCGCAGGCGGTCGGCGGGACGCGGTTCGCCGTCGAGCACGAGGTGTTCCTGTGGCCGCTGCCGTCGGCGGGGCCGCTCAAGCTGATCGTCCAGTGGCGCGACCGGGGCATCGACGAAGCCCGTACGACGCTCGACGGCGGCGCGATCCGCGCCGCGGCGAAGGACGCCGCGGAGATCTGGCCGGGGCTGGGCAAGCGTCACGCCGGCGCCCTGCCCGTGCGGCGCGTCGGCAAACAGGTGGCGTTGACCCCCGACTGGGGGACCGCCGTGGCCCGGGCGGACCAGCCCGAAACCACGCCCGGCGAATAAGAACCGGTTGATCTGTGACCCCGGGCACCGCCGCCCGGGGTATCTCGAATGGATGAATGGGGTGGTTAGTTAGCGTCGATGAAACACTTCGACCACCCGCACGTCACGTCGGGCTGGTGCAGTGGATTTCTCCTCCCCCTCGTCGCACGTGGCCGTGCAGACCCGCGAACGCCTGATGGGAAAGGTCGCTTATGGCAGGCTCGCCGCTCAGCGCACTCGACGTCGCTTTCCTTTGCCTGGAAAGCGAAAAGTCCCCGATGCACATGGGCGCGGTGATCACGTTCACCGCGCGCCGACCAGTGGATCCCTCAGCGTTGACCGCGATCCTGGCCGAACGCGCCGCCCGGCTCCCGAAGCTGCGCCAGCGGGCGCGCGCGGAACTGTTCCCGCCCGGCGCCGCCAGCTGGACCGAAGACGCGGATTTTGTTGCCGCGGAACACATCCACCACGTCGAGCTCAGCTCGCTCTACGACCCGGACCCGCTGGCGGCGTACGCGTCGCGGTGGATCGCCGAGCCGCTCGACACCCGCCGCCCGCTGTGGGACCTCACCCTGGTCACCGGGCTGCCGGACGGGAAGTTCGCGCTGCTGATGAAGCTGCACCACGCGCTCACCGACGGCGCCGGGGCGTACGCGGTCATGGCCGGCCTGCTCGACGGCGTCAAGCTGCCTTCCGCGCCGGCCCGCCGGATCCCGGCCCAGAGGTCCACTTTGGACACCGTGAAGGACGCGCTCGGCACGGTGTGGGACCAGGCGAACGAGGCCGCCGGCATCGCCTCCTCGGTGGTGCGGGCCACCCGGCCGACGCTGTCCCCCGTGTCGGCGCCGGTCTCGGCCGAACGGCGACTGGGGTTCGTGCGGCTGCCGCTCCCGGAGCTGCGCCGGGTGCGCCGGGCCCACGGCGGCACGACCAACGACGTCGTGCTGGCGGTGCTTTCCGGCGCGCTGCGCGAATGGCTGGTGAACCGCGGCCACCGCGCCGACGGCCGCACGCTGCGCGCGCTGATCCCGGTGAGCGTCCGCGGCCGCGCGGGTGACCAGCTCGGCGGCAACAAGCTGTCCGGCTACCTGTGCGACCTGCCGGTCGGCGAGGACGACCCGGTCGAGCGCCTGCGTGTGGTCCGCCGCGCGATGAACCGCAACAAGGCGGCCGGTCCGAGCCGCGGCGCGGGCGCGTTGCCGCTGCTGGCCGACCGCGTCCCGTCGCTGCTGCACCGGCTGGGCACGCGCACCGCGGGCCAGGCCGCGCCGCTGCTGTTCGACCTGGTGATCACCACGGTCCCGGTCCCCCCGGCCCGGCTGTCGATCGACGGCGCTCCGCTGGCGGAGGTGTATCCGTTCGTCCCGCTGGCCCCGCGTCACGCGGTCGGCATCGCGGTGGCCACCTACCGCGACTCCGTCCACATCGGACTCCAGGTCAACGGCGAGGCGGTGCCGGACATCGGCTCCCTGCGCGACGCGGTCCTCAAGTCCACGGCCCGCCTGCTCGACGCCTCTTCCTGACCCCAAGCGCCCCGGTGTGGGGCGCTTGGGGTGGGCTCAGCCGCGGAGCATCTCCGCGACCAGGAACGCCAGCTCCAGGGACTGCTGCGTGTTCAGGCGCGGGTCGCACGCCGTCTCGTAGCGGCCCGAGAGGTCGATGTCCGAGATCTCCTGGGCGCCGCCGAGGCACTCGGTGACGTCCTCGCCGGTCAGCTCGACGTGGATGCCGCCCGGGTAGGTGCCGAGGTCGTTGTGGACCTCGAAGAAGCCCTGGACCTCGTCGACGATCCGGTCGAAGTGCCGGGTCTTGTACCCGGTGGACGACTCGTGCGTGTTGCCGTGCATCGGGTCGCACTGCCAGATGACCTTGTGGCCGGACGCCTCGACCTTCTCGACGATCCCCGGCAGCACCTCGCGGACGTTGCCGTTGCCCATCCGCGCGATCAGCGTCAGCCGACCCGGCTCGAAGCGCGGGTCGAGCCGCTCGACGTACTCCAGCGCCTGCGCGGGCGTGGTCGTCGGGCCGATCTTGAGGCCGATCGGGTTGGCCAGCAGCTCGGCGAACGCGATGTGCGCGCCGTCCAGCTGGCGGGTCCGCTCGCCGATCCAGAGGAAGTGCGACGACAGGTTGTACAGCTTCGGGTTCGCCACGTCGGCGTTGTCCAGGCGCAGCATCGAGCGCTCGTAGTCGAGCAGCAGCGCCTCGTGGCTGGCGAAGATCTCGGTCGACTGCAGCGACGTGTCGGTGACGCCGCAGGCCGACATGAACCGCAGGCCGCGGTCGATCTCGTTGGCCAGCGCCTCGAAGCGCTGCGCCGCCGGCGACGCCGACACGAAGTCCTTGTTCCAGTCGTGCACCTGGTGCAGGTCGGCCATGCCGGCGCCGGTGAGGGCGCGGACCAGGTTCATCGCCGCGCCCGCGTTCGCGTAGGCGCGGATCATCCGGCCGGGGTCGGGCACGCGCAGCTCGGGCTTGGCGACCAGCGAGTTGATGATGTCGCCGCGGTACACCGGCAGGCCGAGCGCGTCCGTCGCGGCCGAGCGCGGCTTCGCGTACTGGCCGGCGATGCGGCCGACCTTGACCACCGGCAGGCTGGCGCCGTAGGTCAGCACGACCGCCATCTGCAGCAGGGTGCGCAGGTTGGCCCGGATGTGCGGCTCGGTGTTCGACTCGAACGTCTCCGCGCAGTCACCACCCTGCAGCAGGAACGCCTCACCGCGCGCGACCATCGCGAGCCGGCTCTTGAGCCGGTCGATCTCCGCCGGGACGGTGATCGGCGGCACGCTCTCCAGCACGCCGCGAACTCGGTTGGTGAGTTCTGGATCGGGCCACTCCGGCTGCTGGGCCGCGGGCAGGGCCAGGGCCTTGTCGAGGCGGGCCCGCAGCTCGGGCGGAAGCGGCGGCAGTTCGGGCAGTGTGTCGACGGGGACGTCCACAGTCCAGTTCACACCCCCCAGGATAAGGTTCGCGCCGCGCTTCGTTCCGCCCGGTGGGCCACCGAGCTCCCGGCTCCCTGGGTCCGGGTGCTCGCGCTGCCGCTCGCGCTCGCCCGGGACGCGACCGGCTTCCGGCGCTGAGCTGGGGCCTGCTCGGCGCCGTCACCGGGTCGCCGATTCCGCTGGCCGTGATCGTCCGCGGGGCGCGGCGCGGCAAATGGGACGGCCGTCACGTGAGCGATCGGGCCGGGCGCCGGGTCCCGCCGCTGATCCCCGGGCTCTCCCTCGGCCTCGGCTTCGTCGTCCTGCCGGCCGGGCACGCGCCGGCGGCGCTCGTCTCGCCGGCCGCGTCGATGCTGGTCAGCCTGCCGGTCACGGACGTCATCACGGTCGGCGCGAAGGTCAAGATCTCCCGGTACTCGGCCGTCGCGCCGCCGCCGTCGTGTGCTGACGCCGACCTACGGCGCGTGGGCGCTTGCTGCCGGCCCTGCCCGTCGCCTGGGTGGCGTGGCCGCGGATCGCCCTGCGCGACCACACCGCGCCGGAGGTGCTCGCCGAGTCGGTGATGGGCGTCGTCGTCGATGGCAGCGGCTACTGGGGACTGCTCGCCGCGGCGGCCGGCCGAACCGGCCGCCGGTTCCACCTCCCGCGAGTCAGCAAGCGGGGAGAACCCGGCGCCACCCGTCCGGGTGAATCACCGGCCGGCCGGGCAGGACCCGTCGGCCGCCGGGAAGACCCGTCACGCCGACAGCCCAGAACCGCTTGGTCGCCACAGGCGTTCTCCCGGGTGAACACCCCGTGCCCGCCGGCGTCGACGGTCACCGGCCGCGCCCGGGAACCGAACGCCGCCCGCGTCTCGCGCGCGCAGGTTCTGCACCAGCGGGACGCCGGCCGGGCCGGGCCGCCGACGGCGCCAGGCCGTAGTCCGGGCTCGGGGTCGTCCACTCCAGAGCCGGTTGCACGGTGGCGAGCCGAGGCAGGAAAGCCAGGCGCACCAACGTTTTCCGCATGCCCAGAACCCTGCCGCCCCACCGGCGTCGACCCGGAGACCGGACCGGACCTGCGTCCCGGGGTGGACAGTCCGTGAATGGCCCATCGAGGGACTCCATGTCCCTCGATGGGCCATTCACGGCGTCACCAGCTCCTCGATCGCGTCGGCTCCGGCGCGCGGGCCGCCGGCCGCACGCAGGTGCCCGGCCATCCGGGTCAGGTTCGCGCGGATCGCCGGGTCCGCCGCCACCTCGTCGACCGTCCGGCGCAGCGCCTCCGGGTCGGGCGGGCCGGTGAGCACCCGGCCCAGGCCCAGTTCCTCGACGCGGCGGCCGTTGCACGTCTGCTCCGGCGTCTGCGGGTACGACACCAGCGGCACCTCGCACAGCAGCGCCTCCATCGTCGAGTTCATCCCCGTGTGCGACAGGAACACCTGCGCGTGCCGCAGCACGGCGGGCTGCGGCACGTGCGGCCGGACCTCGAAGTTCGCCGGGATCGGGCCCAGCCGGGCCGGGTCGACCCGCTCGCCGAGCGCCAGCACCACCGGCCGGCCGGTGCCGCCGAACGCCGTCACGCACGCCGCGAAGAAGTCGGGGCGGTCGTTGACCACCGTGCCCAGGGAGACGAACAGCACCGGGCCGGCGGGCGGCGTCCACTCCCGCGCCGGAGAACGGGACCCGAAGGACGGGCCGATGAAGCGGTAGTCCGCCCCGAAGGTGTCGCCGGCTATCTGGAACTCGCGCGGGAGGAAGACGAGCTTGAGGTCGGCGAGCCGGCCCACCGAGGCCAGCGTTTCGGCCGGGACGCCGGCGGCGTCGGCGAACCGGGCCTGGGCGGTGGCGTACTCGGCCAGCCGCGGGTGGCCAGGGTCGAAGTCGGGCGGGGCCAGCAGGGTCGTCGGGTCGAACACGTCGTTGCCCGCGAACGTCGGCACGGTCGCCACCGACGGCCGGCCCAGCCGGTGGGCCAGCACCGGCCCGAACGGTGTCAGCGAGTCGTAGCAGACGACGTCCGGCGGATCTTCGCGGAACACCTCCGTCAGGCGCGGCAGCACCGCGCGGGTGACGTCGAGCGCGCCGGACAGCGTCTCGGCGACCTCCTCGGTGGTCCGGCTGCGCGCGGCGGCCACCTTCGCCCACGGCGCGTCCGGGACGAGCGGTACCGCTCCCGCCGCGGCGACGGCTTCCCGCAGCGCCGGACCGGTGGCGTAGGTGACCCGGTGCCCGCGCCGGACCAGCTCTTCGACCAGCGGCAGCGTCGGATTGACGTGCCCCGCCGCCGGAACCGCGAGAAACGCGATGTGTGCGCCCATGGTCGGAACGAACCCCCATTTCCCGCCCATTGTGGCGGGCACCCCTCGAATACGGAAAGGGCCACCCGGCACGCGGCCGGGTGGCCC
Organism: Amycolatopsis sp. NBC_00355; assembly: GCF_036104975.1. GTDB lineage: Bacteria > Actinomycetota > Actinomycetes > Mycobacteriales > Pseudonocardiaceae > Amycolatopsis. Next base: position 9,255,395 of record NZ_CP107982.1, on the reverse strand, counting down.
TTTCCGCAATGCGGCTCAGACGACGGCGAGCGGCAACGCCGTCGGGTGCACCGGGGACGGCAGGTCGGACGCGCCGGTCAGGTACGTGTCGACCGCGTTGGCCACCGAACGGCCCTCCGCGATCGCCCAGACCACCAGCGACGCGCCGCGGTGGGCGTCACCGCAGACGAACACGCCCGGCGTCCCGGTCTGCCAGTCCGCGCCGCACGACAGCGTGCCGCGCTTGGTCAGCGAGAGCCCGAGGCCGCCCAGCAGTGGCATCTCCTCGACGCCCTCGAAGCCGATCGCCAGCAGGACCAGGTCCGCGGGCAGCGTCTCGACGTCGTCGCCGACCGGGATCACCTCGCGGCGGCCGGTCTCGGGGTCCTTCTGCACCTTCACCTGCTGCAGTTCGACCGCCGTGACGCGGCCGGCGTCGTCGCCGACGAACCGCTTGACCGCGACGGCGAACTTCCGCTCCCCCGCCTCCTCGTGCGCCGGGTAGGTGCGCAGGATGTAGGGCCAGGTCGGCCACGGCGAGCGGTCGTCGTCCCTTGTGGACGGCGGGATCGGGTACTGGTCCAGCTGCGTCACCGAAAGCGCGCCCTGGCGGGTGGCCGTGCCGTAGGAGTCGGCGCCGGTGTCGCCGCCGCCGATGATCACGACGTGCTTGCCGCGCGCGTCGACCGGCGACGGACCGTCACCCTCGACGAACTTGTTGGCGGGCACCAGGTGTTCCATCGCCAGGTGCACCCCGGACAGCTCGCGCCCGGGTGTCGTCGTGTCGTCGCGGCCGCGCAGGGCGCCGACCGCGAGCACGACGGCGTCGTACCGCTCCCGCAGCTCCTCCACCGTCAGGTCGACGCCGACCTCGCAGCCGGTGACGAACTTCGTGCCCTCCTTGCGCAGCTGCGCGAGGCGCCGGTCGAGGACCTTCTTCTCCATCTTGAACTCGGGGATGCCGTAGCGCAGCAGCCCGCCGAGCCGGTCGTCGCGCTCGAAGACGGTGACCTCGTGGCCGGCGCGGGTCAGCTGCTGGGCGGCGGCGAGCCCGGCCGGGCCGGAGCCGACGACCGCGACCCGTTGCCCCGACGACACTTCCGCCACCTGCGGCTGGACGTAACCCGCTTCCCAGGACTGGTCGGCGATCGTCTGCTCGACGCGCTTGATCGACACCGGCCCGCCCGAGAGCGGCGAGATCGACAGCACGCAGCCCGCCTCGCACGGCGCGGGGCACAGCTTCCCGGTGAACTCGGGGAAGTTGTTGGTGGCGTGCAACCGATCGCCGGCCGCGGCCCAGTCGCCGCGGCGGACGAGGTCGTTCCACTCCGGGATCAGGTTGCCCAGCGGGCAGCCGGAACCGCCGGAGTGGCAGAACGGGATGCCGCAGTCCATGCACCGCGACGCCTGCTTGCGCACCTCTTCGTTGCGCTCGGCGGGTTCGACGTCCGCGTAGACCTCGCCCCACGAGTGCAGCCGGTCCTCCTTGGACTTCTTCTTCGGCTCTTCGCGGTCGTACTTGAGAAAACCGGTCGGGTCAGCCACGAGCGGCCTCCATGATCGCCTCGTCGACGTCGCGGCCCGCGGCTTTCGCCGCCTTCGCCGCGTCCAGGACCCGCTGGTAGTCACGCGGCATCACCTTGGTGAACGCCACGGAGCGGCGCGGCCAGTCGCCGAGCAGCGACGCGGCCACCGCGGAGCGGGTGAGATCGTAGTGCTGCTGCACGGTTTTCTTGAGCCAGGTCAGGTCGTCCGCGGTCGGCTTGAGCAGGTCCACCATGTCCTGGTTGACCTTCTTGCGGTCGACGTCGAGCAGGAACGCGATGCCGCCGGACATGCCGGCCGCCAGGTTTCGCCCGGTCGGGCCGAGCACCACGGCGCGGCCGCCGGTCATGTACTCGAAGGCGTGGTCGCCGACCCCCTCGGCGACGACCGTGGCGCCGGAGTTGCGGACGCAGAAGCGTTCGCCGACCTGGCCGCGCAGGAAGATCTCGCCGCCGGTCGCGCCGTAGGCGATCGTGTTGCCGGCGATCGTCTGCGCCTCGGCGGCGAAGGACGCCTCCGGGTCGGGGCGGACGATGATCCGCCCGCCGGACAGGCCCTTGCCGACGTAGTCGTTCGCGTCACCGACCATGTCGAGGGTGATGCCGCGCGGCAGGAACGCGCCGAGCGACTGGCCCGCGGACCCGGTGAGCAGCACGTGGATCGTGCCCTCGGGCAGGCCCTCACCGCCGTAGCGGCGGGTGATCTCCGAGCCGAGCAGCGTGCCGACGGTCCGGTTCACGTTGCGCACCGGCAGTTCGAGCCGCACCGGGTGCGCGTCTTCCAGCGCCGCCTCGGCGAGCTGGATGAGCGTGCGGTCCAGGGCGTGCTCGAGGCCGTGGTCCTGGCCGCGGGTGCGCCGCTTCGCGCCGCCGTAGGGTGTCTCGGCCGGCACCTCGAAGATCGGCGACAGGTCGAGCCCGGAGGCCTTCCAGTGGTGCACGGCTTCGTCGGTGTTCAGCAGCTCGGCGTGCCCGATGGCTTCGTCGAGGGTCCGGAAGCCCAGTGCCGCCAGGGTTTCCCGGACTTCCTGGGCGACGAACTTGAAGAAGTTCACGACGTGCTCGACCTGGCCGGTGTAGCGCTTGCGGAGCTCGGGGCTCTGCGTGGCGACGCCGACCGGGCAGGTGTCGAGGTGGCAGACCCGCATCATGATGCAGCCCGCGACGACGAGTGGGGCCGTCGCGAAGCCGTACTCCTCGGCGCCGAGCAGCGCCGCGATGACGACGTCGCGCCCGGTCTTCATGGCGCCGTCCACCTGGACGGTGATCCGGTCGCGCAACCCGTTGAGCAGCAACGTCTGCTGCGTCTCGGCGAGGCCGATCTCCCAGGGCGTGCCGGCGTGCTTGAGCGAGTTCATCGGGGACGCGCCGGTGCCGCCGTCGTGGCCCGAGATGAGCACGACGTCGGCGTGCGCCTTGGACACACCCGCCGCGACCGTGCCGACACCGAGCGAGGACACCAGCTTCACGTGGATCCGGGCGTGCTCGTTGGCGTTCTTGAGGTCGTGGATCAGCTGCGCGAGATCCTCGATGGAGTAGATGTCGTGGTGCGGCGGCGGCGAAATGAGCCCGACGCCCGGCGTGGAGTGCCGGGTTCGCGCGATCCACGGGTACACCTTGTTGGGCGGCAGCTGGCCGCCCTCGCCGGGCTTCGCGCCCTGCGCCATCTTGATCTGGATGTCGTCGGCGTTGACGAGGTATTCGCTGGTGACGCCGAAGCGACCCGAAGCGACCTGCTTGATCGCGCTGCGGCGTTCCGGGTCGTAGAGCCGTTCCGGGTCCTCGCCGCCCTCGCCCGTGTTGGACCGGCCGCCGAGCCGGTTCATCGCGATGGCCAGGGTTTCGTGCGCCTCGGCCGAAATCGAGCCGTACGACATCGCGCCGGTGTTGAAGCGCTTGAAGATCGCCTCGGCCGGCTCGACCTCGTCGAGCGGCACCGGCTCGCGGACGCCGTCGCGGAAGGAGAACAGCCCGCGCAGGGTGCCACCCTCGCGGTAGAGGCGGTGCACCTCGTCGGTGTACTTGCGGTACACCTCTTCCCGCCCGGTCTTGGACGCGTGCTGCAGCAGGAACACCGTCTCCGGCGAGAACAGGTGCAGCTCGCCCTCGCGGCGGTAGGCGTACTCGCCGCCCGTCTCGAGTCCACGGTGGACACGGTCGGTCGGGTTGTCCGGGTACGCGCGGCGGTGCCGCACGCCGACCTCTTCGGCGAGCACCTCGAGACCGACACCGCCGAGCTTCGACGACGTCCCGGTGAAGTACTCGTCGAGCAGGTCCTGGGCCAGGCCGAGGGATTCGAAGACCTGGGCGGCGGTGTACGCGCCGACCGTCGAGATGCCCATCTTGGACATGATCTTCAGGACGCCCTTGACGAGCGCCTGCACGTAGTTGCGGATCGCCTTGCCCGACTCGATCCCGGTGACCGCGCCCTGCCCGATCATGTCCTCGATGGTCTCGAAGGCCAGGTACGGGTTCACCGCGGCGGCGCCGTAACCGAGCAGCAGCGCGATGTGGTGCACCTCGCGCGCGTCCCCGGACTCGACGACGAGCGCGACGCGCAGGCGTTCCTTCGTGCGCACCAGGTGGTGGTGCACCGCGGAAACCAGCAGCAGCGACGGGATCGGCGCCATCCGGTGGTCGGAGTCGCGGTCGGACAGCACCAGCGTGCGCGCGCCGGCCGCGATCGCCTCGGACGCCTCCCGCCGCACGCGCTCGACCGCCGAGGCCAGCGCCTCGGCGCCGCCGTCCACTTCGTACAGTCCGGAAAGGACACTGCATGCGAAGCCCGGCAGGTCGCCGTCGTCGTTGATGTGGATGAGCTTGGCGAGCTCGTCGTTGTCGATCACCGGGTACGGCAGCTTCAGGTGGCGGCACGACGCCGGGCCCGGGGCCAGGAGGTTGCGCTCCGGGCCCATGATCCGCGCCATGCACGTGACGAGCTCTTCGCGGATCGCGTCCAGCGGCGGGTTGGTCACCTGCGCGAAGTTCTGTTTGAAGTAGTCGTAGAGCAGGCGGGATCGCTGGGACAGCACCGCGACCGGCGTGTCCGAGCCCATCGAGCCGATCGGCTCGGCACCCTTCTCGGCCATCGGCGCGAGCAGGATCTTGAGCTCCTCCTCGGTGTAGCCGAAGGAAAGCTGGCGCCGCAGCACCGAGTCGTGGCTCTGCACGACGTGGTCGCGGTCGGGCAGCTCGGCGAGCTTCAGCAGGCCCGCGTGCAGCCAGCCCTCGTACGGCAGGTCCTTGCCCAGCGCGGACTTGACCTCTTCGTCGTCGACGATCCGGCCGGCCTCGGTGTCCACCAGGAACATCCGGCCCGGCTTGAGGCGGCCCTTCGCGACGACGTCCTTCGGGGCGACGTCCAGGACGCCGGCCTCACTGGCGAGCACGACGCGGTCGTCGGCCGTGCGCCACCAGCGCGCCGGGCGCAGGCCGTTGCGGTCGAGGACCGCGCCGACCAGTGTGCCGTCGGTGAAGGTGACGCAGGCGGGGCCGTCCCACGGTTCCATGAGACTCGCGTGGAACTGGTAGAAGGCGCGGCGCGCGGGCTTCATCGTGGCGTGGTTCTCCCACGCCTCCGGGATCATCATCAGCACCGCGTGCGGCAGCGACCGGCCGCCCAGGTGCAGCAGCTCCAGGACCTCGTCGAACGACGCCGAGTCCGACGCGTCCGCCGAGCAGATCGGGAACAGCCGGGTCAGGTCGCCGGGGATGAGGTCCGATTCGAGCAGCGCCTCGCGGGCCCGCATGCGGTTGCGGTTGCCGCGGATGGTGTTGATCTCGCCGTTGTGGGCCACGAACCGGAACGGGTGCGCGAGCGGCCACGACGGGAACGTGTTGGTGGAGAAGCGGGAGTGGACCAGCGCGATGGCGCTCGCCAGCCGCTCGTCGCGCAGGTCGGCGAAGAACGCGGGCAGCTGCTCCGGTGTGACCATGCCTTTGTAGACGATCGTGCGCGAGGACAGCGACGGGAAGTACGTGCCGCAGCCCGCGATCCCGCTCTCGTGCTCGGTGCGCTTGCGCAGGCAGAAGGCCAGCCTGTCCAGCTCGAGCCCGGCGGCGCCGTCGCCGCTCACGAAGAGCATCGCGAAGTGCGGCATGACCGAACGGGCGGTCGGGCCGATGTCGGCGCGGTCGGCGTCGACCGGGACCTCGCGCCAGCCGAGGACTTCGAGTCCTTCTTCGACGGCGATGCGTTCGGCCAGCTCGACGGCCTTGCGGCGCTGCTCGGCGTCGGCGGGCAGGAAGGCGATTCCCGCGGCGTAACGGTGGTGACCGTGTTCGTCGGGCTCGGGCAGCTCGAAACCGGCTTCCGCGCGCAGCAGCTCGTCGGGCAGCTGCAGCAGGATGCCGGCGCCGTCGCCGCTGGTGGGTTCGGCGCCCGCGGCGCCCCGGTGGTCCAGATTGGTCAACGCGGCGAGGCCGTCGGTGACGATGCCATGGGAGCGGCGGCCGCGGATGTCGGCCACCATGGCCACACCGCAGGAGTCCTGTTCGGTCTCCGGATCGTAGAGACCCTGCTTGCCGGGAATGGCGGAGAAGATCATGAAGGGACCTCCTTCGTCGTCTGTTCGTGCTGGCCGGGCTAGCGGCCGGGGAGCGCACGGGACGACGATGGCCCGCTCGTTGACGCGACTTTAACACCTGGGAAACATGCCAGCATCAATTCAGAGCGCCCCGGGCAACGTCGGACGGTAACGATCTGGCTGCGCGGAACGACGTAGTTCCTGATGGGTTCCTGGTAGTTCGCTCTGCTAAGTATACGACCCGGAAACCTTCGTCAAGTCTAACGTGACGCGGCCGACGCCGCCCGGCCCGATGTCCGGGACGCCCCATTCGGGACCCTGCCGCGCGCTAATAGAACGTGTTACATTTCCGGCATGATCCTCGACCGGTTCCGGCTGCCCGGCCAGGTCGCGGTGGTCACCGGCGCCGGACGCGGGATCGGCGCGGCCACCGCCGTGGCCCTCGCCGAAGCGGGCGCCGACGTGGTCATCGCCTCCCGGACGGCAGCCCAGCTCGAAGAAGTGGCCTCCCGCGTGTTCTCGGCCGGCCGGCGCGCCCACGTCGTCCCCGTCGATCTCGCCGACCCGGCCGCCGCCGCGACGCTCGCCGCGGTGGCCGTCGAGGAGTTCGGGCGGCTCGACCTGGTGGTCAACAACGTCGGCGGCACCTACCCCCGCCCCCTGCTCGAGACCACGCCCGAGTTCCTCGAGGAGGCGTTCCGCTTCAACGTCTCGACGGCGCACGCGCTGACGGTCGCGGCGGCGCCGTCGCTCGTCAAGACGGGCGGCTCGGTCGTCAACATCTCGTCGATCATGGGCCGGGTCAGCGGCCGCGGCTTCGTCGCGTACGGCACCGCGAAGGCGGCCCTGGCCCACTGGACCCGCCTCGCGGCGGCCGACCTCGCGCCCAAGGTGCGGGTCAACGCGATCTCGGTGGGCTCGGTCGCGACGTCGGCGCTGGAGATCGTCGTCGGCAACCCGGAGCTGAAGGAGAAGATGGAGTCCGCGACGCCGCTGCGCCGGATCGGCGAGGCGGAGGACATCGCGGCGACCGTGGTCTTCCTGGCGTCGCGGGCCGGCGGCTACATCACGGGCAAGATCCTCGAGGTCGACGGCGGGCTCCAGTCCCCCAACCTGGAACTGGGCCTGCCGGACCTCTGATCCTCAGCTCTCGTCGGTCTTCTTCGGCTCGTCCACGACCGGGGTTTCCTCGGCGGGCTTCTCGGCCGGAGCCTCCGCGGGCACCTTCACGGCGTCTTCGTCCTCGGCCGCATCCGCTTCCGGCGCGGGCACCGCGACGGCGTCCTTGCTCACCAGCAGTTCCGGGGCCTCACGCGGCCCGCGCTTGGCCGCCAGCACGAAGTAGATCACCGCGGCCAGGAACAGCAGGATCGACGTCCACACGTTGACCCGCAGGCCGAGGATGTGGTTCGCGGTGTCGGTCCGCATCATCTCGATCCAGCCGCGGCCCACCGTGTAGCCCGCGACGTACAGCGCGAACACCCGGCCGTGGCCGAGCTTGAACTTGCGGTCGGCCCAGACGATCAGGCCGGCGATCAGCAGGTTCCAGATCAGCTCGTACAGGAACGTCGGGTGGACCGGGCTCTCCGGCAGCGGGATGTGCCCCGTCGCGACGCCGTTGAGCAGGTTTTCCGGGTCGTCCGGGTTGAAGCGCTGGTAGATCTCCAGGCCCCACGGCAGGTCGGTGTGCGCGCCGTAGAGCTCCTGGTTGAAGTAGTTGCCGAGGCGGCCGATGGCCTGCGCGACGATGATGCCGGGGGCGATCGCGTCGGCCATCGCCGGCAGCGGGACGCCCTTGCGGCGGCACGCGATGAGCGCGCCCACCGCGCCGAGCGCGATGGCGCCCCAGATGCCGAGGCCGCCGTCCCAGATCGCGAAGGCGTTCCAGGGGTTCTTGCCCTCGGTGAAGTACAGCTCGGGGTCGGTGATCACGTGGTACACCCGGCCGCCGACCAGGCCGAACGGCACGGCGAACACGGCCATGTCGATGACCGTGCCCTTGGTGCCGCCCCGGGCGACCCAGCGCCGCTCACCCCACCAGATCGCGACGATGATGCCGGCGATGATGCACAGGGCGTAGGCGCGGATCGGGATGATCCCCAGGTGCCAGACCCCGCGGTCGGGGCTGGGGATCGTCGCGAGGAAGGCAGCCGAGGCGGAAATCACGGGGCCACCGTAGCGCGTCTCCCGGGCCGGCGGGACTCCGCCTCCGTCGCGGCCAGGTAGCCCGCCACCAGCGCGTGCGCGACGCGGGTGACGGCGTCGTCCCCGGGGAGGAACACCTCGTCGTGCAGGCTGGGCGCGCCGGCGGTGTCGCCGAGGCCGACGAAGAGCATCAGGCCGCGGGTTTCGCCGCCGCAGTAGTGGGCGAAGTCGTCGGCGCCGAACGAGCGGAACTCGTGGTCGACGCGCGCGCCGCCGTGCACCAGCCAGCGCTGCGCCGCGGCGGCCAGGGCCGGGTCGTTGTGCAGCACCGGCTCGCACGGGCTGATCCGCAGCTCGGCGGTGCAGCCGTGGGCCGCCGCGGTGCCGTGCACGATCTGCTCGAGGGCTTCGAGCGCGCGGACCCGGTCTTCGGCGCGCATCAGCCGCAGCGAGCCGGCCAGGCTCGCCGTGTTCGGGACGACGTTCGCCGCGGTGCCACCCCGGATCCGGCCGACCGAGCAGACCGCGCCGAACACCGGGTCGATCCGGCGTGCTGCCAGCTGCTGCAGGCTCACGACCAGCTGCGACAGCGCGAGGATCGGGTCGCGCAGCATGTGCGGGTAGCCGGCGTGGCCGCCCTGGCCCCGGACGACGACCTCGAACTCGTCGGTGGAGGCGTTGACCGGGCCCGGCACGGCCGACACGGCGCCGTCCGCGAGCCGCGGCTGGACGTGCGCGCCGATCACGGTGTCCACCCGGTGCTCGGCCAGCAGCCCGGACTCGACGACGTCGAGCGCGCCGGAGGGCGACGTCTCCTCGCGCGGCTGGAGCAGCGCGAGGATCGGACGGGGCAGCTCGACCCGGATCGCCGCGCGGGCCACCGCGACCAGCGCCGCCAGGTGCACGTCGTGCCCGCACGCGTGCATCAGGTCGGTCTCCGACGCCCACGGCACGCCGGTGCGTTCGGTGACCGGCAGCGCGTCCAGCTCGGCGCGCAGGGCGATGCCCGGGCCGTCCGGCGCGCCGGGCAGTGGGATCGCGCGGCCGGTCTTGGCGACGCGGACGCCGTCGCCCGCGCCGATCGCCGCGGTGACGAGCCGGGCGGTGTCCTCCTCGTCACCGGACGCGCGCGGGTCGGCGTGCACGGTGTGCCGGAGGGCGACGGCGGCCGGCAGCTCGTCGTCGATCGCCCGGGTCCACCGGGTCCACAGGTCGCTCACGCGTGCTCCAAGCGGTAGATCCTCTTCGCGTTCTCGTGTCCCACCAAAGCACACAGCCGGACGGCGTCCACTTCGGACATCGCGTCGGCGGCCAGCGCGGCCCGCACGAAGTCCGACAGGCCGCGCCGGAACAGGGCCGTGCCCAGGTGGTACAGCTCGGCCAGGCCGAACGCGTCGGTGGCGAAGAGCACCTTCCCGAACGGCGCGATCTCCAGCAGCTCGGCCAGGATCGCGGGCGCCCGGAACCCCGCGTTGTGCGTGATGAGCCCGGCGTCGACGAAGACGTGCTCGAAGACCTGCGCCAGGTAGGCCGCGTTGCGGTGGAACGGGTAGTTGTGCAGCAGCAGGATCGGCACACCTCGAGCGCGCGTCGCCCGCAGGAAGCCGGTGAGCAGCAGCGGGTCGCAGCGGTGCAGGTCGACGTCGGAGTCGCCGAACCCGACGTGGAACTGCACGGGCAGGCCCAGGTCGAGCCCGGTCCAGACGAGGTGGCGGTGCAGCACCTCGTCGGCCAGCCGGACGTTTCCGGTGCGCAGCCAGCGTCCCGCCGCGGTCGCCACTTCGGACGGCGACGGCCGCTCCCCCGCCAGTTCGAGGCCGACGCGGTAGGCGGCGATCGACTTGAGCCCGACGGCCGTCTCGGCACGTTTCCCCAGCTCGTCGGCAAAGTCCGCGGCGAACCCTGCCGCGGTCGTGCCCGGGATCACCGCCTCCGCGACCTGTTCCAGCCGGACGACGTCGTGTGCCCGCGTCGCGGCGAGGGCGCCGAACTCCGGCGTCGTCGTCAGCGCGTCCGGGAGGAACCCACCGTCCAGCAGGAAGTCGGTCGTGCCGGTGGCCCGCAGGAACCGCCGCGCCACCTCGGCCGCCCCCAGCTCGGCGCGGCGCTCGAGGTAGACGTCGGCCGGCGCGTGCTTCGGCAGGTCGAGCACGGGCGCGCAGCGTTCGCGCACGGCCAGGCCGATGAGCGAGTCGAACAGGCTGGTCCCGAGCGGCGACGTCGTGTCGGCCTCGGTCAGCAGGGCCTCGAAGTCCGCGCGGGCCACGTCCCGGGTGAGGACGCCGTGGCAGTGGTGGTCCACGAGCGGCAGGTCCGCGACGAACGGGAGCAGCTCGGTCATGCGCCTCCGATCTTCTCCCCCACCCCCCTACGAGCGTAGGCGAGCGCGCCGATCGGGAAGTCGAGGTGCCACACCGGCACCGGCATGCGGCGTTTCACGAACAACAGCAGCAGGATCGCGCCGGCCGTGGTCAGCAGGTAGATGACCAGCAGGATCAACGTGCTCATCATCCGTAAATAGGGAGAACGAGCGTGTCCAACCCCATGCCGATGTCCGCCAGCGACGCCGCGCAGAGCCGGATTCTGAACGACGACGACCCGATGCCGCAGGCCGCGTTGGAGCAGCTGGCGGTGACCTACTCGATCAGGACGATCCTGCTGTGGACCCTGGTCATCGCGCCCATCGTCTTGACCACCGTCGGCATCGTGCTCCACACGTCGGTAGATGACCCCGGGATCACCAGCTAGCCGCCCGAGCAACAGAAAGGCCCCGACGAGCACAAGTGTCGGGGGCCTTTCGCGCCTCAGGTCAGTCGGCGGCCCACTCGTAGCTGAGCACGTACAGGCTGGCCGGGAGCGTGATGTCGTTCATCTCCAGTGGCCTACCGTTGGCGCCGTAGGCCACGCGAGTGATCGTCAAGACCGGCACGCCGTCACCGAGTTGTAGGAGCCGGAGTTCGTCCGGAGAAGGCATCCGGGCACCGACGTGTTCGGCGAAGGAACCGATATCGTGACCGGCTTCTTCCAGACGGGCGTAAGCACCGCCTTCGCCCGTGTCGACCTTCTCGATCGCGGTGCCCCGAGTGATTTCGCGAGGCAGCCGGGACACCGCGAGTTGAGCAACCAGCCCATCGGCCCGCATCACCCGGTCCCTCACCGTCAGCTCGGTCCCGATGTCTACCTGCAGATATTCGGCCGCACGTTCGTCGGCCGGCTCGAAACGGACCTTGACGTTGCTCGAAGCGGTGAAGCCCTTGGCCTTGGCTTCGGCCAGGAATGCGCCTTCGTTCCGACCGCGTGCTTCACGGGACAGACGGGACCGGGCGAGCCGCCGAACGTTCGAGGGAGGACGGACGAATACGCCGCGTCCGTGCTCGACGTTGACCACGCCTTCGGACCTCAGGAGGTTCACCGCCTCGCGGACGGTCGGCCGCGAAACGCCATAGGCGTCGATCAGTTCTCGTTCACTCGGAAGCTTGGCTCCGGGTGCGTACTCACCGGCATCGATCTTCCTTCGAAGGTCGGTCGCCACTTGCCGGAACGCGGGAACTCCACTCGTGCGGTCCACCATGCGAATCATTCTCCACTCGCCAACTCGTCTTGACCGGTTGCCCACCTCGTGTGACAGTCAACTTGTCAGGACGTCATGATAAGTGGCGGTGGGGCGACACGCATAGGGACCTAAGCCATGGATGGCGTGCGAGGACTGGTCAGGGCCGACACGGAGGCCGACTACGCCCAACGGCACAGGTCGGTGCACGGCTTAGTTCGCGACTACCGGAAGCGGGAACTCGCCGATCCGTCCTTCGCCCGCCTGACTCCGTGGTGTGAGGCCGGGAAACTCCTCCCCGAACAGCACACCCGGCAGGAGATCGACTTGGTGGCGCTGCAGCGCCACGCGAAGTTCGACGTGTGCCCCGGCTGCGCCGAAGAGCGGCGGATGGCACGTGAAGGACGGCCATCGTGAAGACCGACGAAGCGCCGAAGGTCGTCCGGACGCGCAACGCAAGGCCGTTCGCGGACGAGCGGTGTCCGTGCGGCAAGACACCTTCGTGGGCGCAAGTCGAGTTCTTGGAAGACGGAACCCAGGCTCGGACGCCGGTGTGCGGGTGGTCCTCGTGAGCGTGGTCGTCTACTTGGACAAGGCGAAGCTTCAGCCCCTGATCGCCGACGTCTGGCACCGGGTCGCCGGGATCGACTTCATCGGCGGGAAGCTCACGACGCTGTGCGGCCTGACGGAAGAGGTCGAGTACGAACCGACCGAGCATCGCCCCACCGGCGTGAAGACGTGCTGGGAGTGCGACACGAATTACCGCCGAAGCCGGAACATCCCCCGGCGCGCCTAGTCAGCCCGGTCGGTGCGCTGCCTCCATCGGCGCGTCGGCCGGGTGTCCTCTTCGCCTTCGGGTGAAGGCCAGAGCCCCACGGTTCCCACGTCCCGTAGGCCGCCGCGGGGCTCCGCACTATCCACCTAGTGGACGCTGGGCTCGACGGGCTCAACAACGTTGAAGACCACCAGCGCGGTCATCCGGTAGTTGTTGCCGTCCGGGCTCCAACTCTCACTCATGGACACCGACGCCACCGTCCACTCCGAGTTCATGTCGAGCGTCTTGCTCACCTGCTGTGCGATCTGATTGGGGTCCACGTGGGTGAACGCACCCATGACCTGTTTGGGCACCGCTTCCTCCTCGGTCGGGTTTCCCGAAGAGTCGGTGCCGGGGGCGCCGTTGCTACCGCACGACCTCAGTCAGCCGATGTCGAAGCAGACGAGGGCGCTGAACGTCAGCCCAGCATCCGGATGTCCCCTCGGCACGAAGACGTTGGTCAACGTCATCGACGACACACGAACCTCGGTCCTGGGGTGGCTGAGCTTCAACTGCTTGATGCTTTCTTCGATGTCCAATGCAATCTGGTTGAGATCATCTTTTGTGAAGACGTCGACCTGTTGTCGCCCCACTGGTGGGCCTCCTGTCATCGCTCTACGCCCTCTTGTCGGTTCAGACCGGCCACCCGCTACACCGGAGACACGAGGAAGGTCCCCGTGCTCAACCCGGCGATCGAGTGCCAGGGAGCGCAGGGCCTTGTTGACCCGCGTCAGGGCGGGTCGTCTTCGTCATGTCGGTTCGCAGCGGGTCAGCCGTCGCGCCGAAGAACACCCACGACGGCGGGTCCGGCCAGATGCCGGCCTGGGTGAGGAAGGCCCGGCCGAGCAGACCCGCCGCCGAGCTCGTGACGACCGCGTAGAAGGTGTACGTGCCGAGCAGGCCGATGCCGGAGACGACGCCGGCGCGGGCGCGGGCCGCGCCGACGAACGCGTAGACCGACCCCGCATGCTGGTAGTACTGGCAGAGCTTGACGAAGCCGTACGCGACCAGCGGCACGCCGACCGCCGAGAGCAGGGAGGCGAGCTGGACGGCGCGGCCGGCGGCGGCCGCGGTCTGGGGGCCATCAGCGCGACGGACAGTCCGACGGCCTGGCAGACGGAGAGAGAGCGGCGCAGCCTGGACGGGTTTCGACGGCGTCTGACACGATCTCCTCCACTTTCCCAAGGTATCCGGTTTCTCGCGGTATCCAGTGAACAGGAGCAGGATGAGCCGGCTCGATCGGGCAGAACTCGCGCAGCAGGGCGCCATCCGGGCCGACGGCCTGCGCGCGGCCGGGGTGGAGCTGGTCGCGCTGACCTTCGTGGACAACAGCGGCATCACGCGGACGAAGGCGGTCCCGGTGGACCGGCTGTGGTCGGCGGCTGCGTGGGGCGTCGGCGCGTCGAACTCCTTCGACTTCTTCCTGGCCACCGACGAAATCGTCGGCGGCACCTACTCGCGCGGCCCGGTCGGCGACCTGCGGCTGCACCCGGACCTCGACGCGCTCGTCCCGCTGGCCGCGCAGCCCGGCTGGGCGTGGGCGCCGGCGAACCGCTACGACCAGGACGGCGTCCCCCACCCCCAGGACTCCCGGGCGCAAGCGGCCGCGGCGACGGCGCGGCTCGCGGCGCTGGGCTACGACGTCCGGACCGCGTTCGAGATCGAATGGGTGATCACGACGGCGGACGCGCCGGACGACCCGCGTTCGGCGGCGGCGGGCCCGGCCTACGGTTACGCGCGGCTTTCCGCGCAGGCGCCGTACCTGCGCGCGCTGGTGTCGGCGCTGGCCGCGCAAGGTGTTGCGGTGGAACAGATCCACCCGGAGTACGCGGCCGGGCAGTTCGAGCTGTCGGTGGCGGCGGACGACCCGGTGCGCGCGGCCGACATCGCGGTGCTGACCCGCGAGACGATCCGGACGGTCAGCGAGCAGCACGGCCTGCGCGCGTCGTTCACGCCGAAGTTCGCGCCGGACGGCGTCGGCAACGGCGGCCACGTGCACCTGAGCCTGTGGGACGGCGACCGCAACCTGTGCGCCGGCGGTGACCGCCGGTTCGGGCTGACCGCGACGGCCGAGGCGTTCGGCGCCGGCATCTTCTCGCGGCTGCCCGCGTTGCTGGCGATCGGCGCGCCGTCGGTGGTCAGCTACCTGCGGCTGGAGCCGCACCACTGGGCGGGCGTGTTCCTGGCCTGGGGCCTGGAAAACCGCGAAGCGCCGCTGCGGCTGGTGCAGGGCGCGGCCGGCCAGCGCGAGCGGGCGGCGAACTTCGAGGTGAAGTGCTTCGACCTGACCGCGAACCCGTACCTGGTGGTGGCGGGGCTACTGTTCGCCGGCCTGGCCGGCATCGACGCCGAGGCGACCCTGCCGGAACCGGTCGACGTCGACCCCGGGACGCTGCCCGACGCCGAGCGCCTGCCGCGGACGCTGGCCGAAGCCGTCACGGCGTTCGAAGCGGACGAAGCGCTGGCGAAGGCGTTCGGTCCCGAGCTGGCGACGACGCTGACGGACGTGCGCCGCGGCGAGATCGACCGGCTCGGGCGCCTGTCGCCGGCGGAGCTGTGCGCCGTGATGCGGTACCTACACTAGGGCTTTCGCGACCTCCGTCCGCAGTTGCGGCAGCTTGGCGTAGAGGCGGTCGCCGGGGCACTCGGTGTTGTAGAAGTCGCGGTGGCCCTTGATCTCCTCGACCGGGATGCCGTACTGGCGGCAGATGTAGGCGCAGAAGACGACGAGCGAGTCCCATTGGGACCGCGGCGGTTCGACGCTGGTGTAGAGGCCTTCGTTCTCGATGCCGATGGCGTTGGTGTTCTGGCCGGGACAGTGCGCGCCCTGGATCATGGTGGTCCGGCCGCGCACCGCGTCGAGGCTGCCG
Organism: Amycolatopsis sp. NBC_00355; assembly: GCF_036104975.1. Lineage (GTDB taxonomy): Bacteria > Actinomycetota > Actinomycetes > Mycobacteriales > Pseudonocardiaceae > Amycolatopsis. The sequence goes on along the minus strand of NZ_CP107982.1, from coordinate 9,239,967 downwards.
TGCCGCCCTTCCATCCGGTAGCCACCGCGGCTGACGGTGAAGTGCTGGCCGGTGTCGGACCAGCCGTTGTTGTCCATGTGGTCGTGCTGATCGTCGCGGGCGACCTGGAAGGCGTGCTCGAGGGAGTAGTCGGTGCTGTTGGCGCTGGCGATGTGGTGGATGAGGATGCGGTTCGCCGGGTGGTCGAGGGTGACCAGCTCGTCCGACGGCGGCCGCGCGCCCCACTCGGCACAGCTGTAGATCCGCGGCGCCGCCGCGGCGTTCGCCGCGCGGGGCAGGAGCAGGCCGGCCGCCCCGGCGACGGCGAGACCGGTGGCGCCGCGGAGGAACGTGCACCGCGGGAGGTGTCCGATGTCCATGCACCGGACTCTGCCGCGGGCGCGTACAGCTTTTGTACAAAGCCCGGTCAGGCCAGGGTGATCTCGGCTTCGAAAGGCCGGGTGAAGGTGAGCTTCCCGGCTTCGCTCTTGGCGATGGGGACGTACTCGCCGCGTTGGCGTTCGAACAGGGTCGCGGTGTCCGGCTCGACCAGCAGGTAGAACGGGATCAGGGCCTCCGCGTAGAGCGCACGCTTGAGGATCCGGTCCTGCACCTCGGTCGACGGCGACACGATTTCGACCACGAGCACGACCTGCTTTTCGGTCAGGCTCATGCCCTTCAGACCGGGCTCGTCGGTCACGACCAGATCCGGGATCAGCAGCCGGTCACCCCGGTTCCCCGGGACCAGGTTCGCGCCGGGGAGCACCTCGAGTCGCTTCCCCGCGCCCGCCGCGAGCCGGCCCGCCAGCCTGCCGACGAGGCGCTGATGCTCGAGGCGTGGCCACGGGCCGATCAGGAGAACCCCGTCGACAACCTCTATCCGCTGTCGCGAGGTCTGCTCCGCGGAAAGCGCGAGCACGTCGTCGGCCGTCCAGCCTTCGGGCGGAGCATGATCCGGAACTCTTCTGTCACACGAGGAGTATGCGGACCACCACCGACAGTTCTGGGGCAGGTGATGGCGTCACGAGGATGTGACAGCCAGTTCGGACGCGCCGCTGTACATCTTGATCTTGAACTGGATGTGCTCCTGGTGCTCGCGCAGCCGCTCGATCTGGGCCTCGACGCGGGCCTCGTGCTCGCGCAGGACGTCGAGGCGCTCGTCCTGGGTCGCGTCGCCGGAGCGCAGCAGCTCCACGAACCGCAGCATCTCCGCGACCGGCATGCCCGTGTAGCGCAAGCACCTCAGCAGCTGCAGGAACTCCACGTCGTGGTCGGTGAACGTGCGGCGGCCGCCGGCGGTGCGGCCGACGTGGTGCAGCAGGCCGATGCGCTCGTAGTACCGGAGGGTGTCGATGGTGAAGCCGGTCTTTTCGGTCACCTGGGCCGGGGTGTAGGACGTCACCGGCCCAGAGTGGCACCTGGAGTGCACTCCAGGTCAAGCCGTGGCGACAGCCCGGCGCACCCCGTCGGCCAGTTCCGCGGACAGCCGGTGCACCCCGGAAGGCCCTTCGGCCGCCGCGGTGACCAGGGCGGAGCCCACGATCACCGCGTCGGCGAACGACGCCACCTGGGCCGCCTGGTCGCCCGAGCGCACGCCGAGGCCCACGCCGATCGGGAGGGACGTGTGCGCGCGCGTGCGGCGGACCAGTTCTTCGGCACCCGCGCCGACCTGGTCACGCGCACCCGTCACGCCCATCACCGCGGTCGCGTAGATGAACCCCGAGGCCGCGGCGACCGTCTTCGCGAGCCGCTCCTCCGACGACGACGGCGCCACCAGGAACGTCCGGTCCAGCCCGTGGGCCTCCGACGCGGTCATCCACTCGCCGGCTTCGTCCGGGATCAGGTCCGGCGTGATCAGGCCGAGCCCGCCGGCCGCCGCGAGGTCGCGGGCGAAGCGGTCGACGCCGTAGCGGTGCACCGGGTTCCAGTACGTCATGACCACCGCGCGGCCGCCGCGCGCCGAGATCGACTCGACGACCTCGAACACGTGCTTGAGGCGGAAGCCGTTGTCCAGCGCGGTCACCGACGCGGCCTGGATGGTCGGGCCGTCCATCACCGGGTCGGAGTACGGGACGCCGACCTCGATGAGGTCCGCGCCGCCGTCGATCGTCGCCGCGATGAGGTCCTTCGACGCGGCGACGGTCGGGAAGCCCGCCGGGAGGTAGCCGATCAGGGCGCCGCGGCCCTCCGCGCTCGTCGCGGCGAAGAGGTCGTCGATCCCGCTCACTTGTCCACCAGCCCGAACCACTTCGCCGCCGTGTCCATGTCCTTGTCGCCGCGGCCGGACAGGTTGACCACGATCAGGCCGTCCGGGCCCAGCTCGCGGCCCAGGTCCAGCGCGCCGGCCAGCGCGTGCGCCGACTCGATCGCCGGGATGATGCCCTCGGTGCGCGAGAGCAGCATGAACGCGTCCATCGCCTCGGCGTCGGTGATCGGGCGGTACTCGGCGCGGCCGGTGTCCTTCAGCCACGCGTGCTCCGGGCCGACACCCGGGTAGTCCAGCCCGGCCGAGATCGAGTGCGACTCGACCGTCTGGCCGTCCTCGTCCTGCAGCAGGTAGGTCATCGCGCCGTGCAGGTTGCCCGGGGTGCCCTTGGTGAGGGTCGCGCCATGCCGGTTGCCGTCGATGCCTTCGCCGCCCGGCTCCAGGCCGACCAGCCGCACGGACGGGTCGTCGTAGAAGCCCGAGAAGATGCCGATCGCGTTCGACCCGCCGCCGACGCAGGCCGCGACGACGTCGGGCAGGCGGCCGGCCTGCTCGAGGATCTGCTCGCGGGCCTCGGTGCCGATGATGTGGTGGAAGTTGCGGACCATCGCCGGGAACGGCGCCGGACCGGCCGCCGTGCCGAACAGGTAGTGCGTGGTGTCCGCGTTGGCCACCCAGTCGCGCAGCGCCTCGTTGATCGCGTCCTTCAACGTCCGCGAACCGGTCTTGACCGGGATGACCTCGGCGCCGAGCAGCCGCATGCGCGCGACGTTCAGCGCCTGGCGCTCGGTGTCGACCTCGCCCATGTAGACGACGCAGTCGAGGTCGAGCAGCGCGCACGCGGTGGCCGTGGCCACGCCGTGCTGGCCCGCGCCGGTCTCGGCGATGACGCGCTTCTTGCCCATGCGCTTGGTGAGCAGCGCCTGGCCCAGCACGTTGTTGATCTTGTGCGAACCGGTGTGGTTCAGGTCCTCGCGCTTGAGGAACACGCGCGCGCCGCCGGCGCGCTCACCGAAGCGCTTGGCCTCGGTGAGCAGCGACGGCCGGCCCGCGTAATCGCGGAGCAGGCGGTTGAACTCGTTCAGGAACTCGGGGTCGTGCCGGGCCTTCTCGTACTCGGTGGCGACCTCGTCGACGACGCCGATCAGCGCCTCCGGCATGAACCGGCCGCCGTACGGGCCGTAGTAGCCACGCTCGTCCGGGTCGTGTGAAGTGCCGTGCTCGCGAGGCTGCTGAACAACACTGTGCTCTTCGGTCACCGGGAGGGCCTCGGGCAGGCGGGGTGCGATCCGGCGGTGACCAGCTTGACCAGGGCGCCCTTCGGGTCACCCGAGGCGACGAGGCCTTCGCCGACCAGCACCGCGTCGGCGCCGTGCCCGGCGTAGGACATCAGGTCGCCCGGCCCGCGGACCCCCGACTCGGCGACCTTGTAGACGTCCATCGGCAGGCCGGGGGCCAGCCGCGAGAAGACGTCCCGGTCCACCTCGAGGGTGTGCAGGTTGCGCGCGTTGACGCCGATGACCTTGGCGCCCGCCTCGAGGGCCCGGTCGGCCTCCTCGGCGTTGTGGATCTCCACCAGCGCGGTCATGCCCAGCGACTCGACCCGGTCGAGCAGCGCGGCGAGCGCGTTCTGCTCCAGCGCGGCGACGATCAGCAGCACCATGTCGGCGCCGTGCAGGCGGGCCTCGTGCACCTGGTAGGGGCTGACGATGAAGTCCTTGCGCAGCACCGGGATGTCCACGGCCGCGCGGACGGCGTCGAGGTCGGCCAGCGAGCCGCCGAAGCGGCGCTGCTCGGTGAGCACGCTGATCACCCGCGCGCCGCCGTCCTGGTAGTCCTTGGCCAGCGCGGCGGGGTCGGGGATGTCGGCCAGGTCGCCCTTCGACGGGCTGCGGCGCTTCACCTCGGCGATCACGCCGATGCCGGACTCGCGCAGCGCGGTCATCACGTCGCGGGGCGGCTGCGCGGCGGCCGCGCGGACCTTCAGCTGGTCGAAGGGCAGCGCGGATTCCCGCACGGCGAGGTCTTCCCGCACGCCGGCGACGATCTCTTCGAGCACGCTCACCGGGCGCCCCCGCCCGGGCTCGTGGTCACGGTTTCACTCGCAAAGTCGCTCACAAAAACCTTCCCCTTCCCGCCGAAACGATGCTAACCCCCGCATCCGAAGCGCCCGGTTCCGGGTGTGCGCGTTACTCCGAATGCCGCCCGCCACCCTCCGTGGGATCCTCGCCCTCCGACAGCGCTTCCCACAGCTCGGCGTCCGGATCACGCACCTTCTTCCGGGTGGCCGGGGCCGCGTACTTCGCGCCGAGCCGGGCACCGCGCCCGGCACCCTTGATCGCTGCCAACCCGCCGGCGGCGACGAGAATTCCCCCGAGCACGGCCAGGCCGCGCCCGAGCAGCATCTGCGTCACCGGCAGCCCGTCGGCCCACCCGGTGAACCGGACGCCCGCCACGCCGGCCCACCCGGCCGCCACCCCGGCCAGCGCCAGCACGGCCCCCAGGACGCGCCGGGCCCAGCCGCCGGTGGCGATCAGGCCGGCCACCCCGGCGAGCGCGAGCAGCGCCAGCGGCACGAGCGCCGTCGCGCGCTGCTCGCCGGTCTCGCGGTAGAGGACCGTGCCGCGGACGCCGCCGTCGCGGAACTCGGCGTACCAGGTCAGCTTGGCCGCACCCCACAGCGCGAGCGCGCCCAGCAGCAGCGCGACCACCATCATCCACAGTGGACGCCGCGACGGCCGCGGCGTCGTGGTTTCGGGGTCCGCCACCTCCGGCTCAGACATGAGCGGCGTCCGCGGCCGGGTCGAGCCGGCCCGCCGGCACCATGGTCTGGGCCGCGGCGACCGCGGACAGCACCGTCCGCGCCTTGTTCAGCGATTCGGTGTCCTCGTAGTCCGCGACCGAGTCGGCGACCACCCCGCCCCCGGCCTGGACGTGCGCGATCCCGTCCTTCACCAGCGCGGTGCGGATCGCGATCGCCGTGTCGGCGTCCCCGGCGAAGTCGAGGTAGCCGACGACGCCGCCGTACAGCGCGCGGCGCACCGGCTCCAGCTCCTCGATCAGCTCCATCGCGCGGACCTTCGGCGCGCCGGACAGCGTCCCGGCCGGGAAGCACGCGGTGACCGCGTCGAACGCCGTCCTGCCCTCGGCCAGCTCGCCGGTGACGGTGGACACGATGTGCATGACGTGGCTGTAGCGCTCGATCTGGAAGAAGTCGACGACGCGCACGGTGCCCGGCTTGCAGACCTTGCCCAGGTCGTTGCGGCCGAGGTCGACGAGCATCAGGTGCTCGGCGCGCTCCTTGTCGTCGGCCAGCAGGTCCTTGGCCAGCTGCGCGTCCTCCTCCGGGTCGGCGCCGCGCCAGCGGGTGCCCGCGATCGGGTGCGTGGTCGCCTTGCCGTCCCGCACGGTGACCAGGGACTCGGGGCTGGATCCGACGATGTCGAAACCCTCGAGCCGCAGCAGGTACATGTACGGGCTCGGGTTGGACGTCCGGAGCACGCGGTAGATGTCGAGCGCGTCGGCGGCGGTGGCGATCTCAAAGCGTTGCGAAGGCACGATCTGGAACGCTTCGCCGGCCTTGATCGCCTCGACGGCCTTGTTCACGGCGGCGTGGAAGTCCTCCTTGGAGCGCTTCCGGGTGAACTCCGGCGCGGGCCGGTCGAACGCGGCGATCGTGGCGGGCGCGGGCACCTGCAGCTGCTCGGTCATCGCGCCCAGCCGGGCGACGGCGTCGTCGTAGGCCGCGTCCACGCGCTCGGGCGAGTCGTCCCAGTTGACGGCGTTCGCGATGAGCGTGACCGTGCCCTCGTGGTGGTCGAACGCGGCCAGGTCGGTGGCCAGGAGCATGGTCAGCTCGGGGATGTCGAGGTCGCGCTCGGCCAGCTCGGGCAGCTTTTCGAGCCAGCGGACGGCGTCGTAGCCGATGTAGCCGACCATCCCGCCGGTGAGCGGCGGCAGGCCGGGCAGGGCCTCGGTGTGCAGCGCCTCGATCGTCTCGCGCAGCACGGTCAGCGGGTTGCCTTCGGCCGGCAGGCCGACCGGCGGGGTGCCGGTCCAGACCGCCTGGCCGTCGCGGACGGTGAGCGCGGCCGGGCTGCGGACGCCGATGAACGACCAGCGCGTCCAGGAGGCGCCGTTCTCCGCGGACTCGAACAGGAAGGTGCCCGGCCGGTCGGCGGCGAGCTTGCGGTAGACCCCGATCGGCGTCTCGCCGTCGGCGAGCACCCGGCGCACGACCGGGATCACGCGGCGGCTCTCGGCGAGGGCGCGGAAGTCCTCGCGGGACGGGCTGACCGAGCCGGGGCCGGTGGAACCGGCGTAAGCGCTGACCATGGAAGTCATTGTGCCGCCCCGCGCGAACCGGGCCGCGCGGGGTCCCGAATTCAGCAAATGTTGAATTCAGGATCGGGGATGGGTCATGATGGAGCGGTGAGCACCACCGACAATCCCGACACTACGGCGCGGCGCCGCGGCCGGCGGCCCGCGGGCCAGGACACGCGCACCGCCCTGATCGACGCCGCCCGGACGGTGTTCGCCGAAAACGGCTACGACGGCGCCACCGTGCGCGCGATCGCCACCCGCGCCGGTGTCGACGCCGCGATGGTCAACCACTGGTTCGGCAGCAAGGAGGGCCTGTTCGCCCGCGCGGTGCTGGAGCTGCCGTTCGATCCCCTGGAGCTGATGGAAACCCTGCGCGACGGCCCGGACGAGGAGTTCGGCGAACGGATCGTCCGCACGTTCCTGACCCGCTGGGACAGCGCGGGCGGCGGGGTGTTCGTCGCCCTCATCCGCAGCGTCGCCGGCCACGAGCAGGCCGGCCACGTGCTTCGCGACTTCTTCCAGAAGTTCTTCACCCACGTGCTTTCGTCGGTCGGCTCCGACCGGATCCCCCTGCGCACGACGCTCTGCGCGTCCCAGCTGGTCGGCATGGGCATGATCCGCTACGTCGCGAAGTTCGAGCCGCTGGCCGAGTCGGACGTCGAGACCCTGGTGGCCGCGGTGGCCCCGAACGTGCAGCGCTACATCAGCGGCGACATCGGCTAGCGAACCGCGTCAGCCCAGGTCGAGGCCCGACTTCCGGTCGAACGCCGGGACCGCGTACGGCCGGCGCCGGTCGCCGCGCGAGAAGAGCACGACCATGTCCCGGCCCGAGCCGCCCACCCACGCCGGCCGGCGAGGCCGGTGCCACAGGTACGTGCTGCCGTGACACGACATGGAAGCCCGCAGCTCGGCACGGCTGCCGTCGCGGTACTCGACGAGGATGTCCGGCAGGTGCCTGCCGCTTTGGACCGGGTAGTCGGGCGACACGGTGGCCACGGCCGGCCGCCAGCCGGTCCGCAGCACCGCCCGGTGCCGCCGCCGCCACCGGACCGACGCGACCAGGCTCACGCCGGCGAAGGTCAGCACGAACAAGCCGAGGATCCAGAACAACCCGGACACCCGGCCGTCCAGGCGGTCTTCCAGGATCGTGCGCGCCCGGGACGGGTTCGCGGGGTCGTAGATCACCGTGAGCGTCCCGCCCACGATGTAGCGCCGTCCCGAGGTCACGGGGATGGTGGCGTAGCTCGGTTCGCCTCCCACGTCGTAGGAGACGCGGATCGCCTGCGCTCCCCGAAGGTCGTCGAACCACAGCACCTTCCCGGAGACGTGGACACCGTCGCGCAGAAGCGCGCGAGCCGGGTGCTCGTACACGATCAGGCCGGCGAACACACCTCCGGCGGCCACCAGCAACAGCAGCGCGATGACCAGCGCGCGCCGGCCGAACACCCGCAGCCTGGCGATCCGGACGGCCGGATCCGGTGGCGTCCCGTCCGGCGCGGTTTCCTCAGGCGTCAGCGGTGAAGCCGTTTCTTCCCCCATCGGCGCAGAATACGCCCGGCGGGATCGCGCCGCGGCACCTTTCGCAGGCACCGTTCGCGGCCGCCGTGGAGCACTACACCAGCGGCGATGTCGGCTGGTAGCCGCGGAGAAACCGGGTACCGCCTTCGCCGCCCGCGCGCGTGGCCACCACGACGGGGAACGGGAGCAGCACCAGGGTGACGAGCAGCGCCACCACGCACAGCCCGACGAGGAACCCGTCGTCGTTCTTCTCCTCGGACGTCCGGACGTGCGCGGGATCCGCCGGGTCGTAGACGACGGTGACCACTTCGCCGGCGACGTACTTCCGGCCCGAGTCCCGCGCGATCTCCGCGGTGCGCGACTCCCCCGCCACGGTGTAGCCGACGTCGAGCGTCGGCGTGCCGCGCGCCGGGTCCCGGACGCTCAGCACGACCCCGCCGGTCCGCGCGCCCGTCGCCAGCAGATCGGCTTGGCCGAGGTCCAGCGCCGACAGCCCGAGGACACCCGCCGCGAGCACGACGTACAGCGCCACGGCGAACCCCCAGGCGAGGCGGACCGGCTTGCGGGGGCGCGAGGTGCCGTACCGAGGCCGTCCGGCCGGCTTCGACGGGCCGGCGGGCACCGTCGTGCCGCCGGCGGGCCGAGGCCGCAGCCGCGCCATGAAGACCGCGACCACGATCACCGCGAGCGAGCCGCCGAGCACGGCGAAATCGGCCGCGAGTTCCCCGTCTTCGAACTCGTAGCGCGAGACGAGCAACGACCACGCCGTGCCCGTTCCGAAGGTCACGAACGCCGCCGCGCCGTACGCCGCCGCGATGAGCCACGCCGTGCGCCACCGCCCCGGCGCCCGAGCGCCGCGTCTCCCCACCTCACCAGCCTACGGTTTCGGCCGGCGGCGCGGGACCGGCGTCCAGCGGAAGGTCTCGGCCGACGCGGTCATCAGCTTCGGCCGGTCCCGCCACGGCGGCTTCGGCAGGATCAGGACCGTGAACGCGGAGCCGTGCCCGCCGATCAGCGCGGGCAGGTCCGGCAGCTCGGCCAGGGCCAGCGCGGAGAAACCCAGGTCGCAGGTCCGCAGCCGGATCAGGCTGCCGTCGGCGAACTTCACCGCCACGGTCGCCCAGGTCTGGCGCCGCCGCACCGGTCCGAGCGTCACGGTCGCCGGCCGCCAGCCGGTCCGCTGCGCGGCTTCCGCGCGCCGGTACCAGCGGACGCAGTCGAAGAGGGCCGGCCCGGTGAAGGGCAGGAAGAGGAGCATCGGCGTCACGGGTTCGCCGCTGATCAGGAGGCTGAAGAGGACCACCGCGGTGCACAGGACCGCGACGACGGCGACGATCGTCGCGCGGCGGAACCGGCGGGCGACCAGGGTCGTGGCCCGGCCGGCCCCCTCGACCGCCCGGCCCGGTGGCAGCCACTCGGAGAAGTCCGGCATCACGCCTCCCACCGGGGAGTGTCCGACGTGGACGGAAGCCACCACGTCGAGGTCGCCGCGGTGAGCCGGGCGATCTCGGCGCGGCGGCTCCCGGGACCGATGCCGGGCCCGGAGGACCCGCACCCGCCGGGCCACGCCGAGCGTCGCCGGCGCTGCCGCACCAGCTCCCGGTGGTCGCGCACGGCCCGCACCCTCGTCCCCATCCGCTCAGCGTAGAGCGAAAAACCCCAGGTCGGAGGGCGATCAGAAGCACAGCGGACGCGGGCAACCCGGCGGGCCCGCCGAGCGTGCAAGGGAGCAGGTCCGCCGCCGTCAGCGGGACAGCAGCAGCGCGATCAGCGTCAGCACACCCGGCACGACCTGCACGAACAGGATCCGATTGTTCGCCGTCACCGCGCCGTAGATGCCGGCGATGATCACGCAGACGATGCCGTAGAGCTTCAGCTGGAAGCCCGTGGGGTCGCTCGCGATCAGGCCCCAGACCAGCGCGAGCGCCAGGAAACCGTTGTACAGCCCCTGGTTCGCGGCCAGCGGCGCACTCTCTTTGGCGAACTCCTCGGTGGTCCCGAACGCCGCGCGGGCGCGCGGGGTGGTCCAGAGGAACATCTCCAGGACGACGATGTAGACGTGGATCAGGGCGACCAGCCCGACCAGGATGTCGGCGGCGATCTTCACGTGGTGTGCTCTTTCTCGTCGGCCAGGAGCAGGCGCTCCTCGGTGTCGAAACAGGTGTGGGTGCCGGTGTGGCAGGCAGGGCCGGTCTGGTCGACGCGCAGCAGGACGGTGTCGCCGTCGCAGTCGATGCGGACCTCGCGGACGTGCTGGTAGTGCCCGGACGTCTCGCCCTTGACCCACAGCTTCTGCCGGCTGCGGGAGAAGTACGTGCCCCGGCGGGTGGACAGGGTCGCCGCGAGGGCGTCGTCGTTCATCCAGGCCATCATCAGCACGTCCGAGGTGGCGTGTTCGACGACGACCGCGGCGATCAGGCCGTCGGCGTTGCGCTTCAAGCGCGCCGAGACGCCCGCGTCGAGGGTCATGCTTCGGCTCCCAGCAGGTGCCGCTTGAGCGGCATCGAGTTCAGCAGGACGAACGCGTAGCCGTACCCGAAGAAGGACAGGCCGGAGAACACCTTGTTGAACCACAGTTCGGCGCCCAGCAGCAGGAACGCGTGCAGCAGCGCGAACACCACGGTGACGACCAGGCCGCCGACGCGGGCGCTGCCCATCTTCACCGCCAGCCCGGTGGTCACGACACCGCCGAGGATCAGGGCGAGCGCGGGCGTCCGGTAGATGGCCAGGCTCGAGCCCGCGCTCAGCACGGGGATCAGGTCGAGCAGGGCCCACGCCACCGGCAAGCCGATCAGCAGGGCCGCGACGACCTTGACCTCGACGGGGGCGCGCCAGGACTTCATCGGACCTCCACCCCGCCGTCGCGCAGCGCGGTCTTGACCTCGCCGATCTTCAACTGTCCGAAGTGGAACACACTGGCGGCGAGCACCGCGTCCGCGCCGGAGCGCACGGCGGGCAGGAAGTGCTCCAGGGCGCCCGCTCCCCCGCTCGCGATCACCGGCACCCGCACGGCCTTGCGCACCAGTTCGATCAGCTCGAGGTCGAAGCCGTTCTTGGTGCCGTCGGCGTCCATCGAGTTCAGCAGGATCTCGCCGACGCCGAGCTCTTCGCCCCGCGCGGCCCACTCGACGGCGTCGATGCCGGTGCCGCGGCGGCCGCCGTGGGTGGTGACCTCGAACCCGGACGGCGTCGCCTCGCCGCCCTCGGGCACGCGGCGCGCGTCGACCGACAGCACGATGCACTGGGCGCCGAACCGGCGGGAGGCCTCGTGGAGGAACTCCGGCCGGGCGATCGCGGCGGTGTTGATGCTCACCTTGTCCGCGCCGGTGCGCAGCAGCCGGTTGACGTCGTCGTTGCTGCGGACGCCGCCGCCGACGGTCAGCGGGATGAACACCTGCTCGGCGGTGCGGCGGACGACGTCGTAGGTGGTCTCGCGGTCGCCCGAGGACGCCGTGACGTCGAGGAACGTCAGTTCGTCGGCTCCCTCGGCGTCGTAACGCCGGGCCAGCTCGACGGGATCGCCGGCGTCGCGGAGGCCGGCGAAGTTGACGCCCTTCACGACCCGGCCCGCGTCGACGTCGAGACAGGGGATCACCCGCACCGCGACAGACATGGTCACCAGCGTAGTCAAGGGCGTTCTAAGCTCGGGCAATGGCACAGGCGGGGCGGCGGCCGGGGCAGACGGAGACGCGGGAGAAGATCCTCGACGCGGCCCGGCACCGGTTCGCGGAGCTGGGGTACGACGGAGCGACGGTCCGCGGGATCGCCGCCGACGCCGGCGTGAACGCGGCCCTGCTGCACCACTTCTTCGGCAGCAAGCAGCAGCTCTTCGCGGCCTCGATGAACCTGCCGGTGAACCCGGCCGACCTGGTCCCGGCGATCCTCACGGGCCCGCGCTCGGGCGTGGGCGAACGGCTGGCGCGCGCCTTCCTGGCGATCTGGGCGGCACCCGAGGGGCGGACGCCGTTCCTCGCGATGCTGCGCGCCGCCGCGACGAACGAGCAGGTCGCGCTCATGATGCGCCAGTTCATCGAGCGCACGGTGCTGGCCGAGGTCGCCCGCGCGCTGGACGTGCCGCCGGTGCGCGTCACCGGGATCGCCGCGCAGATGATCGGCGTCGCGCTGCTGCGGTACGTGATCAAGCTGCCCCCGCTGGCCGAGGCGGACGACGAGGAGCTCGTCGCGCTGCTCGCGCCGGTGGCGCAGTACTACCTCGTCCCGGCACCCGGCGGGTTCGCCCCGGCCACCCCCGCCTAGCTCGCCCGGGCGCGCCCGCCGCTCGCGACCACCCGCGTCACCGGACGAAGATCCGCGGCACGCTCACCCTGGGCGGTGGCGCGATCCGCGGGACCCGGGCGATCTCCGGCGGCACCCGGAACGTGTCCGGCGGCGTGTAGCCGTGCAGTCCGTAGTCGCGGGTCCCGTAGGCGCCCAGGCCGTGGTCGTACGGGTACCGCAGGCTGTAGTAGTCCGGCGGTGGCAGCCGCAGCGGCTCGATGTCGGGCAGGGTGAGCTTCAGCCTGCCCGACGGGTCGTACACCGGCGGTGGCCGCCGCGCGTCGATCGCCTCCGTGACCTTCCGGTCCAGCTCGCCCGGGCCGTTCCGCAGCACCGACACGGTCGTCGCGAACGTGCGCGCCAGGTCCTCCGCGTGCGCGGTGGCGTGCGCGACCGGCTTGCCGACGTCCGTCTGGCGGACCAGGTCCGCGGCCTCGCGGTCGACCGCCGCGCCGAGGTCCTGCGGGGCGCGCAGCACCAGGTCGGCCAGGCGGTCGTACGCCCGGGCGAGCCGGTCCTGCAGGCCCTTGTCCGCCGCCTCGACGAACGCCTGCACCAGCGGGTCCAGGAACGGGACGGCGTCCGTCACCGGTTTCGCGAGCGCCGCGATCCGTTCCGTGGCCACCTTCTCGACCTGCAGCGTCACCTTCTTCCGGCTGTCGGCGACCAGGTCGATGCCGGGCGCGGCCGGCCGCGCGTCGACGACCGCCCGCGCGGCTTCGACCTGCTCCGGCGTCACCTCACCGGGCGCCGCCCGGCCGGTGGCCTCGACCCGCAGCTCCGGCCCGATCCCTTCGGCCTTCTCCGCGCTCACGGTCTCCGCGCGGACGGCATCGTCGACCGCCGGCAGGCTGATGTCGTACGGCTTGGCGCTCGCGGCACTGCTCCGCGCGGCGTCGACCAGTTCCGGCAGCTGCGTGCCCCGCGTCGCGAGCGCGTCCCGGTAGGACTGCGGGAACGCCGCCTCGACCTTGTCGTACAGCTTTCCGGCGACGCGCTCGGTCAGGCCCGCCTCGATCTTCCGCGTCACCTCGGCGTAGCCCTGCTGCGCCACCTTGAACTTCACCTGCAGGTCCGTGGCCGGCACGCCCACCTGCATGCCGAACAGCGTCAGCGAGGCGAGCGTGGCCAGCCCGGCGGCCGCCGGGCCGCTGTACTTCGTGTAGAAATCCGCGGCCCGCCCCAGCCCGGCGGCGGTGCGCCCGCGCCACGGCCCGGCGTCCCGGCGGGCGAGCAGCAGGCAGGTCAGCAGGTAGACGCCGATCAGCACGGCGAACACCGAGAACTCACTGAGTTTCAGGTGGTCCGAGAAGAACCTCGACACCGCCTCGAAGAACCGCTGCAGTGAGATCAGCCAGCCGACGCTCGACGTGTCGCCGAACCACCGCAGGTACGCCGAGAGCAGGAAGTACCCCGTCGCCGCGACGCCGATGGGCACGAGGTAGAGCACCCCGAACGAAGCCAGGTGGTACCGGAACCCCGGGCCCTCCCGCACCTGCTCGGCCGTGAACCGCCGCGTGTAGCCGCGGCCGAACCGCACCAGCCCCCAGACCACGCCCACGACCAGCGCGAACGGGCCGACCGCGAAAGCCGCCACGAGCACCACCGAGACGGCCGGAGCCGCCCGCCACTTCCCCGCCGTCATCTCCCCCTCCGTTCTGTCCGGTTCAGGAAAGCACGGCCCCCCGACAGGTTTTCCGAGGCGATCTCCGGCACCGCCGAAGGCCGGGAACACAGCGGAACCGGCACTCACCCGGACTCGTGAACGACGGCGACCGGGGCACCACACAACCCGCCCGACATCTGCCGCTCTGTGACAGACAAAGGTCGCGAACTGGGCCGAACCGGTGAACTCCGTCACTAAAGAAACTTCCCGCCCGCGTGCATCAACTCGGCCGTCCCGGACGTCCATGAAGGTGACAGGCGGGCGAAGGGACGTACGTGGGCTTCGAAGAGTTCGTGGCGGAGCGGCTGGACGGGCTGCTCCGCTACGCGACCGTCCTGACGAACGACCCGCACCTCGCGCAGGACATCGTCCAGGACGTCCTGCTGCGCGCGCAGCAACGCTGGGACAGCATCGACGCCCCGCCGACGTACGTCCGCCGGATGGTCACCAACGAGTACCTGTCGTGGCGCCGCCGGGCCGTGCGGCGGATGGTGCCGAGCAGCCACGAGGTCCTCGACGCCCTTTCGCCACCCGAAGCCGATCCCGCCACCGCCTACGACGAGCGGGACGCGATGCTCGGCCTGCTCGCCACGCTCCCCCGCAAGCAGCGCGCCGCGATCGTGCTGCGCTACTACGAGAACTACACGGACGCCGAGATCGCCGCCGTCCTGCGCTGCGGCACGTCCACCGTGCGCAGCCAGATCTCCCGTGCCCTGGCCACATTGCGCGAGGCGCCCCAGCCCGAGCCCGTGCCCCTCACTGCGTCCTTCAAAGCAGGAGCCCCCGAATGACCCGCAGCGACCACGAGACCGAGACGCTGATCCGGGAGAGCCTCGACCGCCTCGCCGCCCGCGCGCCGGATAGCCACGCCGTCCGCGACGCGCTCGCGGACGCCCGGCGCCGCCGCCCGGTCGCGCGGCTGACACTGGTGGCGGCCGCGGTGGTCGTGCTGGTGGCCGGGGTCTTCGTCGGCGCGCAGGTGCTCACGAGCCCGCCGGACCTCGAGCCGGCGGCGGGCCGCCCGGTGCTCGGGTACACCCCAGGCTGGCTGCCCGACGGCTTCACCGAGCAGTACCGCGAGGGCGGCCCGGGCATCGCACCGCAGGTCCGGCGGTGGTCCGCCGGACCGGCGGAGATCACGCTGTCGGTGTATTCGACGGCCGATCCCGAGTGGTCGGGGCCCGTGCCGAAGGTCGCGTCGGTCCAGGACCAGATCGTGGTGCACGGCCGGATCGCCATGGTCACCGGCGACACCAGCACCGCCGCCCTGCTCACCTGGACGGCCGACGACAAGCACGTGCTCACCGCCCGGGTCGGCGGGGTGCCGGACGCCCGCGCGGTCGCCCAGCGGATCGCCGAGTCGGTCCGCGCGACCCCGGTCGGCGTCCGCGGCGAACTGCGGTTCGGGCCGCTGCCGGCGGGGCTGGCGGAACGCTCGGCCGTCGTCCGGGGTACCGGGCCGGACGACGCGAGCACCGAGCTGACCGCGGCCGACCCGGCCCGCCCGTCGGTCCCGGCCGTGACGGTCGCCGTCGGTGCCGGCTCACCGGGGATCGGCGGCGCCGCAACGATTTCCGTACGCGGCGGCGGGGGGTTCTACTCGGCGCCGAAGGCCGGCGAGGCCGCGCTGGTCGCGGTCCGGCTGCCGTCCGGGCGCTGGCTGACGGTGTCCGGGCCGCAGCCGGAAGCCGTGCTGGTCGCCGTCGCGGACGGCGTCCAGCTCGACCCCTCGCCCGACTACCGCTGGCTCGGCCGGCCTACCAGCTGACCATCGGGAACCAGATGATCCCGAGCCGGCCGAGCACGCGCACGTCCCAGTAGAGCAACGTGAACGTGCCGCCGACGAGCAGCGCCGCGCCGGTCACGGCGGCGATCCGGCCCGGCTTGGCGGCCAGCCAGCGCTGCACGCGCCCGCCCGTCGCGTGCGTCAGGAGCAGGAACAGCACGCCCATGATCACGATGTTGCCGAGCGACTGCAGGGCGAACGCGGCGGCGCCGTAGAAGACGTTGTGCTGCTCGGCGGCGCTGCGGAACATGATCCGGAACAGCGGGTACGGCCGGCCGATGAGGAAGCCGCCGATCAGCGCGCCCATCAGGACCAGGGGCGCGGCCGGGTGCCGCCGGGTCAGCGCGCCGATCGGGTTGCCGATCACGCCCAGCGAAGCCAGGCCCAGCACCAGGAAGGCCAGGCCGACGACGCCGAACGCGACCATCGACTGGATGCTGCGCGGCGTCAGCCCGCTGGCCGGCGCGGTGTCGAACTGCGGCATCCGCGTGCCGACCAGCGCGACGATCACGCCGTAGACGATCGACACGGTGAGCATGCCCGCCGCGATCCAGCCGAGTGGCTTGAGCGTGGTCGCGAACCGCCGTTTCCCGCCCGCCTCGCCGCCGACCAGCGGCGCGACCGCGCCGAACGCGGCGATGTTGCACGCGGTGAACGAGCCGGCGAGCCCGGAGACGAACGCGAACAGCGTCCCGGCGAGCACGCCGCCGATCGGGGTCGCCTTCGCGTCGTAGCCGAGCAGGGTGTTGGCGACGCTGTCGCCGATGACGGAGTCGACGAACGGCGCCGACCAGAGCGCCGTCAACGCGAACCCGGCCAGGACCGCGAGCACCAGGACTCGCGCCCGGTGGACGGGATACGGTCCCGAGCCGAAGAAACCCGCCTGCGGATGAACCGGAACCTGCTGTGTGACGGCCATCTACACCCTCCAGTGTGCGGGAGAAACCCAGCCCACAAATCGTTGCAGGTGACACCCCTGACGCGCTTCTGCCGTTGTGCGGCTCCGGGTTCGGCCGGACGCCCCCTTGACCGCGGGAACTCGCCGGGCTCAGAATTAAACGCATGACTAATTCTGCCCTTGAAGTCGCCGGCCTGCGGGTCCGCCGGGGCGGCCGGCCGGTGGTGCGCGACGTGAGCTTCGAGGTGCCGCGCGGCGCGGTCACCGGCCTGCTCGGCCCGAGCGGCTGCGGCAAGACGACCCTGATGCGCGCGATCGTCGGCGTGCAGCTCGTCGAAGCCGGCACCGTCACCGTGCTGGGCCTGCCCGCGGGCAGCCCGCCGTTGCGGCGCCGGATCGGCTACGCGACGCAGAACCCGGCGATCTACGCGGACCTGACCGTCCGCGAGGCACTGCGCTACTTCGCCGCGGTGCTGCGCGCCCCGGCGTCCGATGTGGACCGGGTCATCGGCGAGGTGGGCCTGGCCGGGCACGCCGGGAAACTCGTCGGCTCGCTCTCGGGCGGCCAGCACAACCGCGCGAACCTCGCCGTCGCGCTGCTCGGCCGGCCGGAGCTGCTGGTGCTCGACGAGCCGACCGTCGGGCTCGACCCGGTGCTGCGCGACGAGCTGTGGGCGCTGTTCCGCCGGCTCGCCGAAGGCGGCGCGACGCTGCTGGTGTCCAGTCACGTCATGGACGAAGCGGCGCGCTGCGACCGGCTCCTGCTCATGCGCGAAGGCGTCCTGCTGGCCGACGGCGCACCGGCGGAACTGCGGCAGCGGACCGGCACCACCGACCTCGAGCAGGCGTTCCTGCGGCTCGTGCGGGTGGCGTCGTGAACCCCGCGCTGACGCTCGCCACCACGCGGCGCATCCTGACCCAGCTGCGGCACGACCCGCGCACCGTCGTCATGCTGGTCCTGGTGCCGACGCTGCTGATGATCCTGCTGCGGTTCGTGTTCAACTCGGCGCTCGTGTTCAGCCACGTCGCGCCCGCCCTGCTCGGCGTCTTCCCGTTCCTGATCATGTTCCTGATCGCGTCGATCACGACCCTGCGCGAGCGGACCACCGCCACCCTCGAACGGCTGATGACGCTCCCCATCGGCCGTCTCGACCTGCTTTTCGGCTACGCGCTGGCGTTCGGCGCGATCGCCGTCGTCCAGGTGGCGCTCGCGGCCGGCGTCTCGCTGTCGTGGCTCGGCCTCGACCTGGCCGGGTCCATCGGGATGCTGCTGGTGATCGCCGTCCTCGACGCGCTCCTCGGGATGGCCCTCGGGCTGTTCGTCAGCGCGTTCGCGCGCACGGAGTTCCAGGCCATCCAGTTCATGCCGGTGTTCGTGCTGCCGCAGATCCTGCTGTGCGGGCTCTTCGTGCCGCGCGAAGACATGGGCTGGGTGCTGCGGTGGGTGTCGGAGGTGATGCCGCTGTCCTACGCGGTCGAGGCCCTGAACCGCGTCACGGCTTCGTCGACCGTGGACGCGGTGATCCTGCGGAACCTGGTGGTCGTCGCCTGCTGCGCGCTGCTGGCACTGGTCCTCGGCGCGGCGACGCTGCGCCGCCGGACGCCCTGACTACCGTGGGCGCATGGCATCCGAAACGGACCGGCTCGCGGCCGAGCGCTACGTCGTCCTGACCACGTTCCGCAAGGACGGCCGCGCCGTGCCGACCCCGATCTGGGTCGCCGGCAACGGCGGCGAGCTCGTCTTCAACTCGGTGCGGGACGTGGGCAAGGTCAAGCGGATCCGCAACAGCGGCCGCGTCGAGGTCCAGGCCTGCGACCTGCGCGGCAAGAAGACGCACGGCGCGGTCGTGAGCGGCCAGGCCCGGCTGCTGGACCTCGACGAGACCCGGCGGGTCCAGCAGGTGATCGGGCGCAAGTACGGCGTCTTCGGGCGGGTGTCGATGTTCTTCTCGAAGCTGCGCGGCCCGGCGGACCGGACGGTCGGGATCGCCGTCAAGCTGAGCGAGTGAAGCCGCGGAACCCCCGCCGCAGGTAGTTCGGCAGGGCGTTCGGGTGATCGAGGGTCGAGGTGTGCAGCCAGACCCGGCGCGCGCCCGGCACGGTCCACGCGGCCGCGACGACGAGGGTGAGCGCGTACCCGCCGAGGCCCTTCCCGACGAACTCGGGCAGCAGCCCGAACGTCGTGATCTCGACGTCGTCGCCGGCCTGCGGCTCGAAGTCGGCGGCGCCGGCGACCACCCCGCGGTACTCGACCAGCCGGTAGCGCCGGTGCGGCTCGGCGAGCCAGCGCGCCCAGTCGTCGCCGGTCCGCTCCGCGCTCGGCCACCGGTACGGCGTCCCGATCCGGACGTGCAGGTCGCGGATGAGCGGCGACGCCTCGACGGCCCGCAGGGTCACCCCGTCGACCGGCGGCGCCGGGTTGAGCTGGTCGGCCGCGGTCATCTCGAGCTGGGTGACGATCTCCTCCACCGCGGCAACCTAGTGGTTCGAAGCGCCGCTGTCAGCCACTTTTCGGCGTCAACCGGCCGCGCGCATCGCCGCCGCCATGGCCGCCGAGTCGTGGTCCGGCCCGCAGCCTTCGACGATGACCAGGTCGCCCGGGATGTGGTCGGCACGCAGGCGCAGGATCGCCTGGTAGGCAGGCGAGTCGTACCACTCGTGAGCCACCGCGACGCTCGGGAACCCGATCACCACGAGCGCGCCGGGCCACTCGCCTTCCAGCACCCGCACGTCGGCGCCGTGCACGACGAACTTGCCGCCGTAGGGGTCGAGCGTGGCCTGGATGCGTTCGAGGTACTCGAAGACGTCCTCGTGCAGCACTTCGGGCGGACGCAGGTGCGCGATTCCGTAGGCGGTCATCGTGGTCCTTTCGTTGTCCTGAAAGGAACTCTGCCCGCCCGCGCGCACCGCGTCGATTACCCCGAAGGTAATCCTCAGACCTGCGCGACCGCCGCCAGCGCCTCGGGCAGCGTGAACGCGCCCGCGTACAGCGCCTTGCCCACGATCGATCCCTCGACGCCGTCCGACTCCAGGCCGGCCAGCGCGACCAGGTCGTCCACACTGGACACGCCGCCGGAGGCGATGACCGGGGCGTCGGTGCGGGCGACGACCTCACGCAGCAGGTCGAGGTTCGGGCCCTTCAGCGTGCCGTCCTTGCTCACGTCCGTCACGACGTAGCGGGACGCGCCGTCGCGGTCGAGGCGGTCCAGGACCTCCCACAGGTCACCGCCGTCGGACGTCCAGCCGCGGGCCGAGAGCCGGTGGCCGGCCTCGGTGATGCGGACGTCGAGGCCGATCGCGACGCGGTCGCCGTACTCGCCGATCACGCGCGCGGTCCACTCCGGATCCTCGAGCGCGGCGGTACCGAGGTTGACGCGGCGGGCGCCGGTGGCCAGCGCGGCCTTCAGCGAGGCGTCGTCGCGGATGCCGCCGGAGAGCTCGACCCGCACGTCGAGCCGGCCGACGACCTCGGCGAGCAGCTCCCGGTTGCTGCCCTTGCCGAACGCGGCGTCGAGGTCGACCAGGTGGATCCACTCGGCGCCGTCGCGCTGCCAGGCCAGGGCGGCCTCCAGCGGGCTGCCATAGGAGGTCTCGGTGCCGGCCTCGCCCTGGACGAGTCGCACGGCCTGGCCATCGGCCACATCAACGGCGGGAAGCAGCGTGAAAGTCACGCCGGTAACTCTAGGGCGGAGACCCGGGTCACCCGGTCAGAGGGTCGCGAGCCAGTTGCGCAGCAGCCGCGCACCGGCGTCGCCGGACTTCTCCGGATGGAACTGGGTCGCCCAGAGCGGCCCGTTCTCCACCGCCGCGACGAAGTCCTCGCCGTGGTTGGCCCAGGTGACCTTCGGCTCCTGGCCGGGCAGGCCCGACTCGAGCTCCCACTTGCGGTTGGCGTAGGAGTGCACGAAGTAGAAGCGCTCTTCGGGATCGAGGCCCGCGAACAGCTGCGAGTCCGCCGGCGCGCGCACGGTGTTCCAGCCCATGTGCGGCAGGACGTCGGCGTTCAGCTTGTCGACGACACCCGGCCACTCTCCGGTGCCCTCGGTCTCCTCGCCGTGTTCGACGCCGCGGGAGAAGAGGATCTGCATGCCGACGCAGATGCCGAGCACCGGGCGGCCGCCGGCGAGGCGCTTGCCGATGATCCGGTGCCCGGCCACCGACAGCAGCCCCTCCATGCAGGCGGAGAACGCGCCGACGCCGGGCACGACCAGGCCGTCGGCTTCGACGGCGGCATGCGGGTCGTCGGTGACCTCGACTTCGGCCCCGGCGCGCGCCACAGCGCGTTCGGCGGAGCGGAGGTTGCCGGAACCGTAGTCGAGAATCACCACACGAGACACGCCACCCAGCGTAGCCGCAGGGCTCAGCGGCGCTCGAACGAATAGACGTCGGTCACCGTGTTGCACGGTGCCGGCGGCACGACCTCGACCCGCAGGACCCCCGTCGGCGCGTCGTAGTCGACGCCTTCCGGGGTGAACGCGCCGGTGCAGGTGCTGGCCAGCGGCACCTGGCCGAGCTCGCGCACCTTCGCCGTGACGTCGTGGCCGTTCAGCGGCCGGGCCAGGTCGACCTGCAGCAGCTGCAGGTTCGTCGGGTACAGGTCGTTGTCCGGATCCGACGTCGCGCAGACCAGGCGCGTCGAGCTGACGAAGTCGCAGCCCTGGGCACTGCGGATGTGGTGGTCGAGGTGGATCCGGGCGGCGATCGGCAGGTCACCGGCGACGCGCGGGGCACGCGGGTTGAGGAACGGCGTCGGCGAGACGTAGAGCCGGTCGATCTCGCCGAGCGGGCCGGAGACCAGCCACTGACCGTCGGGAGTGGCCGCGACCTGGGCGTTCGCGTTGGCGGCGGGCTCGTCGGCCTGCAGCGGGTGGACGAACTCCGTGGTCGTCCCGTCCGGCTTGGTGACCAGGTACATCTTCTTGGCCGGCGTCGGCGTGACGGTGTCCTGGTAGACGTCGAAGACGTAGCCGCGCAGGGAGTCGGGGTCGCCGACGTGGCCCCAGCCCTCGTCCTTGAGCGGCTGCGGGATGGTCGCGCCGTTGCGGAAGACGGTCTCGGCGGCGTGCCCGGGCAGCCGGAGCGTCGTGATGCCCTCGCCGCTGACCCGGTTCTCGGCGGTGGTGTGGCCGACCTGGCGCCAGGGGTTGCCCTGAGCGGCGGCGATCCCGGTGCCGCCGAGCAAGGTCGTGGTGGTCAGGGCGAGCAGACTTGCCGTCCGCAGTGCGCGCATGTGCGCTCCTCAGGAGTGGAGACCACGGCGGCGGCCACGCGATTCTGCCATGGGTGGGCGACGCGCCGGAAGAATCTTGAAGAGCGACGTTTCGGTGTCCCGCTCGCTGGGTATCTAGTCACCCGATCGCGGGAGGGGTTCCTCGCGCGCGCCCGGACGCCAGGAGGCGGAGATGGCCGAGAACGATGTGCTGTCCCAGATGCTCGACGCCTGGCGCGACGACGTCGAAAGCGTGCCGTTCCCCCAGTTCAGCGAACTGCTGATCCCGCGCCAGCAGGTCCGGCGGCGGCCCGAGCGGCGCTGCACCGCGCGTCCTTCTGTCGCCCGCGTGACGAACGCCACGCAGGGGACAGACGCCTGACTGTGGTTTCCTGCGGGGACCGCACCGACGCGTCCCCTTGGAGCCCTCATGAGCCGCACTCCGGATCCGCACGACTTCCTGGACCTCGACGCCGGGCTCGCCGAGGAGGAACGCGCCATCCGCGACGCCGTGCGCGCGTACGCGAAGGACAACCTGCTGGACCGCGTCGCCGGCTGGTACGAGACGGGCGCGCTGCCGGCGTCCGAGCTGGCGAAGGAGTTCGGCTCGCTCGGCCTACTGGGCATGCACCTGGAGGGCTACGGCTGCGCCGGCACCAGCGCGATCGCCTACGGCATCGCGTGCCGTGAGCTGGAAGCCGTCGACTCGGGCCTGCGGAGCTTCGTGTCGGTGCAGGGCTCGCTGGCGATGTACGCGATCCACAAGTGGGGCAGCGAGGAGCAGCGACAGGAGTGGCTGCCGCGGATGGCCACCGGCGACGCGCTGGGCTGCTTCGGCCTGACCGAGCCGGACGCGGGCAGCGACCCGGGCGCGATGCGGACCCGCGCGGTGCGCGACGGGTCCGACTGGGTGCTGTCGGGCACGAAGATGTGGATCACCAACGGAACCGTCGCCGACGTCGCGGTCGTCTGGGCCCAGACGGACGACGGCATCCGCGGCTTCGTCGTCCCGACGTCGACGCCGGGCTTCACGGCGAACGAGGTCAAGCACAAGCTGTCCCTGCGGGCTTCCCTCACCGCCGAACTGGTCCTCGACGGCGTCCGGCTGCCCTCTTCCGCCGTGTTCCCCGAGGTCCGGGGCCTGCGCGGGCCGCTGTCCTGCCTGAACGAGGCCCGCTACGGCATCCTGTTCGGCGTCGTCGGCGCGGCGCGCGCGTGCTACGAATCGGCGTTGGAGTACACGCTGTCCCGCTCGCAGTTCGGCAAGCCGCTTGCCGGGTTCCAGCTCACGCAGCGCAAGCTGGCCGACCTGGTCGTCGAGGTCAACCGCGCGGGTCTGGTGGCCCTGCAGATCGGCCGGCTCAAGGACAGCGGGCAGCTGCACCACAACCACGTCAGCTTCGGCAAGATGGCCAACGTGCGGTCCGCGATCGAGGTCGCCCGCACGGCGCGGACGATGCTGGGCGCGAACGGGATTTCGCTGGAGTACCCGGTGATGCGCCACATGGCCAACCTCGAGACGGTGCTGACGTACGAGGGCACCGAGGAGATGCACGCGCTGTCGCTGGGCCAGGCCGTCACGGGGCTGGCGGCGTTCCGCTGATCCTTTTTGTCGGTGGTGCCGGGTAGCTTTCGCCTCGTGACTTTCACCGAGTACGAAACGGTCCTGGAGCTGCGGCGCTACACGCTGCACCCAGGGCGTCGCGACGAGCTGATCGAGCTGTTCGAGCGCGAGTTCGTCGACCCGCAGGAAGAAGCGGGCGCGCACCTGTTCGGCCTGTTCCGCGTGCCGGCGTCCCCGGACGAGTTCTTGTGGCTGCGCGGATTCCGCTCGATGGAGGCTCGGAAGGAGGCGCTGGAGGCCTTCTACTTCGGCCCGGCGTGGAAGGCCCACCGCGAGGCGGCGAACGCGACGATGATCGACTCGGACAACGTCCTGCTGCTGCGCCCGGTCCTTCGCGGCCTGACTTCTCCGCCACCGGGCTCGGAGCTGTACCTGTCTCTTCCGGCGCAGCCTTCGGACGCCTTCGCGGTGTTCGAGACCGAGCCGTCGCCGAACAACTTCCCCCAGCTGCCGGTCCGGTCGGACGGCCCGTTTTCGGTGTCGTTCAGCCGCGAGCCCGCGGGAGAGCTGCTGGAGCCGACGGCGCGGTCACTGCTCCGCTGAGAGCAGCTCGGTGAGCCCTCTGGGGTAGAGGATCTTGGTCCCGTCGCGGAAGTCCGCGAAGTCGACCCATCGCGCGGTGGCGTCGTCGTCGAGAATCTTGAACTCGTCCCGGGCATAGAGGGCGGGATCGGCGAACTCGGCGTCGAACATGAAGGCGATCTCGTGCCCTCGGCGGCCTCGCCAGGTGTAGACGTTCTCGAGGACACCGACCCGCTCACCGACCGTCACCTCCGCGGCGAGCTCCTCGACGAACTCGCGTCTGAGGGCCTCCTGGCTGGCCTCGCCGAACTCGATCCCACCCCCGAGCGGCCGGTAGAAGGTCTCGCCCTTGAGTTCGTCGCGCCCTTCGAAGACGAGCAGCGCGTCACCCCGCCAGATGACCCCGAGCGCGATCGGCCGAATCGTGGACGCCATGCCACCCACGCTATCGGCCCGGCGTTCCCGAAGCACCACCCGACAGAGCGCCCCCACCGAACCGGCAACCAGCACCCCGGCGGCCAGCCAGGCCCACCCGGCCCCGAACACCCCGGCACCAGCGACCACCACGATGCCCACAGCAGGCACCGCCCAGGGCGAAACCCCCATCACCACCTCGTCCCACGTTGTCGACTGGGCCTGAATGCTGGCCTAACATGGTCCATTCCTGGAGGGCGGGGTGAGGCGGATGCGCAAACTTCGACTCGTCCTCGCCGGCAGCTTGCTCGCCGCGATGTTCGGTCAGGAATTTCCCTCGACCTCGCACCCCGGGGAAGGGCCGAGCAAGCCGGAGAGTCTGCTCTGTCCCTGCGGTGACGTAGTCGTCAAGAAGCGGGGCAAGTACCGCTGCCAGGGATGCGGTGAAATCTATACTCGTCCGCCCGGGAAGACGTGATCGTGTCGACACCTTCTCTGCCTGACACTGCGGTCGGCCTGGGCGCGAAGATCGGACGATACTTCAGCGTCGTAAGCATTCTTCCGGCACTGTTCCTCACGGTCTGGACCGTCGCGCTCATCGCCAGCGGGGCTTGGAAATCGCGACCGAATCTCTCCACCATGACCGACAGCCTCGGAAAGTGGTCTCTCGCAGGTGCAGCGTGGGTCATTCTCGGCACCGTGGTCGCCGCGTTGTTCCTGCACCCACTCCAGCTCGGGATGACCCGAGTGCTGGAAGGGTATTGGGGCCGCTCTCGATTCGCTCGCGCCGCACTTCGCCGACGCATCGCACATCACCGGAAACGACAAGCGAATCTTCGACGAAAGCAACAACGTTGGCTGATACAACGGAACAAGGTCCTCGACGAGCTCCTGAGAGAAGCTTACGAGGAGAAGCGTTCGCGCAATATCAGAACTACCGATCCGGACCGCTGGACCTCGGCGACCCGGGACGAGCATCGCGACGCGATGCTCGAAACGTGGCGAGCGGCGAATCTCGGCGGCCTGCAGTCGGCTTTGGACTCGGTACCTCGCGCGCTCGCTCGTTACCCCGACGCTGCACGAATGATGCCCACACGTCTCGGAAATGCCTTAAGGGCCGGCGAAGACTCGATCGGCTCTCAGTACGGCTTGAGCACCATGACCACAGCGTCACACATCGCGTTCATCGCGCCGGAAGTCCAGTTGAACTACCTCAGGGACTCCCGTCAGCAGTTGGACACCTCCGTTCGGTTGTGTGTCGTCGCTCTGATCGCCAGTGCGGAATCCGTGGCGGCCATGGTCACCGACGGATGGTGGCTCTGCGGCGCTCTGGTGCCGTACTTCTTCGCCTACATCGCCTACCGAGCGTCGGTCGCGGCGGCCGACGAATACATGGCCGTCGCACGCACGATGCTGGATCTCAACAGATTCAAGCTCTACGAGAGTTTGCACGTGAAACTTCCGCGGAGCTCGACCGAAGAAAGGAGGGCCAACACCAAGTTGATGGCGCTCTTGGGCGGAGATGACGAAGTAACCATGACCTACAAGCACCCCGCCGCCGGTACCCCCAGCACCGGCGCCGCGCCGCCTACTCCCCCAGGAACTCCCTGATCGACAACCCCAGCGACCCCGCGTCCAGCCCGTGCGCCAGGTCGTGGTCCGCGATCTCCCCGTAAGTCCGCACCTCCGCGTCCCGCCGCACCCCCAGCGACCGCAGCCGGTGCGGCATGTCCGACAGCGCCTCCGAAACCCAATACGCCGAAGTCCCCGCCAAGTACGGCTCCACCATCACGACGGAAGCCGAAGCAGCGAGCACCGCAGAACGCAACCCCGCCGCGTCGAAAGGCCGCACCGTCGACGCGTACAACACCGTCACGTCCAGACCGGAGGTAGCCCGCAGCACCCGGTCCAGCACCGGCCCGACCGCCACCACGACCCCGCGAGAACCCGATCGCAGCCGCGTGAATCCCACCCCCAGGTGCGGCGACGCGTTCTCCTGCGCCGACAACCGCAGGTACACGCGCCCATCCCCGGGAATCGACTCCAACAGCAGCCGCCGCGCCTCCGCGGGATGACCCGGGACGTGCACCGTCCACCCCGGCAGCGAATCGATCAACGCCACATCTCCCGGCGCCTGGTGCGTGCGACCCGCCGTCGGCATGTCGTACGACGCTCCGTACGACACCAGCACCCCGCCCAGGTCCTGGTGCGAAAAGTCCAGCTTGATCTGCTCGAACCCGCGCTCCACCAGGAACGACGAGAACGTGTGCACGATCGGCCGCAGCCCCGCCAACGCCAGGCCCGCGCCGGTGCTGACCAGCAGTTGCTCGCGGATCCCGACGTTGATCACCCGGTCCGGGTGCCTCCGCGCGGCGCCGGCCAGCTGCGCCGCCGAAATGTCCGCCAGGACGATCGCGACGTCCGGGTCGGCGTCGAGGATCTGCTCGGTCGTGGTCAAGAACGTGTCCCGCATGAGTTCAGCCCTTCGGTTCGACGACGGCGACGACCGCGAGCGGCCGGCCCGGATGTGGGGCGGTGAAGGCGTCGAACAGCGCGTCGTGGTCGCGGCCGGGCACCGTGCGCGCCTCCCAGCCCTCGACACCGAAACGGCGCGCGATGCCGCCCGGCCAGCCGCGCGTCGACGACCGGTTGTCGATCACCACCGTCGTGAGGTTCTCGAGCGCATCACGCGCGGCGACGACGATCGCCTCGTGGTTCGAGCCTTCGTCCAGCTCGGCGTCACCGATGAGCGTCACCACCTTGGGCGACACCAGGCCGCGGGCGCGCAGGCCCAGCGCCGTGCCGAGCGCGATCGGCAGGCCGTGGCCCAGCGAACCGCTCGAGATCTCGACGCCGGGGATGCGTCGCCGGTCCGGGTGGTGGCCGAGGCGCGACACCGGGTCGGACCACGTCGGCAGCTCCGCCTCGTCCAGGAAGCCTTTCGCGGTCAGCACGGCGTAATACGCCATCGGACCGTGTCCTTTGGACAGCAAGAACCGGTCACGGTCCGGCTCGCGGAAGTTCCCGGTCGTGATGTCGAGCACGCGGTCGTAGAGCACCCACAGGACGTCCACTGTGGACTCGGCGGCGGCTAGGTGTTTGTCGTCGCCCGTCATCAGCGAGATCAGTCGGGGCAGCTCGGCGTAGCCCGGTTCGGTCGCAGTGGTCATGCTCCGACGATGCAACCTCGACTAAACTCGAAGTCAAGGATAGCCTGAGCTGGTGACCAGGCTCGCTGAACATCTCAGTATCGGACAGGTGGCGGACCGCAGCGGGGTGCCGCACACGGCACTGCGGTTCTACGAGGAAAGAGGGCTGATCAGCTCGGAGCGTTCGGCGGGCAACCAGCGCCGCTACGCGCGCTCGGTCCTGCGGCGGATCGCGTTCATCCGCGCGGCGCAACGGGTCGGGCTCTCCCTCGAAGACATCAGCTCGGCGCTGGCCACTTTGCCCGCCGACCACGCGCCGACGAAGGCCGACTGGGCCCGCCTCTCCCGCGACTGGCAGCACGAGCTCGACGCCCGGATCGACGCCCTGCAACGCCTTCGCGACCGCCTCACCGGCTGCGTCGGCTGCGGGTGCCTGTCGCTGCGCAGTTGCGCGCTCTACAACAACGACGACGACCTAGCGCGTTTCGGGCCGGGCGCGAGCAAACTGCGGCCCGCGGTCGAGGGCGGCATCTAAATCGCTTGCCCTCGGCGGGATCCTGGGGAAGCAATGAACGAAAAAGAACTGATCCGCATCTCGAAGCGGCTGGCGCTGCACCTGCGCCACGACCCCGCCGCGATCGGCCTCACCCTCGGCCCCGGCGGCTGGGTGGCGGTCGACGCGCTCCTGCGCGCGCTGCGCGCCCACGGGTTCACGCTCACCCGTGACCAGCTCGACGAAGTCGTCGAGACGAACAGCAAGCGCCGCTACGCCTTCGACGGAACCGGCACGATGATCCGGGCGAGCCAGGGCCACAGCGTGGACGTCGACCTCGGCTTGGCGGACGCGACGCCACCGGACGTCCTGTACCACGGCACGGTCGCGAAGTTCCTCGACGCGATCCTGCGTGACGGCCTGCGCCCGATGAACCGCCACGCCGTCCACCTGTCGGCGACGCTCGACACGGCCCGGACGGTCGCCGCCCGCCGCGGCAAGCCGGTCATCCTCCGCGTGGACGCCGCCGCGATGGCGGCCGCGGGTCACACCTTCCAGGTGAGCGCGAACGGCGTGTGGCTGACCGCCGCGGTGCCGCCGGAACACCTCCACCGCCTGGCCTGAACCGGACGACACGCGTACCTGCGCGGACGACACGCGTACCGGGATGGACGACTCGCGTGCCCGGAGGGTCGGCTCGCGTACCTGGACAGTCGGCTCGCGTGATTGGGGACGGAACTCGCGTGAGTGCGGGGGCGGCTCGTGGGGTTAGAGGGTCGAGACCGGGAGGGGGGCTCGGCGGCGGGGGCGGCCCAGGAGGCGGCGGCCGACGTCGAGGAGTTCCGTGCGGAGTTCTTCGTCGTCCAGGCCGGCGAGGTCCGGGGAACCGCCGGCCATGGCGATGCCCGTCAGGGCGACCATCGCGTTGACGCGGGCCGTCGTGTCCGGGTCCGGGCCCGACAGGATGCCTAGCAGCGCCTGGCCGAAGCCCTCCATGCCGCCGTGGGCCGACTTCTCGATCGCGCGGATCAGGCCCGGGTCGCTCGAGAACAGCGCCACCAGCGTGCGGTGCCGGACCACCAGGTCGACGAACCCCTCCAGCAGCAGGTCCACCTGCGCGCCGCGGCGCTTCTGCGCGGCCGCGCGCAGCACGAGCTCGTCCAGGTCGCGGATGCCGGGCTCGGCGACGGCCTCGGTGATCTCCGCCTTCGTCTTGAAGTGGTAGTAGACCGCGGCCTTCGTGATGCCGAGCGCGTCGGCGATCATCTGCAGCGACGTGCCTTCGACCCCGTGTTCGGTGAACAGCCGCAGCGCGGTGTGCAGCAGTCGGGTCCGGGTGTCCTCGGCCGGGCCGGCGGTCATTCTTCCTCCTCAGCGAGCCGTCGGAGCGTACGTCACGGCCTCCTCCGTGAGCAAACCGGTTACTTGCCGATCGGCTAGCGAGTCACTTGCTGTTCGACAAGTCACATACTTGCCGATCGGCTTGGACGCGTCCTTGCCGATCGGCTAGCTTGGAAAGTAATTAGATGGAGTGAACCGAGCCCGTTCGGGCGAAACGGAGCTGACTCGTGGCAACCTTCCTGTACCGGCTAGGCCGGTTGTCCTTCCGGCGGCGCGCGCTGGTCGCGGCCGTCTGGGCGGCCGTACTCGTGGCCCTCGGACTGGGCGCGCTGACGCTGTCGGGCCAGCTGTCGAACTCGGTGACCATCCCCGGCACCGAGTCGCAGCGGGCGATCGACCAGCTCACCGAGAAGTTCCCGCAGGCCAACGCCGGTGGCGCCACCGCGCGCGTCGTGATCGAGGCCCCGGCCGGGACCACCGTGACCGACGCCAAGGGCAAGGCCGCCGTCGAGGCGCTCGTCGGGCAGCTGAAGACCGCGCCCAAGGTGTCGAGCGTCGTCGACCCGTTCCAGGCCCAGTCGATCTCGCCGGACAAGCGCGTCGCCCTCGCGCAGGTCAGCTACGGCGCGAAGGCCTACGAGCTCACCGACGAAGACCGCCAAGCGCTGCTGAACACCGCGAACGCCGCCCGCGACGCCGGGTTCACCGTCGAACTCGGCGGCGACGCGGTGCAGGGCATCCCCGAAACCGGCGCGACCGAAGGCCTCGGTGTCGCGGTCGCGGCCGTCGTGCTGATCATCACCTTCGGCTCGCTGATCGCCGCCGGGATCCCGCTGCTCACCGCGCTGATCGGGGTCGGCACCGGGATGGGCGGCATCTTCCTCGCCTCCGGTTTCCTCGAGCTGAACTCGAACACCCCGATCCTGGCGTTGATGATCGGGCTCGCCGTCGGCATCGACTACGCGCTGTTCATCGTGTCGCGCTACCGGCACGAGCTCAGGCTCGGCCGCAGTCCCGAGGAAGCCGCGGGCCGCGCCACCGGCACCGCCGGGTCCGCCGTCGTCTTCGCCGGCCTCACCGTGATCATCGCGCTGGCCGGGCTGACCGTCATCGGCATCCCGTTCCTCGGCCAGATGGGTGTGGCCGCCGCGGTCACCGTCGCGGTCGCCGTCGTCATCGCGCTGACGCTGCTGCCCGCGATCCTCGGCTTCGCCGGGAAGCGGGTCGCCGGCGAGCGGATCCGCCTGCGGCGCAAGCCGGTCGAGACGACGCACGGCGAGCGCTGGGCGCGGTTCGTGGCCCGCCACCGGTGGCCGGTGCTGCTCGTGGCGCTGGCCGGGATGGCCGTCGTCGCGCTGCCCGCGCTCGGCATGCAGCTCGGCCTGCCCAACGACAGCACCGCCGCGCCGGAGTCCACGCAGCACAAGGCGTACGAGATCGTCAGCCGCAGCTTCGGCGAAGGCGCGAACGGGCCGCTGCTGGTCGTCGTCGACGTCGGCTCGAGCACGAACCGCCAGGCCGCGCTCGGCCAGGCCGCGGCCGACATCCAGAAGCTGCCCGACGTCGCCGCCGTCACACCGGCGAAGGTCAACCAGAACGGTGACACGGCGTTGCTCTCGGTGATCCCCAAGAGCGGGCCGAGCAGCACCCAGACCGAGGATCTGGTCGCCGCGATCCGCACCGAATCCGGGACGCTGCAGGAGGCGACCGGCGCGAAGCTGGCCGTCACCGGGCAGACCGCGGCGAACATCGACGTCTCGGAGAAGCTGTCCGACGCGATGCTGCCCTACCTCGCGCTGATCGTCGGGCTGGCGTTCATCCTGCTGATGCTGGTGTTCCGCTCGGTCGTGGTGCCGCTGAAGGCGACGATCGGCTTCCTCGGCTCGGTCGCCGCGACGTTCGGCGCCGTGGTCGCGGTGTTCCAGTGGGGCTGGCTGACCGACCTGCTCGGCGTCGAGTCGACCGGGCCGATCATGAGCATGCTGCCGATCCTGCTCATCGGTGTCCTCTTCGGACTCGCGATGGACTACCAGGTGTTCCTGGTGACGCGGATGCGCGAGGAGCACGTCCACGGCGCCGAACCCCAGGAGGCCATGGTCACCGGCTTCCGGCACGGCGCCCGCGTGGTCGTCGCGGCGGCGCTGATCATGATCAGCGTGTTCGCCGGGTTCATCCTCGCCGAGTCGACGCTGATCCAGTCGATCGGCTTCGCGCTGGCGTTCGGCGTGCTGGTGGACGCATTTGTGGTCCGGATGACGCTGGTGCCCGCGGTGATGTCCCTGCTCGGCCGCGGCGCCTGGTGGCTGCCGAAGTGGCTGGACCGCATCCTGCCGGACGTCGACGTCGAGGGCGAGAAGCTCACGAAGCACCTCGACGACGTCCCCGGCGACGACCCGCGCGAACTGGTCGGCGCGAGCCGCTGAGCTGGGTTGTCCACAACCCGGTGGGGTTGTGGACAACCAGGCTCCGGCCGAGGGTTTTGTCGGCCACCCCCGGTAGACTGGACGTGGGACGCCCCCCGGGGAGGGTGGGGGCTGCTCGAGGGTGGGCGGCCGGTTAGCTGGCGAACCAGAAGATGGCGCCGCCGACGGCCAGTACGGCCGCGATGCCCAGCACCACGGCCATGAACTTGGCCGTCTTCCAGGCCGAGTAGACGCCGCCCACCAGGAAGCCGCCCAGGGCCAGCAGCAGGACGCCAACGACTTCTTTGCTCACGCTGGTTAGGGTGCCACATGCCGTTCGACCTGACCGTGCTGGGCAGCGCCAGTCCCTACCCGCGTCCCGGCGAGCCGTGCTCGGGGTACCTCGTGCGCAGCGCGGGCGCGACCCTCTGGCTGGACGCCGGGCCCGGCACCCTGGCCGCGCTCCAGGAGCACACCGCCCTCACCGAGGTCGACGCGATCTGGATCTCGCACCTGCACGCGGACCACGTCGCCGACCTGCTGCCGGCGGTGTACGCGCTGCTGTTCGCCGACCTCCGGCCGGCGCGGCCGATCCCGCTGTACGGCCCGCCGGGCACCGGCGAGCGGCTCGGCGCGTTCCTCACCAACACCGCGCCGGCGCCGATCGGCGAAGCGTTCGCGGTGCACGAGCTGCACGACGGGCACTTCGCCGAGGTCGGCGGCCTGACCCTGGCGACGACGGCGGTCGAGCACGGCTTCCCGGCGTTCGGCGTCCGCGTGACCGACGGCGATCGGGTCCTGGCGTACTCCGGCGACACCGGCCCGTGCGCCGCGCTCACCGAGCTGGCCACCGGCGCCGACCTGCTCCTCTGCGAGGCCGACGGGCCGGAGCCGTCGCCGGTGCACCTGACCCCGGAGGACGCCGCCCGCGCCGCGCACGGCGCGGGACGGCTCGTGCTGACCCACCTGGGCCCGTTCCTCACCGCCGAAGTCGCCACCGCGCGCGCCTCGACCGTCCACTCGGGACAGGTCGAGGTCGCGGCGGCGGGGCGCGTGTTCGCGGTTTAGAGCACACCCTTCGTGGAGGGGATGCCGCCCGCGCGGGGGTCCGGCTCGGTCGCCGCGCGCAGGGCCCGGGCCACCGCCTTGTACTCGGCCTCGGCGATGTGGTGCGGGTCGCGGCCGTGGATGACGCGGACGTGCAGCGCGATCTGCGCGTGGAACGCCAGCGAGTCGAACACGTGGCGGGTCAGCACGAACGGGTAGTTGCCGCCGATCGTGAAGGTGTTGAACTGCTCGGGTTCGCCGACGTGCACGCAGTACGGCCGGCCCGAGACGTCGATCGCCGCGTGGGCGAGGGTTTCGTCCATCGGGATCCAGGCGTCGCCGAAGCGGCGGATGCCGCTCTTGTCG
This sequence comes from Amycolatopsis sp. NBC_00355, assembly GCF_036104975.1. Taxonomy (GTDB): domain Bacteria; phylum Actinomycetota; class Actinomycetes; order Mycobacteriales; family Pseudonocardiaceae; genus Amycolatopsis. The sequence continues at coordinate 9,206,746 of NZ_CP107982.1, read as the reverse complement.
CCCAGCGCCTGGCGGATCGCCTGGCCGAGCACGATCGCCGTGTCCTCGACCGTGTGGTGCGCGTCGATGTGGACGTCGCCGGTCGCCTCGACCTTGAGGTCCAGCGAGCCGTGCACGCCGAACGCCGTGAGCATGTGGTCGTAGAACGGCACGCCGGTGGCGATCTCCACCTCGCCCGTGCCGTCGAGGTCCAGCTGCACGGAGATCGAGGACTCCTTGGTGGTCCGCTCGACCTTGCCGATGCGCGTCATCGCGAAACTTCCTTACTCGCCTCGAGGAAGGCGTCGTTCTCTTCCGGGGTGCCGATGCTGACGCGCAGGTGCCCGGGGATGCCCGGGTCCCGGATCAGCACGCCCTTGTCCAGATAGGACTTCCAGGCGGTCTCCGGCGACGCGAACCGTCCGAAGAGGACGAAGTTCGAGTCGCTCGGCAACGGGTCGAAACCCAAGCCCGCCAAGGCTTCCACGACGCGGTCGCGTTCCGCGGCCAGCTTGTGCACCGTGCTCAGCGTCGCGTCCGCGTGCCGCAGCGCCGCGCGCGCGGCCGCCTGGGTCAGCCGCGAGAGGTGGTACGGCAGGCGCACCAGCTGCAGCGCGTCGACGACCGCGGGCGCCGCCGCCAGATAGCCGAGGCGGCCGCCGGCGAAGGCGAACGCCTTGCTCATCGTGCGCGACACGATCAGCCGCGCCGGGTAGTCCGCCAGCAGTTCCACCGCGCTCAGCTGCGACGAAAACTCCGCGTACGCCTCGTCGACGACGACGATCCCGGTGGCCGCGTCCAGCACCGCGCGCAGCTCGTCCAGCGGGATCGAGCCGCCGGTCGGGTTGTTCGGGCTGGTGACGAACACGATGTCCGGCCGCTTCTCCCGGATGAGCGTGGCCGCCGCGGCCGTGTCGAGCGTGAAGTCGGCGCGGCGTGGGGCCGGGACCCACTCGGTGCGCGTGCCCGACGCGATGATCGGGTGCATCGAGTACGACGGCTCGAAGCCCAGCGCGCTGCGCCCGGGACCGCCGAAGGCCTGCAGGATCTGCTGCAGGACCTCGTTGGACCCGTTGGCGGCCCAGACGTTCGCCTCGGTGAGCACGACCCGCGTCGACACGCTCAGGTAGTCGGCCAGGTCGTGGCGCAGCTCGAGGGCGTCGCGGTCCGGGTAGCGGTGCAGCTCGGCCGCCTCCGCGCGGACCGCCTCGGCGACGTCCGCGACCAGCTCGGGCGGCGGCGGGTAGGGGTTCTCGTTGGTGTTGAGCCGGACCGGGACGTCCAGCTGCGGCGCGCCGTAGGGTGACTTGCCGCGCAGGTCCTCGCGCAGCGGCAGCTCGTCCAGCGTGATCTCTTCGCCGATGGTCATCGGGCCTCCCCCGCGAATCGGGCCGTGACGGCTTCGCCGTGCGCCGGCAGGTCCTCGGCGTTCGCCAGCGCGACGACGCGCCCGGCGACCTCGCGCAGGGCGTCCTCGGAGTAGTCCACGACGTGGATGCCCTTGAGGAAGCTCTGCACGGACAGGCCCGAGGAGTGGCGGGCGAACCCGCCGGTGGGCAGCACGTGGTTGGAGCCGGCGCAGTAGTCGCCGAGCGACACCGGGGCGTACGCGCCGACGAAGATCGCGCCGGCGTTGCGGACCCGGGCCGCGACCTCGCGCGCGTTCGCCGTCTGGATCTCCAGGTGCTCGGCGGCGTAGGCGTCGACCACCGTCAGCCCGTCGTCCACTGTGGACACCAGGATGACGCCGGACTGCTTGCCGCCCAAGGCTTCGGTGACGCGCTCGGTGTGCTTGGTCGCGGCCACGCGCCCCACCAGCTCCTTGTCGACGGCGTCGGCCAGCTCCGCCGACGTCGTCACCAGGACGCTCGCGGCCAGGGGGTCGTGCTCGGCCTGGCTGATCAGGTCGGCGGCGACGTGCACCGGGTCGGCCGTCTCGTCGGCGAGGATGGCGATCTCGGTCGGGCCGGCTTCGGAGTCGATGCCGATCAGGCCGCGCAGCATCCGCTTCGCCGCGGTCAGGTAGATGTTGCCCGGGCCGGTGACGACGTCGACCGGGGTCAGCTCGGTGCCGTCGGTGTCCGTGCCGCCGTAGGCCAGCAGCGCGACGGCCTGCGCGCCGCCGACCGCCCACACCTCGTCGACGCCGAGCAGCTCGGCCGCGGCGAGGATGGTCGGGTGCGGCAGGCCGGCGAACCCGGCCTGCGGCGGCGAGCAGACGACCAGCGAGCCGACGCCGGCGATCTGCGCCGGGACGACGTTCATCACCACGGTCGAGGGGTAGACGGCGAGGCCGCCCGGCGCGTACAGCCCGACGCGCTCGACCGGGACCCACTTCTCGGTGACCGTGCCGCCGTCGACGACGTTCGTCGTGACGTCCTGACGGCGCTGCCCGGCGTGCACCTTGCGGGCGCGGGTGATCGACTCCTCCAGCGCGGCGCGCACGGCCGGGTCGAGCTGGGCGAGGGCCTGGGTGAGCCGCTCGCGCGGCACGCGGACGCTCACCGGCCGGACCTTGTCGAACTTCTCGGTGTACTCGAGGACGGCTTCGACACCGCGGTCGCGGACCGCCTCGACCACCGGCCGCACCTGATGCAGCGCCGCGTCCACGTCGTATTCGGCACGCGGGAGCGTGGCGCGGAGTTCGGCGGCGGTCGGGACCTGCCCTCGCAGGTCGGTGCGGTTCAGCATGCCCACCAGGGTACGAGGTCACGATCGTGGCCCTGTCGGCGATACTCCCGGGTGACGGCGGATCCCAGCATGCAGGAGGCAGCGGTGGCGCGAATCGCGTTGTGCCAGCTCAACTCGGGTGACGACCCGGAAGCGAACCTGAAGCTGGTTCGCTCGGGCGTCGAGGCGGCGGCCGCGGACGGGGCGCGGATCGTCGTGTTCCCCGAAGCGACGATGGCGCGCTTCGGCCGGCCCCTGGACGCGGTCGCCGAGCCGCTGGACGGGCCGTGGGCGTCGGCGGTCGCCGCGGTCGCGGCCGAGCACGACGTGGTGGTCGTCGCCGGGATGTTCACCCCGGCGGACGGGCGGGTGCGCAACACGCTGCTGGTCACCGGCGGCGGGCACCACCGCGGTTACGACAAGATCCACCTCTACGACGCGTTCGGCTTCGCCGAGTCCGACACGGTGGCGCCGGGGACGTCGTGGACGACGTTCGAGTTCGAAGGCGTCGTCTACGGCGTCGCGACGTGCTACGACGTGCGGTTCCCGGAGCTGTTCCGGGCGCTGGCCGACGACGGCGCCGACGTCGTGCTGCTGCCGGCGTCGTGGGGCGCGGGCGAGGGCAAGCGCGAGCAGTGGGAGGTCCTGGTGCGGGCCCGCGCGCTGGACTCGGGCTGCTGGGTGCTGGCGTGCGGCCAGGCCGACCCGGCGGCGACGGGCGTCACGGTGAACCCGAAGGCGCCGACGGGCATCGGCCACTCCCTGGCGTCGGACGGCTTCGGCCGGGTGCTCGCGTCCGCCGGCCCGGGCGCGGAGACCCTGGTGGTGGACGTCGACCCGGCGGTGGCGGTGGCGGCCCGCACGGCGACCGGCGCCCTGGCCAACCGCCGACTTTGAACCGCAAAGCGGAGCTTTCGCTAGGAAAGATACGTCGGAGGCCCCTCCAGACGCATCTTTCCTAGCGAAAGTGACGTCTTAGCGGAGCAGGCCTTCGCGGATTGCTACCCGGACGAAGCCGGCGCGGCGGCGCTCGCCCGTCTTGTCGCGGATGCGGTCCAGGTACGAGCGGACCGTGCGGACGCTGATGTTGAGGATCTCCGCGACGTCGACGTCGCGCTCCCCCGCCGCCACCAGGCGCAGCACCTGTTTCTCGCGCTCCGACAGCACGATCTTCGGCCCCGCGTGGCGCTCTTCGCTGTCCTGGATGATCATCCCGGCCAGCGTCGGCGACACGTACGCGTTGTCGTCGGCGATCGTGCGGATCGCGCGCAGCAGCTCGTCGCCGTCGACGTCCTTCGACAGGAAGCCCTTCGCGCCCGCCTGCATCGCGCCCAGCACCTCGGGCTGCTCCGCGTGCGCGGACACCACCAGCACCTTGTGCCCCATGGCCCCCACCTCCAGGACCGCGGCCGCGTCCTGGACGCCGCGCAGCTTGAGGTCGAGCACGACGACGCTGCCCGCCGGCTGGTCCTGCACCGCGAAGCGGGCCACCGAGTCGGCGACCGCGCCCAGCTCGATGTCCGGGGCCTCGGTGAGCACGCGGGTGAGCGCGTACCGGTAGAGCGGGTGGTCCTCGATCACCCCGACGTGGATGCGCCGGGGGGCCGGGTTCTCCGTACCGGAGCCGCTCACTTGCGGCCCCCGCGCCGCGGGCCCGACCCGCCGATCAGACCGCGCCGGATGGCTTCCTTGACCAGCCCCGGCCGGCGCCGTTCGCCCGTCTTGTCGCGGATCCGGTCGAGGTAACCCCGCACCGTCCGGACGCCGATGCCGAGGATCAGCGCGATGTCGACGTCCCGCTCCCCCGCCGCGACCAGCCGCAGCACCTGCTCCTCGCGCGGCGACAGCTCGACCTCGGCCGCGGTGACCGGGCGGTCGGCGTTGTCCTTGATGATCATCCCGGCGACCACCGCCGAGACGTACGCGCCGCCGTCGGCGACCGTCTTGATCGCGATCAGCAGCTCTTCGGCGTCGACGTCCTTCGAGAGGAAGCCGCGCGCGCCGGCCGCGATCGCGCCGAGCACGACGTCCGGTTCCGCCTGGGCGGACACGACGAGCACGTGGTGGCCGAGTTCGCAGACCTCCAGCACGGCCGCCGCGCCCGCGACGCCCGGGAGGCCGAGGTCGAGCAGCACCACACTGCCCGGTGGCTGCCGGTGGACGTGGAAGCGGGCGACCGAGTCGACCACCGCGCCGAGTTCGACGAAATCGGCTTCGGCCAGCACGCGTTCCACGGAAACGCGGTACAGCGGGTGGTCCTCGACGACCGCGACCCGGATCCGGCCCGTCGCGGCCACTGCGTCTTCGGTCGAGCGCTCTTCTGTCATGTGCACGACTTTCACCCCGTTCCACCCGACGGGGCCGGCCGGCCGGCGGTGGCCGGATCCAGCGCGGGGCCCGTCGGCACCAATGCGAGCAAACTACCTGCGATCGACTGGCGGGCCACCCCTCCGTACCCCAGTGAGGCCAGCGCCTGCGTGTTCACCACCGGATACTTCCGGCCCGTGTCGGTCACCAAGTACGTCGTCGCCGAACCCGCTTCGGCGACCACCGCCCCTCCCGAGGGCGGCACGTAGACCTCGTCCGCCACCCTTGCTTCGGAGCGGGTCGTGACCTGGATGGCCCGGGATCCGGCGGGAAGCGGGAATTCGGCCGAAACGAGCAACCGGTTCCCCTGACTGCACAACGTCACCGCGTTCCCGGTGATCGGCGCCTTGCCGGGGATGCGGTCCGGGAAGGCGGCCGGGTCGGCGCCGCCCGCGCGGGGGGCCGCGAGTTTCCGCGCGCCCGCGACGTCGGCGGCGCGCACCTCGACCGGCGCCGGGGTCCCGGAGTAGGCGGCCGCGTTGGCTTCCGTCGTCACCAGGAGGCTGGCTTCGGTCTGCCCGACCGGCTCGAGACCGTCCGCGCGGACGAGGTAGTACGACGTCGCGGTGCCGGGCGCGGCCATCGCGTCGACCACCGAAAGCACTTCGCCGACGCGCGTGTCGCGGCCGCCCACGGCCGGGCCGCGGCCGCCCGCGCCGTCGACCGGCAGCGCGGTGAGGTCGCGTCCGGACGCGACGGTGTCGATCCAGCGGGCGGACACCGCGATCGTCGGGTAGCTGTCGAACTGCAGCGCGGTCGCGGCCTCGTCGCTGAGCTTGTAGCGCCGGCCACCGGAGAGCAGGAAACGATCGCCTTGCGGCAGCCGGACGATGACGCCCTGGTCGCGCGGGAGTTCGACGCCGGAGGCCGGGGTGGCGAGCAGGACGGCGGTGCGCGGCTCGGCCGACGCGGGCGCGTCCTGGGTGGTCCGGCTGCAGCTCGTCCACGGCGCGGTGACCAGCGCCGGCGCCGCGGGCAGCGAGTCGGGGGCGCCGGCGATGCCGATCTGGGTGCCGCGCCCGGCCTTGCCGAGGTTCTCCGAGGACACCGAGACGGTCGCGTCGCCGTTGCCGCCGGCCAGCAGCCGGGCGGAGGCGTAGTTGAGGACCGGGTGCAGCACGCCGTCGGCGCCGAGGACGAACCGCGCGCCGGTGCCCTCTTCGACGATCACCTTGCCGCCGGCGAGCCAGTCTTTACCGCCGTTGGGGTTGAGCAGGCCGATGATGCCGAAGACGGCGGTGACGAGCAGGGCGGCGACGAGCCCCAGGACGGTGCCGAGCACGAGGCGGCGGCTGGGTGAGACGGGGTGGTTGGCGTCGGCGGCGACGAGCGCGGAGACCAGCCTGCGGCGGAGGAACTGGTACGCCTGGATCTGGTCCCGCTGCGTCCACACGCTGCTGCGCCCCCGGTGTGTGCGTACCGACCCTCCGAGCGGTTGATGCTAAGCACCCGATCCGGACACGGCGAGGGTAATTTTTACGCCCACGCCGTATCTGGGGAGGTACTAGCGTCCCGGACCGGGGAAAGGGGAACCTGTGTCCGTCGGAACCGCTGAATCCGCCGTCCGCCCGGCGCCGCCGCGACCCGCTCGCGCGCCGCTGCCCTGGCTGCTGCCGATCCGGCCGCTGCAGGCCGCGGTGTGGGAGGTCGCGGCCATCGCCGCGCTGCTCGCGTGGACGGTCGGCGGCCTCGCGCAGCCCGTCCGGATCGGCGTCAGCGCCGCCGCCGGGCTGGTGGTGCTGCTGACGTCGGTGCGGTTCGCCGGGCGGCACCCGGCCGGCTGGGCCCTGACATGGATCTCGTACCGCCTGCGACGGCACGACACGCGCCACGACAGCCCGGACCCCCTGATGTGCGTGGCCGGGCCGGTGAAGGTGCGCCAGCACGTCGACCGCGCGGGCAACCGCTTCGGCGTCGCCGAGGTCGACGGCGGCTGGAGCGCGCTGGTGCGCCTCACACCCGGGTCGGGCTCGCCGTCCCCCGCGGCGCTGGTGGACATCCTGCGCGCGGCCTACCGCCGCACCGACGTCCCGCTGGCGTCGGCGCAGCTGCTGACGTGGGCGGTCCCGCGCGGCGACCAGGTGCTGCGGGTGCGCTGGCTGGCCGTGCGCTACCGCCCGGACCTCGCGCCGATCGCGGCACTGGCCCGCGGTGGCGGCGACCTCGGCGCGTTGCGCAGCACGGCGTCGGCGGCGCTGAGCCTGATGGGCGAGCTGGCCGAGGCCGGCTACCCGAGCACGGTGCTGGAAGCGGGCGAGCTGGGCCAGGAGCTGCGCGTGGCGCTGGGCGTCCAGGGCCCGTCCGAAGGGCTCACGGACCACTGGCGCTCGTGGCGGTGGGGTGACGCGGCCCAGATGTGCTTCCGGCCGCGATCGGTGCGCGCTCTGGACATCCCGGTCCCGGAGGCGGCGTTCACGGCGTCGTCGTACACGCTGCGCCGCACGGCGGGCGGCAAGGAACACGAGGAGCTGACGATCCGGGTGGGCGCCCGGCCGGGTAAGCCGGTGCCGTCACCCGAGTCGGCGGTTCCGTTGCACGGCCGCCACGGCGCCGGCGTCCGTCGGACGCTCCCCCTCGCGCTGGACTCCTGAAAGTCCGTGAAGGACTCCTTGAGGGACTCTGAGTCCCTCAAGGAGTCTCGGATTCATGAGGTCATCGCAACACCACCTCAACGAAAGGTGGGATTGCAGATGGCGCGAGTGCATCGCTGGCTGCCGAGGTCGGTGCAGCTGGAGTTCTGGGACCAGGTCCGGGCCGGGACGGCGGCGAAGCCGGCCGCGCAAGCGGCCGGCTTCGCCCCGACCACCGGAGTGCGGCTGTTCCGTCAAGCTGGCGGGGTGATCAGCAATGCACCCCGCCAGCCCGGCCCGCTCCGGTTGAGTATCGCTGAACGGGACGAGATCGCCTGCCTGAAAGCTGCAGGCCACGGCCCCCGCGCCATCGGCCGGGCGATCGGACGCCCGGCCTCGACGGTGTCACGGGAGCTGGCCCGCAACACTGGCCTGACCGGCGCGTATCGGGCCAGCTCGGCCCAGCACCGCGCCGACGACCGCGCGAAACGACCGAAGGTCGCGAAACTCCGGGCCGACCCGGTGCTGCGGAAGATCGTGCAGGCGGGGCTGGACCGCAAGTGGTCACCCCAGCAGATCTCCGAGAGACTGGTGCTGGATTTTCCTGACCGGCCGGAGATGCGGGTGTCACACGAAACGATCTACCAGTCGCTGTATGTGCAGGGCCGGGGTGCGCTACGCCGGGAACTGACCACCGCGCTGCGGACCGGGCGGGCGTTGCGAATGCCACGACGTCAAGCCCAGGCCCGCCGGGAACGACCCTCGGGCCGGATCCAGGACATGGTCAACATCAGTGAACGGCCGGCTGAGGTCGCTGACCGGGCCGTTCCGGGGCATTGGGAAGGGGACCTGATCCTGGGCAAGGACAACAAGTCGGCGATCGGGACGCTGGTGGAACGCCAGACCCGGTTCGTGATGTTGCTGCACCTACCCGACGGACGGGACGCCGCCACCGTCGCGGCGGCGATGACGGAGATGATCGCGGCGTTGCCGCCGTTGCTGCTGGGCTCGCTGACCTGGGATCAGGGCAAGGAAATGGCCCATCACCGGAAGATCACCGTGGACACCGGGTTGGAGATCTACTTTTGTGACCCGCATTCGCCGTGGCAGCGGGGCAGCAACGAGAACACCAACGGCCTGTTGCGTCAGTACTTCCCGAAAGGCACCGACCTGTCCCAGCACAACGCGGCGGAGTTGGTGCGGGTGGCCGAAGAGCTGAACGGGCGGCCGCGGGAGACCCTCGGCTGGCGAACACCAGCCGAGGTCCTCACGGCGTTACTGTTGGATCAGCAGACACCAGGTGTTGCAACCACCGCGTGAATCCGCCAGTCCTTCACGGACTTTGGACCAGATCACGCTCAGCCGCGGACGGCTTCGTAGACTCCCGCGATCATGCCGACGAACGGGACCAGCGACAGCAGCACCAGGAACTCCGAGACGTCCAGCAGCCGTGACCAGTACGGCGATCGCAGGCCGCGGGCCACCCGCGTGGCGTAGACCAGGCAGATCGCCGCGGCGACGACCACCGCGCAGCCCGTCGCGAAGATCGCCGTGCGGTTGCCCGAGGCCACCAGCCAGCCGCCCGCGACGACCAGGCTCGTGATGCCGAAACCCACCAGCACCAGGCGTTGGGTCTTCCCCGCGTACGACCGCGACCGCAGGATCCACGCCAGGCCCAGCACCGCCGCCAGGCCGGCGTCCCACGGGCCGCCCGTCGCGAGGACGACCGTCGAGAACAGGACCACCAGGCCCAGCGCCACGAGCAAGCCCGTCAGGACGGCCTGCGCGCGGGAGGTCCGGCCGAACATCTCGGTGCCCAGCGACGGCTGTTCGTCGGCGCGGAACGCTTCCATGTCCTCCGGGACCCGGGGCAGCGGGAGACGCGCGAGGCGCAGCGCCAGCATCGGGACCACCGCGGCCAACGCCGTGGCGAGCACCGCCGCCACCGCCGCGGCCGCCACCGGAGTGGTGCCGGCCAGCAGCACGACCCCGGTCGTCACCGCGCCGAAGCCGGCCGCGACCGTGATCGCGACGAACCACGGCAGCCGGTCGGCGACCGAGACCGCCGCGAGCACGCCGTAGATCGTCACCGCGGCGAAGCCCGCGGCCAGCGGGCCGGCCGACAGCGAGAACAGCGGGTGCGGGGGCAGCACGGACATCCCGGCCAGCAGCGCGACGCCGACCCCGGCGAGCGACCCGGCCGCGCCGGCCTCGGCGTCGCCGTAGGCACGGCTCAGCGCGCCGCCACCCAGCAGCAGCACCAGCGCCAGCAGCCCGGTCCCGATCGGTGCCAGGACGCTGCCGGACGCCGCGGCCTGCACCAGCAGCCCGCCGGCCAGCAGCAGCACCACCGCGGCCACCAGCCCGGACCGCCGGGCGGCCGACGGACCCCAGCCGCCGTTCGAGTCGGCGACGCTGGCGATCGAATCGACGACGTCGTCGAACAGCAGCGGACCCCGCGGGCGTTCCCGCGGGGTCAGGTGGAGGACTTCGCCGTCGCGGATCTGCGCCGCGGCGACGCTCAGGCCGAGCGCCAGTGGCGCCCCTCCCAGCCGGGAAAGCACCCAGCCCGGATGGTCGGCCGAGGCCTGCCCGGACGCCCCGGCGAGCCGCACCAGCTGCGGCACCAATTCGGCGAACGTCGACTGCTGCGGTAGCGCGACGTCCACGCGGGCCCGGGGCGTGACCACGGTGACCCGGCGGGTCGTGCCCGTGATTGCGGCGGCGGTCATCGTGCCGCCTCCGCGGGAAAAAACACGTCGGCGGTCATCAGATGTTCTTGGCGGCCGAGATGACCGGGGCGAACTTCGCGTTCGAAGCCTCGGCGAGCTTCGAAAGCCCGGCGTTCACCGCCTCCAGCACGATCTCCGAGAGGTTGCGGGCGTCGTACTCGCGGATCGCGCGGGGGTCGATGTCGATCGAGGTGAACCGGCCGTCGCCGCGGAGGGTGACGGTGACCTCGTTCTGCCGCGAGTGCGCCTTGACCTCCATCGCCTCGACCGTGCGCTGGATCCGCTGGACCTCTTCGGTCTGCTTGCGCACCTGCGCCAGCAGTTCGTCCATGTCCGGCACCGCGTACGGATCGGTCATCGCGTTTTCCCTTCGTGCTGGCGGACGTGGACGCTGCCCACGAACCGCTGGAAACCGGGTGAGAGCGCCCGCGCGGTCGCGGGCGCGGCCGTGCAGGCGAGCTCGAGCACCAGCCGCTGCTCCGGCGTGGCGCCGGGGACGGTCAGGTGCACCTGGGTCTGGATCAGCTCGGTGCCTTCGCCGGTGCGCAGGCGCAGCAGCTGCATGACACCGGGCGCGGCCGGGGCGCCGACGTCCCGGTGGCTCAGGACGTCGAGCCCGGCCGAGGTGAGGGACAGCCGCTCGACGGCTTCGGCGGCGATGTCGTCGATCGACTTCGCGTCCGGCCGCTGCTGCACGCTCACCGTGATGTTCGGGACGAACTCGCCGGCCGGCGCCTCGTGCACGGCGACGAACACCGCGCCGGAGTCGCCCGGGTCGACGGCCGTCCAGCCGTCGGGGATCACGAAGTCCAGGGGAAGGGTCACCACGCCCCCACGGAGGAAACCGCGTCGTCCCAAGCGGAACCGACGGCGTTGGCCGCGTCGTGCGCCGCGGTGCCGACGTAGTCGACGGCCGCGCCGCCGTACTCGCTGATCGTGTGGCCGACCTTCGGCAGATCGATGTCGATCTTCGCGCCGATTCCGGCGCCGAAGCCGAGCGCCGCGCCCGCCTTGAAGTTGACCTTGAGGTGGCCCGCGTCGTAGACGGCCTGGGCATCGAGCTGCGCGCCGACGCCGTACTGCAGCGTGCCGTTCGCGCCGACGCCGATGCCGGCGACGTCCGCCGCGACCTCGCCCTCGACCTTGCCGCCGACGAAGACGTTCGCGTGCGCGCCGACGCCGTGCGCGCCGAGGGTGCCGGACGCGCTCGCCTCGCCGCCGGCGAACACCGTGCCCTTGGCGTGCGCCGACGAGACGCCCCAGTCGCCCTTGAGCTCGCCCTCTTCCTTCACCGCGGCCAGCTCGGTGTGCCCGGACGCGCCGACGTCCCAGCCCTTCGACGTGATCTTCCCGTCGTACTCCGGGGTGAGCCCGTCCTGGTCCTGCTTGAACTTGTAGTAGGTGATCTCGGTGTTGTTGCCCAGCTTGTCCTTGAGGCTCTCGGGCTTCGGCTGCCCGAACGGCGTGTCCGCCTTCTTCGGCGCGCGAGTGCCTTCGAGGCCGTCCCAGGTGAGCTTCTTCCAGCCCGAGTTCTTGAACCACGACGGCGCGTCGCGCGGCCGCTTGCGCCCGTCGAGCGGGCTGCCGTTGAGCCACCCCAGCGGGCCCGCGGTCTTCTTGCCCAGCTTGTACTCCAGCCGCTGGGTGCCCTCGGGCGGGAACAGCTCGGCGAGCGCGTCGGAGAACTCGTCGACGACCTGGCGCGCCGCCTGGACGCTCTGTTCGCCGAGCTGGCGGGCGGCCTGGATGAACGCGCCGACCGAGGCCGAGTTCACCGCGCGGGCCTGCGCGGTCAGCTGCTGGGCGTACTGGTCGAACTGCGCGAGCACCGAGTCGACGGCGGCCTTCGCGGACTGCACGAGCTGCGACGCCGTCGAGAGCCGTTTCGCCTGGTCGTCGAGCTTCGTGGCGGCGTCGGTGAGCTCCCCGCCCAGTTTCCGCGCCGCGGTGGCGAACGCGGTGTAGGCGTCGCCGTCCCAGTCCGCGTGCAACGTTTTCGCCGAGTCGTCGATCTCCTTGGCCTTGCCCGAAACCGTCGAGGCCTGGGTGGCGACCCGCTGCGACGCCGCGCTCAGCGCGCCCGGATCACCCGTGACGCGCCGCTGGCACTCGACGAGAACCTGCCGGTACCCGGACAGCACGGAGCTGACCACACCCGACGCGTCGACGACCCCCGAGCCCCACATCGGCTAGTTCCCGGCCGCGTCGTAGCCGACGTGCTGGCTGAAGTGCTTTCCGTTGTAGTCCAGGTCGATGTCGACGTCGAAGTCCTGGCCACCGGGAGCCTCCACAGTGGACTCACCGGTGGTGAGGTTGGTGTGGATGGTGACCTCGTTCGCACCGCCGATCGCGCCGGAGCCGCCGGTGACCGGGGCGGGCTGCGTGACGGGCTGGGTGACCGGCGCCGGCTGGGTCGGCACGGTGGCGCCGTGCTGCGACGGGTCCACCGCGATCCAGCTGTTCGACGGGTCGAGCGGGGTGCCGTTGGCCGTCACCGGAGTGGTCGCACCGCTGGAACCGCCGCCGGTGGCGAGCGCGGGCGGGGTGTAGTCGGTGAACGAAGGCTGCTGCGGGATCCCCCCACCGCTCCCGCCCGCCACCGCCTGCTGCCCGGCCGGGCTCGCCACCGACGACGGGGCCTGCGGCGCCGTGACCGGGGTGGTCCCCGCCGACGGCGTCGTCGCTCCCGCGGTTGGAGTGTCGTGGTGGAACAGCTTCTCGATCTCGCCGATGACCGTCGCCAGCTGGGTGATCTGCTGGGCGAGGTCGGTCGCGCCGAGCGCCTTGAGCAACGCGCCGATCGACGTGATGAAGGCCCGCAGCGACGCGCTCGTCCCGGTCGACAAAGCGACCGCCGCGCCGTAGGTCCACGGGTTCGACATCAGCGAAGCGACCGTCGGGTTCACCGCGGCGACGACCGCGCGGTACGCCTCCTGCGCGGTCTTGATCAGGGTGCCCGAGATGCCGAGCAGCTCGGCGCCCTTCTGGACCACGCCGATGATCTTGGTCAGCTGGTCGAGGGAGTCGGTGATCTTCTTCAGCGCCGACTCGCTCGCCGCGCCCGACCAGATCTTGCCGAGCTGGTCGGCGGCCTTGGACAGCTCGGTGTACATGCTCAGGAACTGCTCGGCCTTCTTGACCAGATCGAGCACGTGCTGGGCGATCTGCTCCGGCTGACCGGTGACGATCTGCGGCAGGACGGTGATCGGCCCGCCCGAGGCCGCGGTCGCGTCCATCGCGCTGGAGTTCGGGAAAGTCAGCATCGGACGACCTCACAGAGTCTCATCGGGGTCTCATCAGGCACACGGGAAGAAGTTCAGACGACGGACGCGGGCCGGTACACGCTGACTTTCGCCAGCCCGCTGATACGGGCGTCGAGGAGCCCGTGGTTGTACAGGCGGCCGCCGTCGCCGGCGACGCCGATGACCGGCTGGCGGTCGGAGAACAGCAGTGGTTCGACCACCACGACGTCCCCGCTGTGCACGCCGCCGGGGACGTCGGAGAACGTGCGGGCGGTGCCGGCGTAGACCTCGATCAGCCCCATCCGCGCCTGGTTGTCGGCGTCGCCGGCGAGCCAGTCGTTGAAGTCCGCGACGCCGTGGAAGCGGGTGTCGGTGATCGGGTGGTCGCCGAGCTTGCCGAGGTCCGCGTCACCCAGGTAGCGCAGCACGTTGCCGACCGACGACGGCTCGCCGTGGGCGCCCGCGCTGTCGTTGATCGCCAGGGTGGCGAGCTCGGAGGCGTGCGAGTTCCCCCAGATCGACGAGGGCGCCGTGGCCCCGCCGGTCGCGGTGCCGCCCCCGTACCCGGTGGCGACGTCCTTGTCGGCCGCCTGGTAGGCGTCGGCGCTGGCCTTGACGAGCCCGTTGATCTGCTGCAACAGCTGCAGGAGCGTGCGGACCGCGGTGATCTGGCCGGAGTGCAGGGCCGCGTTGGCGGCGGCCACCGCGCTGCCGAACGTCGCGAACGACGTCGGCTGCACGACCAGGCGTTCGAGGTCGGCCACGGCGTTGATCCCGTGGGCGATGATGCCGCCCACGTTCCCCACGGCGGAGCGCATCGCCTCGGGCTCAGCCCGGTACTCGCCGGCCATGGGTCTCCTTCCGCGGATGGCTTGCTCGGCAGAGCGTAAGTTCGTCCCCGGAAGCGGGCGGACGGCAAAAGTACCCACCGCGAGCGGGCGGTGAGTGGCCAAAATACCGGGCAGAGCCATCCCGGATCTGGAGTTTTCGCCGCATGAGCCTTACGCCCGAGCGCCCCACCGAGATCGTGCTGCAGTCGCCGCCGATGCTGCCGAAGAGCTCGTCCGGCGGGATGATGCAGCTGATGATGTTCCTGCCGATGATGCTCGGCATGGGCGCGATGTCGTTCGTCTACATCGGACGCGACGGCGGGGTGATGACCTACATCTTCGGCGCGCTGTTCATCTGCGCCATGGGCGGCATGGTCGTGATGTCGCTGGGCCGCGGCGGGATGGCGAAGAAGGCGCAGATCAACGACGAGCGCCGCGACTACCAGCGGTATCTCACCGGCCTGCGCGGCCAGGTCCGCGACATCGCCGACGGCCAGCGCGCCGCGATGGTCGCCGTCCAGCCCGACCCGGCCGACCTGTGGGCCTACGTCGAGACCGGGCAGCTGTGGGACCGGCGGCGCACCGACTCGCAGTTCGCGCAGGTCCGCGCCGGTACCGGGCCGCAGCGGCTGGCGACGCCGCTGAAGGCGCCGCAGACCGTGCCGCTGGAGGACCTGGACCCGGTGTCCTCGACCAGCCTCAAGCACTTCATCCGCACCTACTCGACGGTCGACGGCCTGCCGGTGGCGCTGTCGCTGCGGTCGTTCGCCGCGGTGAGCCTGGCCGGGCGCCGCCCGGACGTGCTCGGCCTGACGCGGTCGCTGCTGTGCCAGCTCGCCACCTTCCACTCCCCCGCCGACCTGCGGATCGCGCTGTGCGTGGCGCCGGACCGGCAGCACGACTGGGAGTGGCTGAAGTGGCTGCCGCACGCGACGGCGGCGACGGCGTCGGACGCCGTGGGCTCGCGGCGGCTGGCGGCCGAGGCCGCGGCCCCGCTGGCCGAGCTGCTCGGCCCGGACCTCGGCGAGCGGCCGGTGTTCAGCCGCCGCGCGGCGAGCGAGCTCGACCTGCCGCACCTGGTCGTGGTCGTCGACGGCGGCAACGCCCACGGCGAGCCCCGGCTGATCGGCGTCGACGGCCGGCTCGGCGTCACCGTGATCGAGGTCGGGGCGGAGCACCCGCGGACGTTCTCGACCGAGAAGCTGCTGAGCCTGCACACCACGCCGGACTCGCTCGGCATGGTCGTCGGCGACGCCACCGAGCAGCGGCTCGGGTTCCTCGGCCGGCCGGACGTGCTCGACCGCGGCGCCGCCGAGGCGCTGGCCCGGATGCTGACGCCGTTGCACACCCCCGCGGCCGTCGTCGGCGAGGCGCCGATGTCGGCGACGTTCGGGCTGTCCGGCCTGCTCGGCATCGGCGACCCGCGCGACACCGACACCGCCGTGACGTGGGCGCCGCGCGCGGCGCGGGACCGGCTGCGGATCCCGCTGGGCGTCAACCCCGAGGGCCGGCCGGTGGACCTGGACCTCAAGGAGTCGGCCGAGGGCGGGATGGGCCCGCACGGCCTGGTCATCGGCGCGACCGGGTCCGGCAAGAGCGAGCTGCTGCGGACGCTGGTGACCGCGCTGGCCGTGATGCACTCGTCGGAGACGCTGAACCTGGCGCTGATCGACTTCAAGGGCGGCGCGACGTTCGCCGGGATGACCGGGCTGCCGCACACCTGCGCCGTCATCACGAACCTGTCCGACGACCTCGCGCTCGTCGACCGGATGGCCGACGCCCTCAACGGCGAGCTGCTGCGGCGGCAGGAGCTGCTGCACGCGGCCGGGAACTACGCGTCGGTGCGCGACTACGAGAAGGCCCGCGCGGACGGCGCGCCGCTCGACCCGCTGCCGTCGCTGCTGGTCATCATCGACGAGTTCAGCGAGCTGCTCTCGGCGCGGCCGGAGTTCATCGACCTGTTCGTCGCGATCGGCCGGCTCGGGCGCTCGCTCGGGATCCACCTGCTGCTGGCGTCGCAGCGGCTGGAGGAGGGCCGGCTGCGCGGGCTCGACTCGCACCTGTCCTACCGCGTCGGCCTGCGGACGTTTTCCGCCGCGGAAAGCCGTGCGGTGCTGGGGGTCGCCGACGCCTACCACCTGCCGCCGGTGCCGGGGTCGGCGTACCTGAAGGCCGACACCGACACGCTCATCCGGCTCAAGGCGGCCTACGTCTCGGGTGAGCTGCCGCCGCGCAGCACGGTCGTGCGCGAGGACGGCCAGGAGCTCGGCGTGCTGCCGTTCTCGCTGGCCCCGGTCGAGATCCCCGTGACGACCGAAGTCGAAGACGCGCCGGCCGCCGACGGCACCGGCGAGACGATCATCCACGCGATGCTCTCGCGGCTGGAAGGCCGTGGCCCGTCGGCGCACCAGATCTGGCTGCCGCCGCTGGCCGAACCGCCGACGCTGGACCAGCTCCTGCCGCCGCTGGGCGAGGACGCCGCGCGCGGCCTGTGCCCGCTCGGCTGGGGCGGCAACGGGAAGCTGACGATCCCGGTCGCGCTGGTGGACAAGCCGTTCGAGCAGCGCCGCGACATGCTGTGGGCCGACTTCTCCGGCGCGGGCGGGCACGCGCTGATCGTCGGCGCCCCGCAGACCGGCAAGTCGACGCTGATGAAGGACATCGCGGGCATGCTCGCGCTGACCCACACCCCAGCCGAGGTGCAGCTGTTCGTGCTGGACATGGGTGGTGGCGCGCTGGCGCCGATCGCCGGGCTGCCGCACACCTCCGGCTACGCGACCCGCCGCGACGCGCAGCGCTGCCGCCGGGTCGTCGCCGAGCTGACGACGTTGCTGGAACAGCGCGAAGAGTTCTTCGCCGCCAACGGGATCGAGTCGATCACGACGTTCCGCCAGCGCCGCGCGGAGTTCACCGAGAGCGCCGACGGCCGCGAGTTCGGCGACGTCTTCCTGTTCGTGGACAACTGGACCACGATCCGGCAGGAGTACGAGCAGCTGGAGGAGCAGATCACCGGGCTGGCCGCGCGCGGCCTCGGGTTCGGCATCCACGTGATCGTCTCGCTCAACCAGTGGATCGGCGTCCGCGCCCAGCTGCGCGACGCCATCGGCACGCGCTTCGAGCTGCGCCTCGGCGACCCGATGGACTCCTCGATCGACCGCAAGGTCGCGATCAACGTCCCCGCCGACCGCCCCGGGCGCGGCATCACCGCGGAGAAGCTGCACTTCCTCGCGGCGCTGCCGCGGATCGACGCCGACCAGCGCCCGGAGACGATCGGCGCGGGCGGCGTCGACCTGACCCGCCGGATCAACGAGGCCTGGCAGGGCCCGCGCGCGCCGCAGGTCCGGCTGCTGCCGCCGGAGGTCCCGCTGGACACCCTGGCCGCGGGCGGCGGCAAGCAGGTCACCTTGGGCATCGCGGAGTCGACGTTGCGCCCGGTGTACCTGGACTTCGCGGCGGACCCGCACTTCGTGGCCTTCGGCGACGTCGAGTCCGGGAAGAGCTCGCTGCTGCGGGCGATCGCAACCGGCATCACCTCGGCGTACACCCCCGACGAGGCGGCGATCATCGTCGCGGACTACCGCCGCGGCCTGCTGGGCGCGGTCTCCGAAGCGCACCTGCTGGGCTACGCGGGCGCGGAAGGCAAGCTGACGGAACTGATCGCGGACTGCGCGACGGCGATGCGCAACCGGTTGCCGGGCCCCTCGGTGACGCCGGAGCAGCTGCGCAACCGCTCGTGGTGGCGTGGCCCGGAACTGTTCGTCCTGGTGGACGACTACGAACTGGTGGCCACGGTCGGGCGGAACCCGCTGCAGCCACTGCTGGAGTTCCTGCCGCAGGCGCGGGACATCGGCCTGCACGTGCTGATCGTGCGAGGTTCCGGCGGTGCGGGCCGCGCGCTGTTCGAGCCGGTGCTGCAGCGGTTGCGGGAGCTGGGCTCCCCGGGCCTGATCATGTCGGGCACCAAGGACGAGGGCGCGCTGCTGGCGGACGTCAAGCCGTCACCGCAGCCGCCGGGCCGGGGAACGCTGGTCTCGCGCCGCCACGGCACGGGTCTGGTGCAGGTGGCGTGGACCAAGCCCGTGGAGTCCTGACCGCCGGTCTCAGTCCTCGATCACGGGGTTCACCGGCGAGAGGAACGGGTCCAGCCGGGTGACGAGCCGGCCTCTCGCCATGACCCGCACCCGGAACGCGCCGGGGCCGGGCGGCCGCTCGAGGTCGTCGGACCGTTCGTAGAGCAGCCCCCAGGATCCGGGGAACCGCCTCGCGACGAAGTCCAGCAACCCGGTCAGGTCCGTGCCGAGTGCGGCCGGCCGGTTGGGCGCTTCCGTTGACGATGAGGAAGTACGTCCCGTTGTGCACGTCCAGGGACGCCGCGGCGGACGGCACGCCGTCCCAGCCGAGGGCCTCGATGCGCGCACGCAAGTCGCGAAGCCCGTCGTCCAGGGTGCCCGAATCGCCGTCTTCAGCGTTCTCGGAGATGCCGAACCACCCGTGGAGCTCGTACATCCGCCGCACGGTAGCGGCTCCGGACGGCCGGGGCGTTCTGACCGCGGCCGTCTTCCGCTACAGTTCCCCGCCTGCGCCACCGCGGGCGCGGCCGGCTTCCCGGGTGCGCGCGGGCGCCGGCGTTTCCCCAGGGAGCTGTCCGTGAAGACCGTGGTCGTCGAGGAACCCGCCGCAGTTTCGCCCTGGCGGCTCGTCAACCGCGTCACGCTCGGGCTCACCGTGGCCGGCTTCGCCGCCGCGGCCTGGGATCGGCGCTGGATGAGCGACGACGGCCTGATCGTGCTGCGGACCGTGCGGCAGCTGCTGGCCGGGAACGGGCCGGTGTTCAACGTCGGTGAGCGCGTCGAAGCGAACACCAGCACGCTCTGGACGTACCTGCTGGCCGCGTTCGGCTGGGTGCCCGGTATCCCGCTCGAGTGGGTCGCCGTGGTCACCGGCCTGCTCTGCGCGGCCGCCGGGCTGCTGCTGGCCCTCGACGGCGCCCGCCGGCTCAGCGGCGGGTTCGCCCTGCCTGCGGGCGGGCTCGTCGTGCTCGCGCTGCCGCCGTTCCGGGACTTCGCGACATCCGGACTCGAGACCGGCCTGATCCTGCTGTGGCTGGGCGGCACGTGGTGGCTGCTGGTCCGCCGCGCCCTGCGGCAGCCGTGCGGTCCATTGTGGACGACGGCCGTCGTCGTGGGCCTGGGTGTGCTCGTCCGGCCGGATCTCCTGCTGTTCAGCGTCTTCGCCGGGATCGGCCTGCTGGCGCTGGAGTGGCGGGGTTGGCGAGCCGCAGCGGCCTGGCTCGCGGCCGCCGCGGCGCTTCCGTTGGCGTACCAGGTGTTCCGCATGGGGTACTACGGCCTGCTGACGCCGAACACCGCGCTGGTGAAGGAAGCGTCGAGGGTGCGGTGGGACGAGGGCTGGGCGTACCTGGACGACTTCTTCACGCCGTACCTCCTGTGGATCCCGCTCGCGCTGTGCGCCCTGGCGGCCCTGCTCCGGCGCTTCTCCTTCGACCGCCGGGTGGTCGTCGTGTGCGCGGTGCCGGTGGTGGCCGGGCTCGCGCAGGCGCTGTACGTCGTCCGCATGGGCGGCGACTTCATGCACGCCCGGATGCTGCTGCCGGCGCTGTTCTGCCTGCTGCTGCCGGTGATGGCGGTCCGGCTCACCCGCGCGTCGGCCCTGCCGGTGGCCGCGCTGGGCGCCTACGCCCTGGTGGCCGCCGTCGACCTGCGGACGCCCTACGCCGGCCTGCCGGCCCCGCTCGACGAAGCCACCGGGATCGCCGACGAGCGCGCGAGCTACGTCATCGCCAGCGGCCACCCGAACCCGGTCCTGGCCACGGACTTCGCGCAGTTCACGGCGATCGCCGACCGCCTCCGCCCGCGCCTGGCCGCGGAGCCGGGCCCGGTGCTCTTCTGGGACGACGACACCTGGCACGCATACCCGTCGGCGGCCGGCTACAGCGCCGGGACGTTCTTCAACATCGGCGGCCCGGGTTTGCTGCTACCGCTGGAGGTGGCGGTCCACGACCCGATCGGCCTCGCGAACCCGGTGGCCGCGCACACGACGCCGTACCCGGATCGCCGCGTCGGCCACGACAAGTACGCGGGCACGATCTGGGCGGTGGCGGACCAGGCCCTCGGCACGCCGGCCGAGTTCCCCCCGGACAACCTGGCGGCGATCCGCCGGACGCTGGCCTGCCCGCAGGTGCGCGAGATGCTGGACTCGGTCCGCGCGCCGTGGACGTTCGCGCGGTTCCGGGAGAACGTCGTGGGCGCGTTCGCGCGCACCGGCCTGCGCTACGACCACGACCCGGTGAAGGCCCAGTACTGCGGGCCGCCGGATCGGTGAGTGAGGGTCGGCGGGCACCTCAGCGCGCGGGCGCGGTCATCTCGGCCGTGAAGCGGTAGTAGCAGACCGCCCGGGGCTTGCCCCCGATTCCGCTGACCGATACCGGGGTCATGACCTGGACTCGCGCGCCGGGGATCGGGCGGGCGGCGGCCTGACAGCGGTCCAGGATGGGCTGGTAGGACCCGCTGATGTCGGGCATCGAGCCCTCGGCCAGCGGGAGCACCGCGAACGCCTCGGCGGTGTGCCGCTCGGTGCAGGGCGTCAGCAGCACGTCGACTTCGCCCGTGCCCGTCGGAGACCAGAAGCATTGGCCCGCCGTGATGTCGAGCCCGTGCGCCTCCCCCGCGGGCAGCTGTTCCCCGGACGGCTGCCGCCACCACACCACGCAGGCGGCGAGGACGAGCAGCCCGACCACGAGCGTCGCGATCGCGTAGCGGCCGACCGGTCCACCGTCGGCAACTTTCCGACTTCGGTAGGTTTCGGAAAATTCCGGCGGAACTTACCTTGGGCGAGTCGTCCCGCTCGGGACGGATCACCAGGCCGAAGGGCATTTTCATGCGAATGTCTGTGGTTTCGAAGGCTTCGAAGGCTTCGAAGGCGGTCGCCGCGGTCGGTGCCGCCGCCGCCGCGTTGAGTCTGGTCTCCGCGGGAGTCGCGGACGCCCAGGAGGACATCATCGGCGGGGGCACCGTCTCCTCCGCGCCGTGGGGCGCCCAGATCTACTGGAACAACGTCACCACCTACGGCGGTTTCGAGTGCTCCGGGACGATCATCGCCCCGCAGTGGGTGCTCACCGCCCAGCACTGCCTGAACTCGCCGGGCATGCACGTGAAGGTCGGCAACGTGACCCTCCAGCAGGGCACCAACGCCGCCGTCGACCAGCAGAAGGCCTCGCCCAACGGCGACGTCGCGCTCCTGCACCTCTCGACGGCGGTGAACACCACGTACATGAAGCTCGGCACCGGCAACCCGCCGTCCGGGTCCACCAACCAGATCTACGGCTGGGGCCGCACGCAGGGCACCAGCCCGCCCTCGAGCACGCTGAAGACCGCCAACGTCCGCGTCACCGGCACCAGCACGGACGCCTTCGGCGGCACGGCCATCGCCAGCCAGGGTGTCAACGGCTCGGCCTGGCACGGCGACTCGGGCGGCCCGGAGCTCTACAACGGCCTCCAGGTCGGCGTCTGCTCCACCGGCAACAACTCCGGTTCGAACCCGCAGGGCACGCAGAACTACGCGAGCATCGCGTCGAGCCGCAGCTGGATCCGCACCACCGCGGGCGTCTGACACGCGTCCCGCGCCGGCCTCACCGCCCGGGAGGCCGGCGCGGGGCATACTCGCCCCATGAAGTTCCGCACCACGGTCCTGCTCGGCGGCAAGACGGCGACCGGCCTGCCGGTGCCCGACGACGTCGTCGAGGCGCTCGGCGCCGGCAAGAAGCCCGCGGTCACCGTCACCCTCGGCGGCCACTCCTACCGGACGACGGTCGCGAGCCGCGGCGGGCAGTACCTCGTGCCGCTCAGCGCGGAGAACCGCGAGAAAGCGGGCGTCGCCGCGGGGGACGACGTCGACGTCGAGATCGTCCTCGACACGGCGCCGCGCGAGCTGGAGATCCCGGCGGACCTGGCCGCGGCGCTCGCCGCCGACAGCGAAGCCCTGAAACGGTTCGAAAGCCTGTCCTACAGCCGGAAACAAGGGTTCGTGCTGCCGATCGGGCAGGCGAAGACCGAGGAAACCAGGCAACGGCGGATCGCCAAAGTCGTCACGGACCTGCGCGCCGGGAAGTGATGGACGCCCGGACGGTCCTGCGGGTGCTCGAAACCCTGGCCCCGGCCGAAGTCTGGCTCGCGGGCGGCTGGGGTGTCGACGCCCTGCTCGGCCGCCAGACGCGCGAACACCGCGACCTCGACCTGCTGCACCGCCGGGAGCAGGAGCCGGCGGTGCTCATGGCGCTGGCCACGCTCGGCTACCGCGAGACGCTCGACCTGCGCCCGGTCCGGTTCGTCCTCTCCGGCGGCGGCACCGAGCTCGACCTGCATCCGCTGGTCTTCGCCGAGGACGGCTCAGCCGTCCAGGCCGCCCCCGGCGGGACTTTCCCTTATCCCGCCGGGTGTTTCGTCACCGGCCGGATCGACGGCGTCGAGGTGCCGTGCGTTTCCGTGGCCCAGCAGGTGTTCTTCCACCAGGGGTACGAGCCGGCCGGGCGTGATCTCGCGGACATGCTGGCCCTGCGCGAAGAATTCGGCGTCGACACCCACTTCTAGTCCACAATGGACGCACGTAGCGCCGCCTTGTCCGGCTTCCCCGACGGCGCCACCGGTACCGCGTCCACCAGCTCGAACCGCGCCGGCACGGCCGCCTCCCCCAGCTCGGCCGCCACGCCCTTGCGCACCTCGGCCAGGTCCGGCGTGCGCCCCGGCACCGGCACCACGAACGCCACCGCCGCCTCGCCGGTCAGCGCGTCCGGTACCGCGACGACGTACGCCTGGTCGACGTCCGGGTGTGCGGCGATCGCGTGCTCGATCGGGCCGGTGTAGTGGATGATCGCGTTGACGATCACGACGTCGCGGGCGCGGCCGGACAGGTGCAGGTACCCCTCGGCGTCGAGGTGCCCGAGGTCCTGGGTGCGTACCCAGCCGTCGTGCAGCACCTCGGCGGTGGTGGTCTCGTCGCGCCAATAGCCCGCCAGGGCCGACGGCGTGCGCACCCAGACCTCGCCTTCCCGCCCCTCGGCCAACGCGGCGCCGGAAGCGTCGCGGACCTCGATCTCGACCGTGTCGCACGCCTTCCCGACCGACCCGGGCCCCTCGTCCGCCCCGCAGACCGTCAGCATCCCGGTCTCGGTCTGGCCGTAGGCGTGGTGCATCGCGGGCCCGATCAGCTCGGCCGCCTCGGCGAGCTTGTGCGGCGGCACCGGCGAGCCGGCCACGATCAGCGTCCGCAGGTCGCTCAGGTCGACGTCCTCGGCCCGCAGGACGTCCAGGACCTGGTGCAGCCGCGGCACGGTCATCAGCGCCGCGCTCACCCGCAGCCGCGGCAGGATCCACGGGAAGTCCGGGAGCCCGTCGGGGACCACGGCCGTGCCGCCGGCGAGCAGGCAGAGCGCCAGCTGTTCGAGCATCACCGCGCTGGAGAGCGTGCCGAACAGCAGGAACCGGCTGAACCCGGCGCCGAGCTTCTCGTGCGCCGAGCCGGGCTCCGGCGCCCGCCAGACGCGCCCTTCGGTCAAGGCCCGGTAGCTGAACGCGACACCCTTCGGGACGCCGGTGCTGCCGCTGGTGAACACGACCGTCGCGATGTCGCCGGGCCGGCCGGCGGGCACCGGTTCCTCGTACGCGGCGAGCAGTTCCGGCCCGATCCGCAGGATCAGCGCGCCCGCGACGGTGCCGAGCAGCTCGGGTGACTCGGTCGCCTCGTCGACCACGAGCGCGTCGATGTCCTCGACGATGTGCCGCAGCTGCGGCACCGGCAGCCCGGCCCGCACGCAGACGACCCGGCAGCCGAGCACGTGCGCGGCGACGATCGCGGCGAAGCCTTCGGGCGTGACGGCGGTGGCGATCCCGACGCCGGCGCCCGGTCCGAGCCCGGCGGCCCGCAGCCCCGCGGTGAACCGGCCGACCAGCTCCTTCAGCGACGCCCGGGTGGTCACCGCGTCCCCCCGCTCGAACGCGGGCACGTCCGGCGCGCGATCCAGTTCGGTGAGCAGAGCGTGCGGGTGGACCATCTCGGGCCGCCTTCCGTCCGGGGCCCCCGGGTCTACCGGGCGGATCTCAGAATTTCGGCAGAGACCACCCGGAGCCGGGTCGGCGTGTTGACCACCGTGCGATCATCTACGAGCAGCCCGAGCACGACGCCGCGCACAGGGGCGCTGTCGCTCCGGCGAGCACGACAGCGGGTGGTGCCACGACCGGAGCGTGACCAGCGGATTTCCTTTGTCTGCCAGGGCATACAGCCTGGCCGGGACGGTCACGACGGGCACTGAAGCGCGCCCCCGTCCGGGGATGGGCCGGTCCCCTGTGGGTAATAGTGCCGTCAGCACGACCGGCAGTTGTGCCGTTTGACCACACCCCCCTTCTTTCTAGCGTGACTTTCACACCGCGCGGATCACCGCGCCAGGGGAAATTCGCTTCAGGAAGGAGGTGGCCCGTCGATGTCCAGTCCGGGATTCCAGGCAGATTCCGCTGCTATGACGCGCGCCGTCCAGGGTTTCGAGGAAACCGCCACGAACGCCAAGTCCACGATGGCCAGCTTGGAGTCCGAGCTGACCGAGGCCCTGCGCAACTACAAGGGTGACCAGGCCGTGGCGTTCTGGGATCTCCAGCGCCGGCTCCAGGAGAAGATGACCACGGCCGTGAAGGAGCTCGACACCATGTCGCAGCTCGTCCACACCAGCCACGCGAACTACGGCCGCGGCGACTCCGACGTCCACCAGAGCTTCCAGGGGGTCGGCAACACCCTCGAGGGCTCGGGCGTGATCCCCCGCCTCAACCCCTGACCTGAGAGGACGTACCGATGGCCGACGTCGTCGAAATCAACTTCGCCGCGCTGCAGCACAGCTCGGCGTCCCTGGCCGCCAAGGCCAAGGCGCTCACCTCGCAGCTGGAGCAGCTGCACCAGAACCTCCAGCCCATCACCGCCACCTGGTACGCCTCCGGCAGCTCCGCCGGTGACGCGGCGCGCCAGTCGGAGACCCGGCTGCGCCAGGCCACCGCGGACATCGTCGCCATCATCGCGCAGTTCGGCGGCAAGGTCGGCGAGGCCCACGACCTCCAGCAGCAGCTGGAGAACCGCAACCAGGGACTGTTCGCGGGCTGATCCGCGCCCAGACGTCGGTCGGCCGGTGCGGGACACCCCCCGCTCGCACCGGCCGATCGGCTTTCCCTTTTCCCTAGCGTGCGACGAGAGAGCCGGGATCCGATGCACGACCAGTCGTACTACGTCCACCTGGAATCGCTGAAGGACTTCGTGCGGGAGCTGGAGACCCAGATCCACGCGATGTCCAAACCGAACGACTTCCTGCTCACCCTCGGCGAGGAGCCGCTGCTGTTCGGCGAGTTCGGCGAGGCCGGGTCGCTGGCCGACGCCAACCGCGCCGCGGTGTCGGAGATGCAGGGCCTGCTCGACCAGGTCCGCAGCGCGATCGGGTTCGCGCAGGACGTCACGAACACGGTCGCCGACGGTTACGCGAACGCCGACCAGTCGGTGGCCGGCGACCTGCACAGCTCGGGTGCCGTCACCGGCCTGCTGGACCCGGTCCTCGGCCTGCTCGGCCTCGGTGACGGCGACAGGAGCAAGGGATGACCCACCACCACGACACCACGGCCCACACGAACTTCGCCGCGTACAGCCATCAGCAGCTGTACGCGATGCTGCAGGCCGGCGACCCGAACAGCGCGCGGCACGCCGCCGACAAGTGGAAGTCCGCGTCGCTGCACCTGCACGAGCAGGCCCACAACCTGAACTCCGAGCTCACCGAGTTCAAGGACCAGTGGACCGGTGGCGCCGCCGACCAGTACCAGCACATGATCGTCGACCTCGCGAACGGCATCGCCAAGGTGGCGCAGACCGCCGAAGCGATGAACGTGATGCTCGGCGACGCCGCCGACGCGCTGGTCAAGGCCAAGAAGGAGATGCCGCCGCCGGTTTCGGTGCCGGACGTCTCCCCCGCCGACGTCGCGCTCGCGGTGAACCCGCCGCTGCTGCCGCCGGACGCTTCGCCCGCCGTCATGCAGGCCGCCGCACAGCAGCGCCAGCAGGCGATCTCGAACGTCGAGGCGCAGCAGTCCGCCGCGAACGCCGCCGGTTCCGCGCACGGCAAGGCGATCGCGGTCATGACCACGCTGGCCGGTGAGTACAGCGTCGCCGAGGACTCGATCCCGGCGTCGCCGAACGCCGTCGAGACGCCGGCGACCGTCCCCGCCGGCGGTGGCGCGGGCGGCACGGGTTCGCCCGGCCTCGTCGGCAACGGCACGACCGATCCCGGCGTCGTCGTCACGCCGACCGACGGGCACCCGCTGCCCGGCGCCGACGGCACCACCCAGCAGCCCGGCACGACCGTGCCGACGTCGAACCCGCTGTTCGGCGACATGTTCACCGCCGGGCTCGCCGCGGCTTCCGCCGCCGCGTTCGGCCGGTTCGGCTCGATCATGCCGAAGGTGCCCGGCTGGGCGTCCGGCAAGGACCCCAAGGAGAACAAGGACGAGGCGCCCGGCACGAAGCTCGGCGGCGGCGCCGGCGTCGAAGGGGGCGCCGGGGGCGGCATCCCGATCGGCGGGGGTGACGCGCCCTCGATCGGCGGCGGGATCCCCGGGGGCGGCGGTCTCGGCGGCGGCGCGGACGCCCCGGCGGCGCACTCCGGCCTGGCCGGCGACGGCGGCTCGGGCAACGCGCTCAGCGGCCTCGCGGGCAGCGCGGTCGGTGCCGCGGGTGCGGCGGCCGCGAAGAGCGCGATGCCGATGATGCCCATGATGCCGATGGGCATGGGCGGCGGCGGGGACATGGGCTCCGGGCGCCGGATCCCGGCCTGGCTGGTGGAGACGGAGAACGTCTGGGGCCAGTCCGCCCCGGTCGCACCGCCGGTGATCGGCGAAGAGCCGGACGTCTACTGACCCGGTCGTGAGTGTTTAGGGCGGTTCTAACCGCCCTAAACACTCACGACCCCTTGCTGCAGAACGGAGGCGGGCCGTGACGGCTGCCGGGTATCGCGTGGCCCCCGCTCGCCTCGACACGGCGGCGGGTGAATACGGCACGCGGGCGGACGCGCTGTCTTCGGCGCAGTCCGCCGTCGCGGGCGAGAAGGTGCCGGCCACGGCCTTCGGGCAGGTCAACGCGTCCAAGGCCGCGGCCAAGACGTTCGAGAAGACGATGACGGAGCTGGGCTCGAAGCTCTCCGGCGACGTCACGCTCGCCAAGAAGCTCCAAAGTGGACTGACCGAGTCGGCGGCCGGGTACCGGCGGGCCGACGCGCAGGTCGCCGCGATGTACCGGGCCCTGCTGCCCGAGGATCCCTTGCCCAAGGCCGGAAACCCGGCGGGTATCGGCGGCACGGCCGACACCGGCGCGTGGGGCCGGGCGATCGCGGCCAACCGTACGAAGGTCGCCGACGCGCTGACCGCCGAGCGCTCGCGGCTCGCGCAGCTCACCGACGCCGACGACATCAAGGCGTCCCAGGCGCGGATCAAGCTGTACGAGGACATCCTCGCGAGCAACCGGCAGATCCTGAAGTTCGACCCGTCGGGCAACGGCCGGATCGCCGAGCTGGTCGGGCACATCGAACCGGGGACGCGCAACGTCGGGCTGTTCGTGCCCGGCGTCAACACGCAGATGTCCAACTTCGACGCCTACGCCGGCCTCGGGCGCAGCCTGGTGGCCGCGGACCCGACCGGACGCACCGCGATGGTCGTCTGGGCCGACGGCGTCTTCCCGCAGAACCCGGTGGTGCAGGGGCCGGACGCGAGCTACGCGCAGACGATGGCGCCGGACCTCAAGCACTTCACCGACGACCTGCGCGGCGAGATCTCGAGCCACGCGGGCGACGACGTCACGCTGACCGCGATCGGGCACAGCTACGGCGGCGCGACGGTCGGGCTGGCCGAGACGCAGGGCCTCGACGTCGACCGCGTGCTGCACGTCGAGTCGGCGGGCATGGGCCACGGCGTCTGGTCGCCGGCGGACCTGCCGGCGAGCCAGGCGGGCGTGCAGCGGTTCTCGATGACCGCGCCGCTCGACCCGATCGAGATCGCCCAGGGCAACGCGTGGGGCCTCGAGTGGACCGGCATCGGCCACGGCGCCGACCCGGACACCTTCCCCGGCGTCACCGACCTGGAGACCGGGCGCGACGCGGCGGGCAACGAGATGTGGGGCCTGTCGTCGCACAGCGACGTGCTCAAGCCGGGTTCGGAGTCGTGGACGAACATCTACCGCGTCATCACCGGCGGCCCGACCACCGCCGACGGCACTTTCGACCCGCATGGCATCGTGGAGAACGGCGTCGAGTTCCTCAACGACGGAGGTGTCCTGCGATGAGCGTCGAACTGGACCGTCTGGCGGGCGAGCTGACGGGCGTGATCGACAGCGTCGCGGCCGTCTTCGGCTCCCCGGCGGACTCCACGGTCGACGGCGAGCTGGACTGCGACCCGACCCGGCCCGGCAACCTGCTGTGCTGGCAGTACGGCGTCCGCCTGGAGCACACGGGCGAGCCGGAACGCCGCCTCGCCGAGGTCGTCCTCCCGTCCCTGGAAGAACGAGGCTGGCAGGCCCACGACCGCAGCACCCCCCGCGAACTCATCGCCCGCTTCAGCCGCGAAGGCGCCGACTTCACCGTCCACGTCGCCCGGGCCAGCCACGCGGTGGCGATCATCGGCTCCACCCGCCCCGTCCCCGCCTGACCACGCGAGTCCCGCCTTCAATCACGCGAGTTCCGGCCTCCACACCGTGAACCGACCCTCCGGGTACGCGAACCGACCCTCCAGGCACGCGAGCCGACCCTCCAGGCACGCGAGTTCGCCGCTCCGGTACACGTGACTCCCGTGATCAGAGGCGTATCTCGCGTGATTGAACGCGCAACTCGCGTACCCGGAGGGTCGGCTCGCGTACCCAGGCAGTCGGTTCGCGTGCCTGGAGGGTCGGTTACGGGGTGAAGCGGGAGGGGCGCCAGCCCCGGCGGCGGGCCCGGCGGACCGCGGCCACGGTCACGCCGGCGGCGGCCGCGAAGGCGACGCCGGCCAGGGCGATCGTGCCCGCCGCGACGTCGGACTGCGGACGAGCAGGGGCCGCGGCCGGGATCACCGCCGGCTCGGGGGCCGGGGCGACCGCGGAGCCGGGCGGGGAGACCTCCGCCGGGAGGGTGGAGGAGACGGCGGCGTAGGCGTCCAGGACTCCCCAGCCCAGCCGCGGGTCGTGCGCCCCGGAAGGCGGGCGGTGCGCGGTCAACGTCAGCCGGGTGACGACCTGATCGCCGGTCAGGTTCGGGTGGTACGCGCGGACCAGCGCCGCGACGCCCGCGACGTACGCGGCTGCCAGCCCCGGGTCGGTGACCGGCCAGCGGTGCGCGATCGCGCCGCCCGCGCCGGCCGACGTGCTGACCAGCTCCGCGCCCGGTGCGGCGACGCCGACGTAGTCCCCTGCCTCGGTCTGCACCGGCTCGCCCACCTGGTTCACCGAGCCGACGCCCAGCACCCCGGACGTCGCCGTCGGGTACGTCCGGGCGCCCTGCTGGGTCGCCGTCGCCGCCGAGACGACCACCGCGCCCTGCGAACGCGCCCGCGCGACCGCGCCGGACAGCGCCGGGCTGTCGAACGCCGCCGGGACCGCCACGAGGATCACCCCCGCGTGCCGGTCGGCCGCCGTGTCGATCGCGCCGGCCAGCGCACCCGGGTCGCCGCCGTCGTTGGACGAGCCGTTCGCCTGCGTGTAGCGGATCGGCAGCAGGTGGACGCCGGGCGCGACGCCGGCGAACGTCGTCGACGGATCGGGCTGCGCGCCGACGATGCCGGCCGCGATCGTGCCGCGGCCGTCGCAGTCGGACGCCTCGGTGCCGCCGCCACCCTCGAGCTGGCCGGGCGCGAACTGGGAGTTCTGCCCGTCGACGCCGGTGCCGATGACGGCGACCAGCTGACCCTCACCGCGCGTCAGCGGCCAGAGCCGCGCCGGGTCGACCAGCCGCTGCCCCCACGGGACGCCGCCGGTGTAGGTGCCGGACGGGTTCGCGCACTGGGTCTCGGGGGCGGCGAAAGCGAGCGTGGGCGAACCGGTCAGCATCAGGCCCGCCACCGCGAGCACCGCCGGAAACCGCACCCCAACCCTCCGAACCCCACGAACGAAAGCCGGTGGCGGAAAGGAACTTCCGCCACCGGCAGTCTAACGGGGAAACACCGTTCAGCGAAGGTCCATGCCGAGATCCAACGCGGGTGACGAGTGCGTCAAACCGCCCACCGACAGATAGTCCACACCGGACTCGGCGTAGGCCTTACCACGGTCGAGGGTGAGGCCACCAGAGGATTCCAGCCGCGTCTTCGGGGAGACGTCGTCGCGCCGCGCGACCGCCTGGGCGCACTCCTCCGGCGTGAAGTTGTCCAGCAGCACCTCGTCCGCCGCGGCCGCCAGGGCTTCTTCCAGCTGCGCAAGCGAGTCGACCTCGACCTCGCACGGCAGTTCCGGCGCGTGCGCCCGGGCCGCTTCCAGCGCGGCGGTGACCGAACCCGCGGCGACGACGTGGTTGTCCTTGATCAGCACCGCGTCGCCCAGCCCCATGCGGTGGTTCACCCCGCCACCGCAGCGGACCGCGTACTTCTGCAGCAGTCGCAGCCCCGGCAACGTCTTGCGGGAGTCCCGAATCGCGGCGCCGGTACCGTCCACTTCGGACACCCACGCGGCCGTCGCGGTGGCGACGCCGGACAGGTGGCACAGCAGGTTCAGCGCCGTCCGCTCGGCGGTGAGCAGGCCGCGGACCGGCCCGCGCAACACCAGCGCGGGCTCCCCCGCGACCAGCCGGTCGCCGTCCTCGCGCCCGGCCAGCACTTCGTAACCGTCGCCCAGCACCATGTCGAACACGGCCAGCGCGACCGGCAATCCGGCCACCACGCCGTCGACCCGCGGGGTCAGCTCCGCGACGGCGATCGCGTCCGCGGGCACCGTCGACGCGGTCGTCGCGTCCGGCCCGTACCGCAGGTCCTCGCCCAGCGCCGTCGTGACGACCCGCGTCACGTCGTCGACGTCGAGGCCCGAAGCCGCGATCAGGCGGCGGACCGGTTCGGAGATCGGGAACGTCATGCCACGCCCTCCAGGGGGATCGGGTCGGCCAGCACCGGCTGACCGGAGAGGCTGAGCCGGATGTGCTGGCTGCGCCGCCAGGTCTCCGACGGCGCGGGAAAGTCGGTGCGCACGTGGCAGCCCCGCGACTCGGTGCGCCGGTCGGCCGCGGTGAGCAGCGCCTGCGCGACCACGGTCAGCGCCGCGTCTTCGACGGCCGCGTGCGTCCACAAGGGACTGTCCTGGGTCGCCAGGTCGAGCACGGAACCGGCGGCCGCCAAGCCGTCGGCGTCCCGGCCGATCGCCGCGTAGCGGCTCATCACGCGCTGCAGCGCGTCCCGCTCGGCCGTCGGCGCAGTCGTCCACGACGGCAGCCGCCCGCGTGACGG
Organism: Amycolatopsis sp. NBC_00355; assembly: GCF_036104975.1. Classification (GTDB taxonomy): domain Bacteria; phylum Actinomycetota; class Actinomycetes; order Mycobacteriales; family Pseudonocardiaceae; genus Amycolatopsis. The sequence goes on along the minus strand of NZ_CP107982.1, from coordinate 9,174,876 downwards.
GTCGGCCAGCAGCCCGGCCGCGAGGTCCGCCGCGACGGCCTCCGCGACCCGCTGCCCGACGACCAGGCCCTCGAGCAAACTGTTGGACGCCAACCGGTTCGCACCGTGCAAGCCGGTCCGCGCCACCTCGCCGGCGGCGTAGAGACCGGGCACCGACGAGCGTCCGTCCGCGGTGGTCACCACACCGCCGCAGGAGAAGTGCGCCGCGGGGGTCACCGGGATCGGATCGCGGGACGGGTCGAGCCCCAGCACCCCGCACGCGGCGAACACCGTCGGGAACCGCCGTGCGAACCCGGCGATCCCGGTGGCGTCGAGGAACACGTGGTCGTCGACGCCGCCCGGCGCCGTCAGCATCCGCCGGGTGATCGCCGCCGAGACGACGTCACGCGGGGCGAGGTCGCCGAGCGGGTGCACGCCGCGCATCACGGACTCGCCGGCGCCGTCGACCAGGGTCGCCCCTTCACCGCGGACCGCCTCGGTGACCAGCGGGCAGCGGCCGCGCGCGCCCGGCGTGTAGAGCACCGTCGGGTGGAACTGGACGAACTCGATGTCGGCCACCGTCGCCCCGGCCCGCAGCGCGAGCGCGAGGCCGTCCCCGGTGGCGATCTCCGGGTTCGACGTCGCCTGGTAGAGCTGCCCGACCCCGCCGCTGGCCAGCAGCACGGCCGGCGCCCGGACGACCCCGGGCACGCCGTGCGAGTCGAGCACGGTGACACCCGCGACCCGGCCGCCCGGTGTGCGCAGCGCGTCGACGGCGATGTGGTGTTCGAGCACCGGCACCCGCGCCTGCCCGGCCTGCTCGACCAGGGCCCGCTCGACCTCGGCGCCGGTCGCGTCACCGCCCGCGTGGATCACGCGGAACGCGCTGTGCCCGCCTTCGCGGGTCCGGGCCAGCAGACCGTCTCCGGAAGCGGCGGCGTCGAACTTCGCGCCGTCCGCGCGGAGCCGGGCGATCGCGGCGGGGCCGCCGTCGAGGATCGAGCGGGCGGCCACCTCGTCGACCAGCCCGGCGCCCGCGGTGAAGGTGTCCTCCGCGTGCTTCTCCACGGAGTCGTCGAGGTCGTGCTCGTTTTCCAGGACCACGGCGACGCCGCCCTGGGCCCAGCGCGTGTTGCCGTCCGCGACCGCCGCCTTGGTGACCACCAGGACGTGCAGCCCGAGCGCCTGCGCCCGCAGCGCCGCGGTCAAGCCGGCGACGCCACTGCCGATCACGACCAGGTCGGCACGAGCTTCCCAGACCGGGGTTTTCGCCTGTGGGTCATTAACCGGCGTGCTCATTCGCCGCCGCCGGGCTGCCCGATCTCGATCATCCGCTGCACCGAAGCGCGCGCCTTCGACGCCGTTTCGAGGTCGACGTGCACCTCGTCGAGGCCGTCGCGCAGGCACCGCAGCAGGGCCGCGGGGGTGATCATCTTCATGTACCGGCAGGACGCGCGGTCGTTCACCGCGCGGAAGTCGATGTCCGGCGCGGCCTTGCGCAGCTGGTGGATCATGCCGATCTCGGTGGCCACCAGGACCGACTTCGCCTTGGTGTCACGAGCCTCGTGGACCATGTCCCCGGTCGAGAGGATCTTGACCCGCTCGGGCGCCACCGCACCCTCGCCGGCCAGGTAGAGCGCCGACGTCGCGCACCCGCACTCGGGGTGGATGAACAGGTCCGCCTCCGGGTCCTCGGCCGCGCGCGCGGCGAGTTCGGCACCGTTGATCCCGGCGTGGACGTGGCACTCCCCGGCCCAGATGTGGATGTTGTCCCGGCCGGTGATGCGCTTGACGTGCGCCCCGAGGAACTGGTCCGGCAGGAAGAGAACCTCCTGGTCAGCGGGGATGGAGGCGACGACGTCGACGGCGTTCGAGGACGTGCAGCAGATGTCCGTTTCGGCCTTCACCTCCGCCGTGGTGTTGACGTAGGAGACGACGACGGCGCCCGGGTGCTCGGCCTTCCAGGCCCGCAGCTCGGCGCCGGTGATCGAGTCGGCGAGCGAGCAGCCGGCCCGCGCGTCGGGGATCAGGACGGTCTTCTCCGGGGCCAGGATCTTCGCGGTTTCGGCCATGAAGTGCACCCCGCAGAAGACGATGGTGGACGCGTCGCTGCTGGCCGCGATGCGGCTGAGCGCGAGCGAGTCGCCGGTGTGGTCGGCGATGTCCTGGATCTCCGGGACCTGGTAGTTGTGCGCGAGCAGGACCGCGTCGCGCTCCTTCGCCAGGCGCCGCACCTCTTCCGCCCAGGCCGCGTTCGCCTCGACCCCGCCGAACGGGGTGAGACCTTCCGGAACCAACGTGGTGGTCATCTGGCCCTCCTGGACCTGTCTCCGGTTTTCGCCTTATAATCGAAAACCGTGCGAAGTCATCTTAACACCCAGACCCCCTTGGCCCACGAGGTTTTGGGAGCGGTCCTTCAAGTGCGCTCGGACACACTCCGGGTCCTGCTGTGGCGCCGCGCGCTCGACCCGCACCTCGGCCGCTGGTCGCTGCCGGGCGGGCGGCTGCGGCCCGACGAGGACGTCGAGACGTCCGTCCGGCGCCAGCTGAAGGAGAAGGTCGACGTGCGCCAGCTCAAGCACGTCGAGCAGCTCGCGGTGTTCAGCGACCCGCACCGCGTCCCCGGCCCGCGCGTGGTGGCGACCGCGTTCCTCGCCCTGGTCCCCTCCGACGTCGATCCGGAGGTGCCCGAGGACACCGAGTGGCACGACGTCGCGAAACTGCCGCGCACGGCGTTCGACCACGAGTCGATCGTGCTGCGCGCCCGCGACCGGCTGCGCTCGAAGCTCTGTTACACGAACCTCGGGTTCGCACTGGCACCCGAGGAGTTCACGGTGTCGGCGCTGCGCGGGCTGTATTCGGCCGCGCTGGGCTACAAGGTGTCCGCGACGAACCTCCAGCGCGTGCTATCCCGGCGGGGACTGCTGGTCCCGACGGGCCACACCGCGCCTCCCGGGCGCGCGGGCGGACGTCCCGCCGCACTGTTCTCCTTCGCCGGCAAGGGCATGCAGATCACCGATCCGTTCGCGGTGTTCAAGCCGCCGAACCGGTGACCCGCCAATTTCTTTCGGGGTTCCGGGTGGCGGAGCCCCCGGCCCCGGGGCGAAGCCCCGGGTATCACACTGCAGTGCGACCGTTCTCCCCTTACCGTGGGACGCGTGACCGAGCCGGAATCGGAAAGTGACGCGACGACGACAATCCTGCCGTTGTTCCCGCTCCAGACCGTGCTGCTGCCCGGCACCCGCCTCCCGTTGCACATCTTCGAACCGCGGTACCGGCAGCTGATGGCGGACCTGGTGAGCGGGACCGTCCCGGGGCGCGAGTTCGGCGTGGTCGCGCTGCGCTCGTCGCTGACCCGCGAGGTACGTGGTCTGGACCAGCTGTACGACATCGGCTGCAGCACGGTGCTGCGCGAGGCGAAACGCCTGCCGGACGGCCGCTTCGACGTCGTGACGCTGGCCCAGCGCCGGTTCCGCCTGCGGGAGCTCGACTGCACGTCCGCGCCGTACCTGATCGGCTCGGTCGAATGGGTCGACGACGAACCGGTCGCGCCGAGCGGCGGCGTCGCCGAGCGCCTGGCCGCCGTCGCGCGCACGGCCCACCAGCGCTACTGCGAAACGGCGTGGCGCAGCGACGACTGGGTCGAACCGGAAGCCGACGCCGCGCTCGAAGACCTGGCCTACCTGCTGGCCGCGGACTGCCTGCTGCCGCTCGAAGACCGCCAGCGGCTGCTGGAGGAACGCCACCCGCTGCGCCGGCTGCGCATCGCCTGCCGCCTGCTGACGCGCGAAACCGGCTTCCTCAACACGCTCGGCGCGGTGCCCCTGCCGCCGGGCGAACTGACGGACCTCAGCCGCCCGGCCAGCCTCAACTGAGGCGCCTCAGGACTCGGAACCCGAGCCGTTGCCGAACTTGTTCCAGACCTTGCCCGCCGCGCCGGACACCGTCTCGCCGACGTCGCTGAACACCTTCGTCAGCGGGTCGGCGGACGCGTTCCACGAGTCCTTGTACGACTTCGCGGCCGACTTCAGGTCGTCCTTCCAGTCGGCCGTCGGGGTGTCGTCGTCGCGGCGCGGGTAGTCGCCCGCCAGGATCGCGCGGTACTCCGCCGACGCCGCCCACTTCTGCAGCTGCGCCGCGCGGACCACGGCGAACGGGTGTGACTCCGTCTCGACGTAGCGGAGCTTGAGGAAGCTGTCGCGGATGTCGTCGACCGACTCGTACTCGGTCGCCTGCTGCAGGAACGACGGGATGTCGATGCGGGCCGGGTCGATGCCGCCGGCGACCTGGATCTGGGCGCGCAGCGCGGCCGTCGGGTCCTGGCTGCACAACAGGCCCGCGCGGTCGCAGGACAGCTCGGCCTTGCGGTACCACTCGCGCAGCGCCGCGATGATCGCCCGGATGCCGAGCGCGCTGACCGGCGTCCACGACAGCGACAGCTGCAGGCTGATCAGCCGCACCATGATCGTGCGGTACACGGTGTGCCCGGAGAGCACGTGCCCCATCTCGTGGCCGAGCACGAACCGCAGCGCGTCGTGGCTCATCAGGTCGACGAGCCCGGTGCTGAGCCGGATGAACGGCTCGTCCATGCCGACGGCCGACGCCTGGACCCGCGGGTCCTGGTAGACGAACACGTTCGGCACCGCGGGCAGGTCGAGCGTCTCGGCGCACTCGTGGCGGAGCTTCTCCAGCTCCGGGTACTGCTTCGGCCCGACGCGGATCGACGACGCGAGCGCCATCAGCCGCTCGCCGCGTTCGTTGTAGAAGCCCGAAACGGCCTTCACGACCTGCGCGAACCCCGGCACCGCGCGCAGCGTGGCGAGCGCGCCGCGGTCCACGGGATGCTCGCAGGCGCGCGGGCTGATGCCGGGAAAACGGACGGCGTTGTGCCGCGATATCTCGATGTCCTCGGTCACTGCTGAAACCCCCTGTGGTTTTCGAGGGGGCCCAGCCTAGGGAATGCTCAGCCGAGGCGGCGGCCGAGGTCGTCCCGGCCGTTCCAGGTCGTGAGCAGGCTGTAGGCCAGGGCCACGCCGAACGGGCCGGTGATCAGCACCCACCACGACTCCAGGCGCGGCGCCAGCTCGATCACCGAACCGAGCGCCGGTGCGCTGTCGATCGTGTAGTGGCTGTTGGCCCAGCCGACGCCGAGCAGCATCGCCAGCGCGCTCGCGAGCACGACCCCGAGCACGGCGGCGAGGAAGACGACCGGGCCGCGGCGCTCGCGCATCAACCACGCGACGACGCCGACGACGATGCCCAGGCCCAGGGTGAGGAACCCGAAGATCGCGAGGTCGTCGAAGCGGTGCCAGCTCTCGAGTTCGAGGGCGCCCTGGGTGCCGTCGGAGGCGATGATCCGGACGCGCTCCGGCGGCGCGATCCGCGACCACAGGAAGGCGAGCGGGAAGCTCAGGATGCTGAGGGTGCCGAGCACGCTCACGGCGGGCAGCAGGTCGGCCTTGACGACGACCCGCGGCTGCCGCTCCCGGAACAGCACCGGCACGGACCACGGTCCCGGCACGGCCGACGGCCGGTGCGCGGGGCCCGACGACTCACTCACCCGGACTCCCTCCTGCAACACGTGCGACCGAGCGTAACCGGTCGGTGCGTGGCGGACGTCAGCCGCTCGCCGTGTCGGCGGCACTCCCTCGGCGCCGCCCCACCGCAAAAGCCGTGAAGGCCCCCTTGAGGGACTCTATGTCCCTCAAGGGGGCCTTCACGGAACTCCGGGGGAAGTGGGGCGCTCAGCCGCTTGCCGTGTCGCCGTGGCGGCTGCAGCGGGCCGTCCAGCCCAGCGGGCTCACCTGAACGACCAGGCGACGCGCGCAGTACGTGCAGAAGCGCGGGGGCTCCAGCGCCGTGCGCGGGTTGTGGCACGCCGGGTGGTCCGCGCCGCCCGGCGACTCCTGTCCACAGTGGACGCAGTAGGTCGCGGAAACCGCGTCAGAGGCTGTCACTGAGGGCCTTGATGGGCATCTTGAGCTCGTCCAGCATCTCCAGGTCGGCGCTGGCCGGGCGGCCCAGGTTCGTCAGGTAGTTGCCGACGATGATCGCGTTGATGCCGCCCAGCATGCCCTGCTCGGCGCCGAGGTCACCCAGCGTCAGCTCGCGGCCGCCGGCGAAGCGCAGCATCGTGCGCGGCATCGCCAGGCGGAACGCCGCCACCGTCCGCAGCGCGTCCTTGCCCTCGACGATCTCGTAGTGCTCGTACGGCGTCCCGGGCTGCGGGATGAGGAAGTTCATCGGCACCTCGTGCGGGCTCAGCTCGGCCAGCTGCACGGCGAACTCCGCGCGCTGCTCGATCGTCTCCCCCATGCCGATGATCCCGCCGCAGCAGACCTCCATGCCCGCCGCGGCGACCATCCGCAGCGTGTCCGCGCGCTCTTCCCAGGTGTGCGACGTGACGACGGACGGGAAGTGCGACCGCGCCGTCTCGAGGTTGTGGTTGTAGCGGTGGACGCCCATCTCGACGAGCTCGTCGACCTGCTCCTGCGTGAGCATGCCCAGCGAGCAGGCGATCTGGATGTCGTTGCCGTCCTCGCGGATGGCCTTCACACCCTCGCGGACCTGCGAAAGCAGCCGCTTGTCGGGCCCGCGGACGGCGGCGACGATGCAGAACTCCGTCGCGCCGGTCTCGGCGGTCTGCCGGGCGGCCTTGACCAGGTTCGGGATGTCGAGCCACGCCGAGCGCACCGGCGTCGGGAAGCGGCCGGACTGGGAGCAGAAGTGGCAGTCCTCGGGGCAGCCGCCGGTCTTCAGGCTGATGATGCCCTCGACCTCGACCTCGGGGCCGCACCAGCGCATCCGCACCTCGTGCGCCAGGGCCAGCAGGTCGGGGAGCCGGTCGTCGGGCAGCCGCAGCAGCTCGAGGACCTCGGCCTCACCCAGGCCGACGCCGTTTTCGAGGACCTGCTCGCGCGCGTAGGCGAGGACATCGGTGTCCGGGACTGCGGTCACGGGCGTCTCCTTGGTCGTGGTGGTGCGGAAAGCGTCTCTCATCGTGCACGAAGCGCGGTCGAGGCGACAGCGACGCAGGTCACTTCTGGGCGGACGCCCGTCCGGTGAACAGCTCGGGGTCGAACTCGCCGCCGAACCACGGCGAGAGCCCGGCCCGCGCCGCCTCCAGGAACTCCTCGGGCGACGCGGTGCCCAGGCCGGCGGGCAGCACGCCCAGCAGCGGCGCCCCGGCCGCCACCGGCAGGTCTTCGAGGTTGGACAGCGCCGCGAGGTCCGGCTCGGCCGGCCAGGAGCCGATGATCACCCCGGCGACGGTCAGCCCGCGTTTCGTGGCGACCTCGGCGGTCAGCGCGGTCGCGTTGAGCGTGCCCAGCCCGGCCTCGGCCACGATGATCACCAGCGAGCCGAGCGACCAGGCGACGTCGGCGAGGCTCGAGCCGGCGGCGTCGAACCGCACCAGCAGCCCGCCCGCACCCTCGATCAGGGTCAGGTCGTGGTCGGTGTCCAGGTCGGACGCCGCCCGCGCGATCTCGCCCGGGTCGAGCGTCGGCAGGCCGCTGCGGCGGGCGGCGGCCTCCGGCGACAACGGGTCGGGGTAGCGCCGCAGCTCGCGCGTGGTCACCTCGGGCCCGGCCAGGCGCACGACATCGGCGAGGTCACCGGGCTCGTCGGGGCCGAGACCGGTCTGCGCCGGTTTCAGCACCGCCACCCGCTGCCCGCCGGCCGCGGCCAGCGCCGCGATCGCCGCCGTGGAGATCGTCTTGCCGACCCCGGTCCCGGTCCCCGTCATCACCAGCATGGTCACGGACCATCAACTTAGTGACCCCCGCCCGGGCCGCGCAGCCCGGGCGGGGCGGGCGTCACGCCGGGCAGGTGGTGTCCGCCGCCGGGCGGACCCCCTCGGCGAGGTAGCGGGCGACCGCGGAGTTGGCGCAGGCGTTGGTGCCGAACAGGTACGCACGGTGCCCGCCCTGGTCGACGCTCAGCAGCCGGGCCCGCTGGCCCAGGGTGCGGCGCATCTCGACGCCGCCCGGGTAGTCGGTGCCGTTGTCGCGCAGGTTCTGCACCATGAGGATGTTCGACGGCCCGCGGTCGGTGATCCGCACCTGCGGCTCGGTCTTGTGCGCCGGCCAGAACGCGCAGGCCCAGACGTTGGCCGCGGCCGCGCCGAGCAGCGGGAACCGGGTCCGGTCCTGCGCCACGGCGTGCCGGTAGACGTCGACGTTCTTCGGCCAGCCGTCCATGTTGCAGACGATCGCCAGCAGCCCGGAGAAGTCGAAGCCGGGCGGCAGCGGCGGCCGCGCGATCGTGCCGTCGTCGGCCTGCTGCCAGACCTGCGCGAGCAGCGGGAACGTCGCGTCCGACTGGGTGAGGGCCTCGTTGATCCAGCGGAACGTGGCGCCGTCGACGGTTTCGATCGGCGTCTGGTCGAGCTTCGCGGCCAAGGCGAAGTACTTGGCCTTGACGGCTTCGGGGGTGCTGCCGAGGCCGTAGGTCGCGTTCTGCGACGCGGCCCAGGCGGCGAAGTCCGGGAAGTGCTTCTCGAAGCCCGAGGCGAACCGGCGCGACCAGGTGTAGTCGAGGCCGCCCGGGCCGGTCGAGCTGTCCAGCACCACCCGGTCGGTGCGCTGCGGGTACATCGTCGCGTAGGTCGCGCCGAGGAAGGCACCGAACGAGTAACCGAGGAAGGAGACCTTCGGCTCGCCCAGCGCCGACCGGATACCGTCGAGGTCGCGGGCGACGTTCCGGACGGTGATGTAGGGCAGCAGGCGCGCCGACGGCGCGTCCGCGCAGCCCTGGGCGTTCTGGCGGGCGACCACGGCCTGGCTGTCGACGCCCGCGGGCGTCACGGCGTAGGCCGGCGGGATCATGAACGTCACGGGCAGGTTGCACGTCACCCGCGTGCTGTCGCCGGCGCCGCGCGGGTCGAACGCGATCAGGTCGTAGGCGTCGCGCACCGACTGCGGCAGGCCGAGGGCGACCAGCTGCAGCGGCAGCGAGAGCTGGGAATCACCCTGCGACCCCGGGTTCAGCAGGAGCACACCGCGGCGTTTGGCCGGGTCGGCGGCCGGCAGCCGCGAGAACGCGAGCGTGACCTGCTCCCCCGACGGCCGCGCGTAGTCCAGCGGCGCGCTGATCGTCGTGCACTGCAAGCCCTGCGTGGGCTCGGGCACCCCGGCGCAGGCCTGCCACGCGAGGGAAGTGCCGGCCGTCGAAGCGACGGCCGGCACGGCGGGAACCCCGGCGACCGTGGCCAGCACGGCCACGGCGAGCACCCGGAAACGTCTGGAAAGCGACATGCGTGGCCTACCCCTCGGCGCGGCCGGCGCCCGGGCCCAGTCCCGGGTGCCGGTGAACCGACCGAAGTTCGCACGCCGGACCGGGCCCCGGAACCGCCGTTCGGGCCAGTTCCGGCAACTGCGCACGGGAGAAGACGACAGCCGGGGCCCTCAGCCCTCCGGCACCACCGCCGCCCCGGCGAGGCGGAACGAGCGCGCGTCGCCGTCCAGCAGGTGCACCTGGGCGGCCCCGACGTCGAAGTACATCCCGGTCAGCTGCAGCTTCCCGGCCGCCTCGGCCGCGGCGACCTGCGGGTACTCCCGCAGGTGGTCGAGCTGCTGGAGCACGTTGAGCAGGGCCAGCCGGTCACCCTCGCGAGCCGGGCGGGCGCCGTCGACGGTGACCGGGCCGGACCGGCGGGCACTCGGCACGGCGTAGCGCAGCCACGTCTCCAGCGGCCCCGGCGGCGGCCCGTCGGCGAGCGCGGCCATCGCCCCGCAGCCGGAGTGGCCGCAGACGACGATCTCCTCGACACCGAGCACCCCCACCGCGTACTCGATCGACGCGTTCATCGACGGGTCGGCCTGCCCCGGCGGGACCAGGTTGCCGATGTTGCGGATGGTGAACAGGTCACCGGGCCCGCTGGTGGTGATCAGGTTCGGCACGATCCGCGAGTCGCCGCAGGTGATGAACAGCGTCCGCGGCTTCTGGCCGTCGGCCAGCCCGGACAGCGTGTCCCGCAGCAGGGGCGCGGCCCGGCGGTGGAACTCCGTGGCGCCGCGACGGGTCTGCTGGGCGGGGATGTCGACGGCTTCCGCGGCCTGCCAGTCCGACCACGGCGCGAGCCACCGCGGCACGGCCTGGCTCGCGGCGAACCGCGACCGCGTCGGACGGCCGGCCTTGCCCTCGCCGAACCACGGGTGGCCGACCTCGTCGACGTCCACCGTGCCGCCGGCGCGTTCGTGCGCCTGCTGCCAGGTGGTGAGACTCTCGAAAGCGGCGTGGTCCAGGTAGTCGACGACCAGTTCCAGCCGCACCGGCACGCCGGCCGGGATGGCGCCGAGCACCTTGGACAGCCGCGGCACGGACAGGAACGTCAGGACGCCTTCGACGACGACGCGGTGACGGTCGCCGTCGCTTTCGGTGTTTTCCCTTTCGACGTGGATGCCGGACCAGACGGTGCGCCGCAGCATGAGCACCAGAGCCAGCCCGATGCCGGCGAGCACGCCGGTGAGCAGGTCGAACACCACCACGCCGGCGAGGGTCAGCAGGTAGACAGGCAGATCGCCGTGCCTGAGCGCGGTCTTCATGTGGCCGGGGTTGACCAATTTCGCGCCGACGTGCACCAGCAGCCCGGCCAGCGCGGCGAGCGGGATGTTCTGGATCAGCCCGGCGAGCAGGACGACGAACACCAGCACCCAGACGCCGTGCAGGATCGCCGACACGCGGGTCTTCGCCCCGGCGGCGACGTTGGTGGAGCTGCGGACGATGACGCCGGTGACGGGCAGGCCGCCCAGCGCCCCGGAGACCATGTTGGCCGCGCCCTGGCCGACCAGCTCGCGGTCGAGGTTGGCGCGCGGGCCGGTGTGCATGCGGTCGACGGCGACCGCCGAGAGCAGGCTCTCCACGCTGGCGATCAGGGCGATGGTGACGACGGCGAGCGCGAACCCGCCCCAGCCGCCGTCGGGCAGCTGCGGGACCAGGTGGACGTTCAGCAGGTCACCGGGCAGTTCGACGCGCGGCAGCGTCATCCCCGTGGCGACCGACGCCACGGTGGCGAACGCGATCGCGGCCAGCGGCCCGGGGACCCGCTGGACGGCCTTCGGCAGCCGCGGCCAGATCAGCAGGATCGCGATGGTGAGCAGGCCGATCACGGTGGCGGAGTCGTGGTGGGCGACGATCTGGCCCGGCAGCTCGGCGACGTTCTCCACGGCCGAGCTCTGGGCCTTGCCGCCGAGGATGACGTGCAGCTGGCCGAGCACGATCGTGACACCGATGCCGGCCAGCATGCCGTGCACGATGGCCGGCGAGATGGCCAGCGCGGCACGCGCGATGCGGCTCAGCCCCAGCAGGATCTGGAGGGCGCCGGCGGCGACGGTGATCAGGCACGTGACGGCCCAGCCGAAGGTGCTGATGGTTTCGGCCATGATCACGGTCAGGCCCGCGGCGGGCCCGCTCACCTGGAGCGCGGAGCCGCCGAGCGCACCGGCGACGACCCCGCCGACGACGGCGGCGATCAGGCCGGCGGCGACCGGCGCGCCCGAGGCGAGCGCGATGCCGAGGGAAAGCGGTACGGCGACGAGGAAAACGACCAGGGAGGCCGGCAGGTCGTGGCGGAGCACGGCGAGGGGTCTCATGATCACCATGCAACCGGAAATCGTGTGAAATGTCCGCTATGCGCCACCCGATCGAGTGAACAACTGGCCACATTTTGCCCGAATGACACAAATCGGACGCCCGGTTAACCCGCCGTTCACGCCCCGCCCGCCTGTCACGCGACAGTTGAACCCTTTACGACACAAGGGTTCCCGAGCGCCCCGATGTGGCCTTCGGTGCGTTGAATCAGCACTGCGGTGCGAAGCGCCTCCGTTGAGGGCGGTGGCGGGGGCATGGATGGAGCACCGAAGGCCACCGCGGGCGTGCTCGGCTCAGGACGTGACGGCGCCCGCCGGGACGAAGCCGCGGGCGGCGTCGTCCAGCAAGGACACCTGCGCGGCGCCGACGTCGAAGTACATCCCGGTCAGCCGGAGCCCGCCGCGCTCCAGGGCCGCGGCCACCACCGGGTAGCCGCGCAGGGTTTCCAGCTGCTGCACGACGTTCTGCAGCGCGAGCTGGTCAGCCTCGGCGGCGGGACGGCGTCCGCCCAGCAGCAGCGGCGCTTCCCGGCCGCGGCGCAGCAGCGTCGGCTCGCCGTGGCGCAACCAGGCGCCGAGCTGGTGCAGGCCGGGCGGCGCCTGGCCGAGCAGCGCCTTCATCGCGCCACAGCCCGAATGCCCGCAGACCACGATCTCGGCGACCCCGAGCACGCCGACGGCGTACTCGATCGCCGCGCCGACCGACGAGTCGGCGCCACCGTCCGCCGGCGGGACGAGGTTGCCGATGTTCCGCACCGTGAACAGGTCGCCCGGCCCGCTGGTGGTGATCAGGTTCGGCACGATCCGCGCGTCACCGCAGGTGATGAACAGGGTGTGCGGCTCCTGGCCGTCCGCCAGCCCGGTCCAGGTGTCGCGCAGCAGCGGCGCGGTGCGGCGCTGGAACTCCGACGCGCCGCGGCACAGCAGGGAGCTCGCGCTGCGCTGCACCGGCAGGGCGACGTGCTCGGCCTGCCACTCCGACCAGGGCGCCAGCCAGCGCGGCACCACCCGCGCGGCCAGGCCCCGGCGCACGGTCGGCGTGCCCGCGCGGCCGCGTTCGAACCACGGGTGGCCGATCTCGTCGACCGTCACCGGCCCGGCGTGCGCCTGCTGCCAGCCGCGCAGGCAGTCGAACGCGGCGTGGTCGAGGTAGTCGACGAGCAGTTCCAGGGTGACCTCGGCGTGCGCGGGCACCTCGGCGAGCACCCGGGTCAGCCGGGGCACGGAGAGGAACGTCAGCGCGCCTTCGATGACGACGCGGTGGCTGTCACCGTGCCGTTCGACATGGATACCGGAGAAGATCATCCGCCGCAGCATCAGCGCGAGGGCCAGCAGTATCCCGGCCGCGACGCCGGTGAGGAGGTTGACCGCGACCGCGCCGGCGAGGGTGACGACGTACACCGGGAGGTCACCGTGGCGGCGGACGTCCTTGATCGCGGCCGGGTTGACCAGCTTCGTCCCGACGTACACCAGCAGCGCGGCGAGCGCGGCCAGCGGGATCAGCCGCAGCGTCCCGGTGAGCAGCAGGCAGGCAGCGAGGATCCAGACGCAGTGCAGGATCGCCGACATCCGGGTGCGCGCGCCGGCCTCGTAGTTGGTCATGCTGCGCACGACGACGCCGGTGACCGGGAACCCGCCGAGCGCGCCGGCCGCGACGTTCGCCATGCCCTGCCCGACCAGCTCGCGGTCGAGGTCGGTGCGCGGCCCGCCGCGGCGCTTGTCGACCGACACGGCGGACAGCAGGCTTTCGAGGCCGGCGATCAGCGCGATGGTGACGGCGGCGAGGGCGAACCCGCCCCAGCCGCCGTCGGGCAGCCGCGGCACGACGTGCAGCGACGGCAGCCCGGCCGGCAGATCGACGCGCGGCAGGGTCATGCCGGTCAGCACGGACAGCCCGGTGGCCAGGGCGATGGCGGCCAGCGGCGCGGGCACGCGGCGGACGGGCTTCGGCAGCCGCGGCCAGGCCAGCAGCACGCCGAGCGTGACGACGCCGATCAGCACGGCCTGGTCGTGGTGGGCGGCGATCTGCCGGGGCAGCGCGACGACGTTGGCGAGCGCGGAGCCCTGGGCGGTGCCGCCCAGGACGACGTGCAGCTGGCCGAGGACGATCGTGACGCCGATGCCGGCGAGCAGGCCGTGCACGATGGCCGGCGACACCGCGAGCGCGGCGCGAGCGGTGCGGGTCAGGCCGAAGAGGATCTGGAGCAGGCCGGCGGCGACGGTGATCGCGCAGGTGACGGGCCAGCCGTGGGTGGCGATCGTGTCGGCCAGCACCACGGTGAGAGCGGCGGACGGCCCGCTGACCTGCAGCGGCGACCCACCGAAGACGCTCGCGACCAGGCCGCCGACGACGGCGGAGACGAGGCCCGCGAGCACGGGAGCACCGGCGGCGAGCGCGATGCCGAGGGAAAGCGGTACGGCGACGAGGAAAACGACTATCGAGGCGGGCAGGTCGTGCTTGAGGTTCTGCTTCAGGTTGTCCAGCGGAGACGGCGGGCCGGTGTCGTGTTCACCACGAACGATCTCGATCATGGGGGCAGGATCGCCGAAAGCACGCGAAAAGTCTGCTATGCAAGCATTTCTCGCGTTTACACCGGTACGGGATCGGTGCCGCGCCGGGGACCTTTCACACTCGACGCCTCCGCCGTTCGCGTGGTGTAGATCAAGGGTTTGTACGCAGAGCGACGATGAGGGACCTTCGGGTCTCGCTGTGCGCGCGGTCACACCCGATGTGCTGAAATCAAGCGTTTACAAACCCCGGGAGTCTCCCGCGGGTGATCACGCCTTCTCCGCCACCGCCGAGATTCGCGCGATCACGACCCGACGACACACGCGCGCCCGCCCCGATGCCGAGGCCCGTGCCTTCCCCACCGCCGGGTGCCCGGATCCGCGCCGGACGCAGCCGAATCAGTGCCAGCACGATCCTCGGCGGCACACGCGCGCGATCCGGAGCCGAGGCCCCGGCCACCCGAACGCCGGCCGCCGTAGCCGGATCGCGGAGGTGGCCGCACCACGGTCAGCGACCCCGAAGCGCCGACCCGCGCGACGTCACGCCTTCTCCGCCACCGCCAGCATCGCCCCGGTGATCACCGCGAGGTCCGCGTCGCCCGTCACGTACGGCGGCATCGCGTACACCAAGTCCCGGAACGGCCGCAGCCACGCGCCCCGCGTCGTCACGACCTCGGTCGCCACCGCCATGTCCACCGGGTGGTCGAGCTGCAGCACACCGATCCCGCCGAGCACCCGGACGTCGATCACCGACGGGAGGTCGCGGGCCGGGGCGAGGCCGTCCAGCAGGCCCTTCTCCACGCGCGTCACGTCGGTCTTCCACGCGCCGTCGGCCAGCAGTCCCAGCGACGCGTTCGCGACCGCCGAGGCGAGCGGGTTGCCCATGAACGTCGGGCCGTGCGCGAGCACCGGCAGCGCGCCGCGCGAGATGCCGGCGGCGACCTCCGGGGTGCACAGCGTCGCGGCCATGCTCAGGTAGCCGCCGGTCAGCGCCTTGCCGAGGCACAGCACGTCCGGCGTCACCCCCGCGTGCTCCGCGGCGAACAGCGCGCCGGTGCGGCCGAACCCGGTGGCGATCTCGTCGAAGATCAGCAGCACGTCGTGCGCCTCGGTCAGTTCCCGCAGCGCGCGCAGGTAAGCGGGGTGGTGGAACCGCATCCCGCCGGCGCCCTGCACCACCGGCTCGACGATCACCGCGGCCAGTTCCCCGGCGTGCTGGGCGATCTCCGCCTCCAGGACGTCCACATAGGACTGGTCCGGCGGGGTGTCGAAGCCGGCCGGCGGCGCGGGCACGAAGACCTGCTCGGGCAGCACCCCGCGCCACAACGAGTGCATGCCGCCGTCGGGGTCGCAGACGCTCATCGGCGTGAACGTGTCACCGTGGTAGCCGCCGCGCCACGTGAGCAGCCGCCGCTTCTCCGGCAGGCCGCGGGAACGCTGGTACTGCAAGCACATCTTCGCCGCGACCTCGACCGACACCGAGCCCGAGTCGCACAGGAAGACGTGCTCCAGCCCGTCCGGCGTCAGGTCGACCAGCGTCTTGGCGAGGGTGATCGCCGGCTCGTGCGTCAGGCCGCCGAACATCACGTGGCTCATCCGCCCGGCCTGCTCGGCGAGCGCGGCGTCGAGGGCCGGGTGCCGGTAGCCGTGGATCGCCGACCACCACGACGACATCCCGTCGACCAGCTCCCGGCCGTCCGCGAGTTTCAGCCGCACCCCGCTCGCCTCGGTCACCAGCAGCGAAGGCACCTTCGCGGGCATGGGCGCGTACGGGTGCCACACGTGCTGAGCGTCCAGGGCGAGCAGGTCGGCGGAGTCCATCCGCCGATTAAATCAGCGCAGCCGGACCGGAAGGGACTCCAGGCCGTGGATCAGGGAACTGGGCCGGTAGGCGAGCTCGTCCGGCTTCGCGTCCAGCTCGAGGTCCGGGAACCGCGCCAGCAGGCCGCCGAGCGCGATTTCGGCCTCCAGCCGGGCCAGCGGGGCCCCGACGCAGTAGTGGATGCCGTGGCCGAAGGCCAGGTGCCCGCCCGCGGCGCGCGTGACGTCGAGCTTGCCCGCCTCGGCGTACCGCGCCTCGTCCCGGTTCGCGCCCAGCAGCGAGATCAGCACGAACTCGCCCTCCGGGATCGTCACGCCGCCCGCCTCGATCGGCGCCGTGGTGAACCGCAGGGTGGCCAGGTGGATCGGGCCGTCGAAGCGGAGGAACTCCTCGACGGCGTTCGGCAGCAGCGACGGGTCTTCGCGCAGCAGGGCGAGCTGCGCCGGCTCGCGCAGCAGCGCCAGCACGCTGTTGGCGATCAGGTTGACGGTGGTCTCGTGCCCGGCGACCAGCAGCAGGAACGCCATCGACACCAGTTCGGGCTCGGAGAGCGAGTCGCCGTCGTCGCTCGCGTGGACCAGGTCCGACAGCAGGTCCTCGGCCGGCTCGGCGCGCTTCTGCGCGATCAGGCCGGTGAGGTAGCCGAACATGTTCTGCGCCGCGGCCTGCCCGGCCGCCGGCTCCGACGCGCTCAGCAGCGTCTTGGACCAGTCGGCGAACTCCGTGCGGTGCTCCGGCGCGACGCCGAGCAGCTCGCAGATCACCGTGATCGGCAGCGGCGCGGCGAAGGAGGGCAGCAGGTCGGCCCGCTCCCGCCCGGCCAGCGCGTCGAGCAGCTCGGCGGTGATCTCCTCGATCCGCGGCCGCAGCCGCGCCACGGTCCGGCCCGTGAACGCCTTGTTGACGAGCTTGCGCAGCCGCGAGTGGTCCGGCGGGTCCATGTTGAGCATGTGGTGGCCCAGCGACTCGCCGAAGCCACCCTGCGCGGCCACTTCGTCGGGCAGCTTGGCCTCGAACAGCGCGTGCGCGCGCACGTTGTCCTTCTGCAGCCGGGAATCGGCCAGCAGCGCGCGGGCCTGCGTGAAGTCCGTGACGATGTAGCAGGTCAGGCCCCGCGGCATCCGGACCAGGCGCGTGGGCCCGCCCGCGCGCAACAGTTCCGCGAACAAGTGCGCGTCCTGCGCGAAATCTTCGGCTACCTCGACCGTCGTCATACCCGTCCCCCAGGAAAATCGTCAGCGTTCGGCGAGCGCCGCCACCACCCGATCGGTGACGTCCTGCCAGTATGCCCGTTGTTCTTCGCGCTCTTCCGCGCCCGAAAGCCATTCCTGGTGGAACCGCAGCGTGGTCTTGGCCCCCGAGCCGCTCAGCCGCACCTGGACGGTGGAGTCGTGGTCCCAGTCCTGCGGCCGCCAGGTGAGCCGGACTCGGTCGCCCGCCACGAAGCTGCGGATCTCCCCGACGGTGCCGTTTTCGGTCTCGTACTCCGCGCCCGGCTCTCGCGGCAGCTCGACCCCGGGACCCAGCCAGATCGCGACGCCGTCCCGGCTGACCAGGAAGTCCCAGACCTCCGCCTCCGGGTACGGCAAGGTGCGGGAAACCCCTATGTTCCAACCGACATCGGCGGTCTTCCCCGTTGAAGAACCCAGTGAAGAAGTCATGCCCGCATCATCCCATCGGGGGACGACGAAAACCGTCCCCGGTCCGGGTGGAGGATCTGTACCCGTGCGCTACCGCCCGATTTCCCCCGCCGTTCTGGCCGAAGAGCTGACCGAGCGCATCGGCGCGCTCACGGAGCGCCCCCGGATCGCGGTCGCCGTCGACGGCGCGGACGGTGCGACGGAAACCACAGAACTCGCCGACGCCCTGGTCGAGCCGCTGCGCCTGCGCGGCCGCGCGGCCCTGCGCGTGTCCGCGCGCGACTTCCTGCGCCCCGCGTCGCTGCGCTTCGAACACGGCCGCACGAACCCCGACGCCCGCTACACCGACTGGCTCGACGTCGGTGCGCTGCGCCGCGAAGTGCTCGATCCCCTGGCCGGCGGCGGTTCCGGCGAGATCCTGCCGTCGCTGTGGGACGCCGGACGCGACCGCGCGACCCGCGCCGCCCGCGTGCCGGTGCCCGAAGGCGGCGTCGTGATCCTCGACGGCGAGCTGCTGCTCGGCGCGGGCCTGGCCTTCGACCTGGCCGTGCACCTGTGGCTCTCCCCCGCCGCGCTGCGCCGCCGTGTGCCGGACGCCTGGGCGGTCCCGGCCTACGAACGCTACGAGGAGGAAGCGGACCCGAGCGCGCTGGCCGACGTCGTGGTCCGTGTCGACGACCCGCGGCACCCGGCGCTCTACACGCCCTGACGGGTCAGCGGACGGCGGCCACCGGGTCGCCGTCCAGCAGGCCCGACAGCCGGCCCGCCATGACGTCCCAGCGCCAGTTCCCGGTCACCCACGCGCGCCCCGCCTCGCCCATCCGGCGGGCCCGCACCGGGTCCGCGAGCAGGCTGGCGACGGTCTCCCCCAGCTGGTCGACGTCCCGGCCGTCGACGACGTGCCCGGTCACCTCGTCCAGCACGGCCTCGGGCGCGCCGCCGGAGTTGCCCGCGACCACCGGCAGGCCGGTCGCCGATGCTTCCAGGTAGACGATGCCGAGGCCCTCGACGTCGAGGCCCCGGCCGCGGGTGCGGGCCGGCATCGCGAAGACGTCCCCGGCCGTGTAGTGCGCGGGCAGCTCGGCCCACGGCACCGATCCGGTGATGACGACGTCGCGCTCGACGCCGCACTCGCGGACCAGCTCGGTCAGCCGCTTGCGGTACGGGCCGCCGCCGACGATCAGCAGCGCCGCGCCGGGCACGCGTTCCTTCAGCTTCGGCATCGCGCGGATCAGCTGGTCCTGGCCCTTGCGCGGGACCAGCCGCGACACGCACACGACGGTCGGCCGGTCGCCGAGGCCGTGGCGGGCCCGGATCTCCGCGCGCGCGGCGGGATCCGGCCGGAACAGCTCGGTGTCCACACCGGACGGCAGCAGCTCCAGCCCGGCCATCGCGCCGAACGCGGCGGCGAACCGGCCGCGGGTGTAGCGGCTGACGTAGGTGACGACGTCCACGGTGTCGCCGATGCGCCGCAACGCCTGTCGCGAGCCCGGGAGCATGGACCAGCCGACTTCGTGGCCGTGCGTGGACGCCACGACGCGGCGCGCCCCGGCCTGGCGCAGCGAGTGTCCCAGCAGCGCCAGCGGCGCGGCGGCGCCGAACCAGACGGCTTCGCAGTCCCGCGCCCGCATGATCTCCTTCGCCCGGCGCAGCACGTCCGGCGTCGGCAGCATCAGCGACGTCGGGTGCCGGACGACCTCGAACGGCGCCTCGGCGTCGAACTCCTGGTGCGACCCCGTGCTCGACTCCCACGACGGCGCGTAGACGACCAGGTCGTCCGCCGGCAGCCGGGTCGCGAGGGAGTTCAGGTAGTTCTGGATCCCCCCGGGCCGCGGCGGGAAGTCGTTGGTCACGAGCAGGGTCTTGAGCACGCCCCTGAGGCTAGCGGCCTCCACCTCTTCGTTCGGGTGCCCGGGTGGCGAAGCCCCCCGGCCCGAGGCGGAGCCTCGGATGACAGGACAGCGAAGGGGCGGCACCGCGTGTGCGGTACCGCCCCTTCACGAACTGCTCCGGGTCACGACGTCGGGCGTCGCGCTCCCGCGTACTGGCTCTGCAGCGGCGAGATCTTCACGACGTCACCGGTGTCGGGCGCGTGCACCATCTTGCCGTTGCCGACGTACATGCCGACGTGCGAAACGGGCGAGTAGTAGAACACGAGGTCGCCCGGCTGGAGCTGGTCCCGCGGCACCGCGGCGCCGAAGGTGGACTGCTCCCGGCTGGACCGGGGCAGGGTGATGCCGGCCTGCTTGTAGGCCCAGAGCATCAGGCCCGAGCAGTCGAACGTGCTCGGCCCGGTGGCACCCCAGACGTAGGCGCTGCCCAGCTTGCTCAGCGCGGCGTCCAGTGCGGCCTGGGCGTCCGCGGTCGGGGCCTTGAGACCCGGAGGCGCGGAGCCCGTGTCGCGCTGGGCCGCCTTGTCGAGCGCGCTCAGGCTCTTGTTGGCCGCCTTGAGCTGGTCGATCTGGTCGTTCAGCGTCTTCTGCTTGGCCTGGATGTCCGAGGTCAGCTTCGCCGCGGCGTCACGGGCGTCCGTCGCCCGCTTCGCGGCGTCGGTGGCCTTGTTCGTGGCGTCGGTGGCCTGCTGGACGGCGCCGCTGAGGTTGCCCATGGCGGCGTTCTTGTCGGTCGCGATGACCTCGAGGGCCGACGAGCGGTCCAGGAAGTCCTGCGTGGACGTGCCGGCCAGCAGCGCGGACAGCTTGTTCAGCTGGACACCGCTGGTGAACGACGCGCCGGCGAACTTGTCGACCTCGGTCTGGTACTTCTTCTCGTTTGTGCTCGCCGCGGCGGCCTGGTCCTTCGCCGCGTTGACGTCGGTGGTGGCCTTGTCGAGCTCACCCTGCTTGGCCTTCAGGTCGTCCTGGGCCTTGAGCAGGTCTTCGTTCAGCTTCTCGGCCTGTGCCGCGAGATCGCGGTACTGGGCGAGCGCGTCCGAACCGGTGGGCGGGGCTTGGAGAACGGGGATGGGGGCGGCGGTGGCCGTCGGCTGGGCCAAGGTGACGAGGGTGATCACCGAAGCCGCGGCGAGGGCACCTGACACCACGCGCCTGACTGGATGCGACTGCACGGTCGCGCGGGTCTCCTTTGCGTCTCGGCCGCCGAGGGGGACCGGCGCACGAAGAGGTCGGGGGTTCCTCTTCGCCGTTGTCCCGCCACCGCGCGCGCTCTCCCCCATAAGGGAAAACCCGCGATGGTGGTTCCGGTTCCCAGCTTCCCGACAAAGCTGCGTCCGGCGGCGATCTCGCGTCGCCGCCTCATCGACGGTCATGGGCCACGAGATCTCGGACAGGTTACGAAAAGACCGCCACCACGTCCACCACCCCCGGGGCAAAAACTCTGCGTAGCGCCGCTAAACACCATCGGACCAGCAGGGGAGAAAACATGTGATGGGCGTTACACGCTGGGGATATTCCCGCCGCCGTTTCGACTACCGACCGTTCACCTGATCCGATCGACCACTCGGCGCGCCGACACGAAACGGCTGAGTCAGGCGGTGCGCAAAGCCGGTTCCTCGACCATTCGGAGCCGCGGCACCATCCCCGCCTCGGCCAGCGCGTCCACGGCGCGGCGCTCGTCGGCGTCCCACACCACGGCGGGTGGCGCGCCGAGCAGAACGGTCACCACACAATCGTGGCAGGAGATGCCGCGCACGACGCAGCGGTCGCAATCGACCACGACGCCCTCGATGTCGGAAACGGAAAGGTGCGAGACGTCCACTTCGGACAACTCCGGGGTGCCGGTCATGTGGTCCTCCTCACGTCGGGAACTGCTGCCCCGCACGTTAGGCGGCACCACCGACAGTTTCCGGGGCTCAGATCCGCCACAGCGGCTCCGATTCACCCGATCGGGTCCCTGCGACGCCGTCGGCCCGAACTCGGCTGAGACGGCTTCCCAGCACCTCGGAGGGCTTCCGGCGCACGACCCGCGCGACCGCGCGCCGGCGCCATCTCGCCACCACTGCCTCAAGCGATTGAATGCCCGGCCCCGCGCGCGACCGGTGTCGGCCTGCCGAGGCGCGGAAAGCGTCAGACCCGGCTGAGCCGGCTCACGAGCACCGCGGACGGCGTCGGGTGCGCCCCGCCGCCGCGCACCGAGTCCGCGACCGCGCGATCCGACGTCGCGACCACCATCGGCCGGCCCGCGGGCTCGGCCGCGACGATGTTGCGGATGACGTCGTCGGCCAGCACGCCGCGGTCGGAGAACAGCACCCGGACCCCGCGGGGCACCGAGGCCGGGACCGACAGCACGCCGGCGCCGTCGAAGACCACCGTGACCTCGGCGGAGGTCCGCGCGGCCAGCGCGGAGAGCTGGTGGATCAGCCGGTCGCGCTGGTCGGCCAGGGCGAGCTCGGGATAGCCGGTCTTGGTGACGTTGTAGCCGTCGACGATCAGGTGCACGTTGGGCAGCGCGAGGTAGCGGTCCAACGTGGACACGTCGGCGATCTTGCCGCCCTGGCCCAGGCCGGAGCTCGCGCCGCGGACCATGTCCGCCGGCCGGGCCCCGCGGGCGCCGAGGGCCAGCTCGCGGCGCAGGCCGTTGACCGCGCCGTCGATCGTGTCGACGAGCAGGGCCAGCCGCACTTCATCGGCTTCGCGGGCTTCGCGGGCCGACTGCCGGGCGATGTCGGCGTCGGCGACGGCTCGTTCGGCGCGGGCGCGTTCGTTCGCGACGCGCTGGCGTTCCCGCGCGAGCTGGGCGGTGAGGGCGGCGACCTCCTTGGCCCGCGCCGAGGAATCGCGTTCGGCGTCCACGGAGGCCGATTCGGCCGCGTCCTTGGCCTGCCGCAGCTGCACGCCTTGCTCGCGAAGCCGCTTCAGGAGCTTCTCGACCTCGCCTTCGCGCTCGCCGCGGACGCTCTCGGCGGCCAGCTTCGCGTCGGCGAGCTCGGCCCGGACCTGCACGAGCTCGGTTTCGAGCCGCTGGGTACGGGCCAGGGCCGCGTCCCGCTCCGCGCGCAGGACGTTCTCCTCGGCGTTCTTCGCGACCAGCCGGACCCGGCCCGCGGCCCCGGACTCGCCGAGCAGGACGGCGGCGGCCGCCCCAGCGATCGAGTCGGCGGCGTTGGGGTCGAGGGCGTCGGTCCGGTGCTCGCGCAGCCACTCGATGACGGCCGTGCGGAACTGGGACGACTCGCCCAGCGCGGCCAGCAGGGCGGCGCCGCCGAGCTTCGCGCGCTTGGCCGGCGCGAACTTGGCCACGGGCCGCAGCTGCCGGGGCACGTCGGTGTTCGGCAGCTTGGCCACGGCGGCCGCGGCGAGCTCGGCGATCCGGTCGCGGACCGGCTCTGGCAGGGCGGGCCAGGTGGCGGGTTCGGGCCGCTCCCCCGCGTCGTCGGCCGGCTCGGGGCGCGGCGCGACACCCGCGGGACCGGTGTGGTCCCCGGGCGGCTCCGGCACGAGCGGCTGCGGGTGCATCGCTCCAGGGTAGGCCCCACCCCCGGATCCCGCGTCGCACGCCATGCGAACCCCCGGTGACCGGCCGGTCGCCGAAAATTGTCGGGGGTGGCCTCTAGGGTCTGCGGCCATGCGTCCGGTCCAGGCACAGCTCGCGTTCGACGAGCTCGGAACCCCGTTGCGGGACACCACTTTCGTCGTGTTCGACCTCGAGACGACCGGGGCGGCACCCGGCCCGAACGGGATCACCGAGATCGGCGCGGTGAAGGTGCGCGCGGGCGAGGTGCTGGGCGAGTTCGCGACCCTCGTGAACCCGGGGACGCCGATCCCGCCGCAGATCGTCTCGCTGACGGGCATCACCCACGCGATGGTCTACGACGCGCCGCCGATCGAGGAGGTGCTGCCGGCGTTCCTGGAGTTCATCGGCGGGTCGGTGCTGGTGGCGCACAACTCGGGCTTCGACACGTCGCACATGCGCGCGGCCTGCGAAGGGCACGGGTACGTCTGGCCGAAGGCGACCGTGGTGTGCACCGTCCGGCTGGCCCGGCGGGTCGTCCCGCGTGACGAGGTGGGCCGCTACAACCTCACGGCGCTGGCGCTGCTGTTCGGGGCGCGCACGCGGCCGACGCACCGCGCGCTCGACGACGCGCGCGCCACCGTCGACGTGCTGCACGGCCTGCTGGAGCGCGTCGGCAACCTGGGCGTCCACTCGCTCGAAGAGCTGATGGGGTACCTGCCCGAGGTCACGGTGGCCCAGCGCGCGAAGCGGCACCTGGCGGCGGACCTGCCGGCCGCGCCGGGCGTCTACCTGTTCCGGGGGCCGAAGGAGGAGGTCCTGTACGTCGGCACGGCGAAGGACCTGCGGCGGCGGGTGCGGACGTACTTCACCGGCTCGGAGGGGCGCAGCCGGATCCGGGAGATGGTCGCGCTGGCCGAGCGCGTCGACCACGTCGTCTGCGCGCACTCCCTGGAGGCCGAGGTGCGGGAGCTGCGGCTGATCGGCGCGCACCGGCCGGCGTACAACCGGCGGTCGAAGAACCGGCACCAGGGCTGGTGGGTCGGCCTGACCGACGAGGCGTTCCCGCGGCTGTCGGTGGTGCGGCTGCCGCGCCCGGGGGTGCTGGGCCCGTTCCGCAACCAGGCCGACGCCCGCACGACGGCGGACACCCTGGCCGGCGCGTCGGGGCTGCGCACGTGCACCCAGCGGATCTCGCCGAAGGCACCGAGCGGCACCCCGTGCGTCCTGGCCGAGCTGGGCCGCTGCGGAGCGCCGTGCGCCGGCCGCCAGAGCGTCGAGGCGTACGGCCCGGCGGTCGAGTCGGTCTCGGGGCTGATCGCGGGCCTCGACGGCGCCCCGCTGCGAGCCGCGGCGGCCCAGCTGGAGCGGCTGGCGGACGCCCAGCACTATGAGCAGGCGGCCCGCCACCGCGACGAGCTGGCCGGCCTGATCCGCGTCCTGGGCCGAGCCCACCGCCAGGCCGCACTGGCCTCGATCGGCGAACTGATCGCGGCGGGCCCGGACGGCGCGGGCGGCTGGGAGCTGTCGGTGATCCGCTACGGCCGGCTGGCCTCGGCGGGCGTCGCCCGCCGAGGGGTGCCGCCGATGCCGGTGGTGGAGGCATTGGTGGCCTCGGCGGAGACGGTGCTGCCGGACCCGGGCCCCCTGCACGGCGCGCCCCCGGAGGAGGTGGGCGTGCTGCTGAGGTGGCTGACCCGCCCGGGAGTCCGGCTGGTCCGGACAACCCGCCCCTGGGCCGAGCCGGCGACGGTGGCCGGCTGGCGGGGGTGGCTGGACCTGGTGACGGAAGCCCACTCCCTGGAACACGTCGGCTGAGGCACCGCGGCCCACGCCTCCGGCCGGCGAGCGCACTCGCCCGGCCGGAGATGAGCTGCGGCCGGCTCCCAGCGTCGTGGCTGCTCGGACACCGGCGAGCAGCTCGGCGCATTGTCCGCCGCCCGCTTTTGGCCGAGGCGGCCACCGGCGCGGTGGCCTGGTCAGCCGCGTTGTTCGCCCGCGCGAAAGGCGAAGGGGTATCGATCGAGCGGCCGCCGCAAGTGAGGGGCTACCGACCGAGCGGGCTGCGGCGGGTACGGCCCCTCCCAAGGGCACCGACCGAGCAGGTCCAGCGATCCCGAGGACAGCCGCTCCTCCAAGCCGACCCTCGCCGCCGCCCTCCCAAGAGGGCAGGGACCAAACAGCGCGGCGCCCCCAGCCCACCAGCGGTCGCCGACCTCCCACCCGATCTCGCCGCCGGCGCCGCCCGGGCCACCACCCTCCCAAGCGGTACGGACCGAGCGGGTCCAGCTAGCCCAGCTCCGAGCCGGCGCCCTCCCGAGGGGTACCGACCAACAGCCCAGCGACCCAGTCCACCAGCGATCGCGGCCACTCACCCCGATCTCGCCACCGGCGCCATCCGGCCACCGCCCTCCCAAGCGCACTGACCGAGCGGGTCCAGCGACCCCAGTCCACCAGCGATCGCGGCCACTCACCCCGATCTCGCCACCGGCACCACCCGGCCACCGCCCTCCCAAGCGCACCGACCGAGCGGGTCCAGCGACCCCAACCCACCAGCGGCCACCGACCTCCCACCCCGATCTCGCCACCGGCGCCACCCGGGCCACCGCCCTCTCAAGCGCGCCGACCGAGCGGGTCCAGCTAGCCCAGCCCCGGGCCACCGCCCTCCCGAGCCGACCCTCGCCGTCCGCGCCGCCCATCGGCAGCCGCCCGCCCGCTGTTCCGCGCCGAGTCAGACCGGCCGCTCCGCGGCGGGCTCACTAGGATCGCGGGCGATACCCGCAGACGAGTCTTGGAGGACCCAGGTGATCACCGCGATCGTGTTGATCCAGGTAGAGGCGGACGCGATCCCGGACGCCGCGCAGGCGATCGCCGACCTCGACGGGGTCGGGGAGGTCTACTCGTGCGCCGGGGACGTCGACCTCATCGCCACCGTGCAGGTCTCCGCGCACGAGGAGCTGGCCGAGCTGATCCCCGGGCGGATCGGGAAGGTGGCGGGCGTGCTGAACACCGTCACGCACATCGCGTTCCGCTCCTACTCCCGCGCCGACACCGAATCGGCCTTCTCGATCGGCGCCGAGGAGTGAGCGACCTCCCGGAGGAGCTGGCCGCCGCGCTCGCGGCGGCCCCGGACGCGGCGGCGCTCTTCGAGGCGCTGCCACCGTCCCACCAGCGGGAATACACAAAATGGGTCGCCGAGGCCAAGAAGCCGGAGACCCGGGTCTCCCGCGCCGGGAAGACCGTCACGAGACTGCGAGAACGCTGAAGGCCACCTTCCGGATCGGAAGGTGGCCTTCAGCGTCAGTACCGCTCAGTGCTCGGAGTGCTTGGACGCCGTCTCGGCGCTCTCGATCTCCGCGCGGGTGTGACCGTTGCCGTTCGCGTGGCCATTGCCGTTCGAGTGCCCATTGCCATTCGAATGCCCGTTGCCGTTGGAGTGCCCGTTGCCGTGCGCCCGCTGCAGCGCGGTGGTCTCCTCGGCCGGGTCGGGCGACCAGAACGTGCCCGGCACGGCGTGGCCCGCCGAACCCAGCTTGTTCATCTTCTTCGGCACGGAAGCGCCCTGGTACTCGAGCGGGATCGCGTGGCCGTGGCTGTCGACGCCGCCGAGCGGCTGGTGGATCTCGATGAACTCACCGTGCGGCAGCCGCTTGATGATGCCCGTCTCGACACCGTGCTCCAGCACCTCGCGGTCGGCCCGCTGCAGGCCCAGGCAGAGCCGGTAGGTGAGGTAGTAGGCGACCGGCGGCACGAGCAGGACGCCGATGCGGCCGGCCCACGTCGTCGCGTTCAGGGAGATGTCGAACTGGTCGGCGATGATGTCGTTGAAGCCCGACAGCTCGATCACCATGAAGAAGCCCAGCGCCATCGCGCCCAGCGCCGTGCGGACCGGGACGTCCCGGGGGCGCTGCAGCAGGTTGTGGTATGCGGTGTCCTTGGACAGCTTCCGCTCGATGAACGGGTAGCTGATGAACAGGCCGATCAGGATCGGCATGCCGACCGCGCCGGGGAAGAACACCGCCGGGATCGTGTAGTTCCCGAGGTAGACCTCCCACGCCGGCCAGATCCGGAGCATGCCGTCGGCCCAGGCCATGTACCAGTCGGGCTGGGACCCCGCCGAGACCTGCGCCGGGTTGTACGGGCCGAAGTTCCACACCGGGTTGATCTGGAACAGGCCCGACATCAGCGCCAGCACGCCGATGACCAGCGTGAAGAACGCCCCGCCCTTGAGCGCGAAGTACGGCATGATCCGGACACCGACGACGTTGGTCTCCTTGCGGCGCACACCCGGGAACTGCGTGTGCTTCTGGTACCACACCAGCGCCAAGTGCGCCCCGACCAGCGCGAGCATGATACCCGGCAGCAGCAGGATGTGCAGCGTGTACAGGCGCGGGATGATCTGATCGCCCGGGAACTCCCCACCGAACAACGCCCAGTGGATCCACGTACCGATCACCGGCACCGACAGCACGATCCCCGACAACGTCGCCCGGATCCCGGTACCGGAGAGCAGGTCGTCCGGCAGCGAATACCCGAAGAACCCCTCGAAACAACCCAGGACCAGCAGCAGACCACCGATCACCCAGTTGGCCTCACGCGGCTTGCGGAACGCGCCGGTGAAGAACACCCGCAGCATGTGCACCGCCATCGACGCGACGAAGATCAGCGCCGCCCAGTGGTGCAGCTGCCGCATGAACAGGCCACCGCGGACGTCGAAGGAGATGTCCAGCGTCGTGCGGAACGCCTGGGACATCTCCAGGCCCTGCATGTTCTTGAAACTGCCGTGGTAGACGACCTCCTGCATGGAGGGGTCGAAGAACAGCGTCAGGTACACCCCGGTGAGCAGCAGGATGATGAAGCTGTAGAGCGCGATCTCGCCGAGCAGGAACGACCAGTGGGTCGGGAACACCTTGTTCATCTGGTGCCGCAGGCCCTTGGCCAGGCGGTAGCGCTGATCGGCGTTGTCCGCGGCGTCGCCCACCGCCCGCTCGATCGCGCTCGACCCCTTGGTCGGCGTGGTGAGTGAACTCATGACTTACGCTCCCAAAAGGCCGGACCGATGGCCTCGATGAAGTCGCCTCGCGCGATCAAGTATCCCTCTTCGTCCACCGTGATCGGTAGTTGGGCCAGCGGACGGGTCGCCGGACCGAAAATCGGCTTGGCGTAGTGGAGGGCGTCGAACTGCGACTGGTGGCACGGGCACAGGATGCGGTTGGTCCGCTGCTCGTACAGGGAGGTCGGGCAACCGACGTGGCTGCAGATCTTCGTGTACGCGTACAGGTCGCCGAAGTTGAAGTCCTCTTGGCCGGACCGCTTGACCACCTTGGCGGCGTCGGTCGGGCGCAGGCGGATCAGCATGACCGGGTTGTCGACCCGGGTCAGCGCGGCGGCCAGCAGCTCCGGCTTGTCCTTCTCGGAGTCGCGGTACGGGAACACCGTCTCCATCGCGCCGGCGTCGAGGTCCTCGGCCTTGACCAGGCTCGCTTCCTGGCCCTCTTCCAGCGGCTTGCCGGTGTTGCGGCGCAGGTAGACCTTCTCGCCGGGGAAGTTCGGCTGCCAGCCGGTGTGCCAGAGGGAGTCGCGGCCCTCGGTGTCCTTCCACGGGTTCTTGATGAACGACGCGAGCGGCAACGCGGCGGCCGCGAGGCCCAGCGTGCCGGCCCCGGCGATCGCCGAGCGCTTGATCAGCGACCGGCGGGCGATGGTGCTGCGGCTCCCGGCGTCGGCCAGGTGCGCGAGGATCGTGGCGCGGTCGACCTCGGCCGAGCCCGCGCCGTCACCGTCGTGACGCTCCTGCACCGAGACCTCGGCGGGCACGAACTTCTTCGTGTACAGGATCACGCCGATGCCCAGGCCGAGGATGGCCAGGCCGAGCGTGAGCCCCAGCATCGGGGTGTACAGGCTGTACCAGAAGTGGCCGCTCTCGTTGTCCGGCGCCTCGTACTGCCACGGCCACCAGATCAGCGAGACGACGAAGCCAAGCCCGGCCACGGCGGACAGCGCGAACCAGAACGCCACCAGGCGTTCGGCGCGCTTCTCCGCCCGGGTGCCCTCCACGGGCCACGGGGTCGGGTATTCGGCGATCTCGACGCCGTCGAGCTGACCGCCCAGCTTCAGCAGCTGGTCACGGTCCATCTCAGCCAGCTCCGCCTCCGACGGCGGCTTAGGCCCCTCGGCACTCATGCCTTCGATCCAATCCACAACGTCACGCCGATCAGCGCGGCGATCCCGACGATGAAGGCGATGACGCCCTCGGAGGCGGGGCCGACCCCGCCGAGGCCGTTACCACCCGGGTCATTGTTGCCGTCGGACACCGACTTCACGTAGGCGACGATGTCCTTCTTCTCCTCCGGCGACAGCTGCCGGTCGGAGAACTTCGGCATGTTCTGGGGGCCGGTGAGCATGGCCGTGTAGATCTGCTCTTCGCTGGCCGGGTCCAGGTTCGGCGCGTACTTGCCCGCCGACAGCGCGCCACCGCGGCCGGTGAAGTTGTGGCACGAGGCGCAGTTGAGGCGGAACAGCTCGCCACCGCGGGCCGGGTCGCTGCCGCGCAGGGCCTCGCCCTTCTCCGCGGGACGCTGGGCGCCGCCGCCGTGCGCCTGGATGAAGGCGCCGACCGCGTCGATCTCGGCCTCGCTCAGCTTCGGCGGCTTGCGCTCGACCTGCGCCTCTTGGCGCGCGGCGGGCATGCGGCCCGAAGAAGTCTGGAAGTACACCGCGGCGTCACCGATGCCGATGAGGCTCGGGCCGCGGTCCTGCACGCCTTCGAGGTTCGCGCCGTGGCACGCGATGCAGGTGTTGTTGTAGACCTGCTCGCCGAGGCGCAGCTGCGCCGGCGTGCCCTGGGCCTGCGCGGTCTGCGGCTCGGGGGCGAACACGGCGTACAGGGCGCCGGCGCCCACCAGCGCGATACCGAGCGCGAGCAGGCCGGCGAACCGCCTCCGCAGCTTCGACCGCGCGCGGTAGCCGCGCTCCGAGGATTTGGTGCTGGTGGTCATCTTGCGGCAACCCTTGCTGTCAGTTCAGGCCGATGGTGAAGGTGGTGGCGGCTGGGTGCGGCTGCCTCATGGCAGGAGGTAGATCACACCGAAGAGGCCGACCCACACGATGTCGACGAAGTGCCAGTAGTAGGACACGACGATCGCCGACGTGGCCTGAGCGGGCGTGAACTTGCTCAGCTTGGTGCGGATGAGCAGGTACACGAAGGCGATGAGCCCGCCGATGACGTGCAGGCCGTGGAACCCGGTGGCGAGGTAGAAGACCGTGCCGAACGGGCCGGACGGGATCGTCATCCCCTCTTCGACCAGGTTGTGGTACTCGTTGGCCTGGCCGCCGACGAAGATGGCGCCCATGATCAACGTGATGATGTACCAGCGGCGCAGGCCGTAGACGTCACCGCGCTCGGCGGCGAACACGCCGAACTGGCAGGTCAGCGACGAGAGCACCAGGATCACCGTGAACGGGATCGCGTACCCCACGTTGAGGTGGAACGGCTCGTCGTGCAGCGGTGGTGGCCACGCGCCGGTGGAGTTCTGCGCCTTGACGGTGAAGAACATCGCGAAGAGTCCGGCGAAGAACATCAGTTCGCTGGACAGCCACACGATGGTGCCGACACTGACCATGTTCGGCCGGTTCAGCGAGTGAACCCGCTGACTGATGGTGGGAGCTGCCGTTGTCACGGATCGCATTATGTCCTCCCGCACCGCCGTCCCGCCGGGTGGGTCCACGGCAAGTCGCGTGCGGAGCCGATCACACCCCCGGAAACCGGCACTGCGGAAAGGTGAGAGCTACTCATGGGTTTACTCGACCGGCTGCGTGACCTGGTCAAGAAGGGCGAAACCGCTGTTCTGACGCCTGATACGCCCGGGTTGAAGATCGTCGCCGAGGCCTTCGACCCGGTCGTCGCGGACTCCGCCGTGCTCGCCGGTTCACCCACCTGGGTCAGCACGGCACCGGCCGTTCTGCGGCACCACCTGCTGCTGCCGCCGGGCCGGCTCGCCGAGGCGGCGTCGATCCTCGCCCAGGACGGCTACGACCTGCGAGAAGAGTCACCCGAAGGGGATCGCTCGCGGGTGCACGCGGTGCGCGTCCAGGTCCTCGACGCGCTCCACTGCGCCCAGGAACGGTCCCGGATGGCGGGCCTCGCGCAGCGGCTGGGCGGCGACGCGCTGGGCTGGGACGCGCTCCAGCCGGAGGCGCCCGCGTGATGTCGGTCTCGGCCGATACGATCGGTGCGAGTAGAGCTTTGACAACGACGGAGGCGTGCTCAATATGGCCGAGCGGGCGATGCGGGTCCTGGTGTTCAGCCACAAGGCGGAGGTGCGCGAGGCGATCGTGAACGCGGTCGGCCGGCGGCCCGCCGCCGACGTGGGCCGCGTGGAGTACGTCGAGGCGGCCGGCATCGCGGACGTGCTGTCCGAGGTCGACGCCGGGAACGTCGACCTGGCGATCCTCGACGGCGAGGCGCAGCCCACCGGGGGCATCGGGCTGTGCCGCCAGCTGAAGGCCGAAATCGGGGTGGGGGCGGGCCGGGCCGGTAAAAACACAGTCTGCCCGCCGATCGTGGTGGCGGTGCGGCGGCGGGACGACCGGTGGCTGGCCACCTGGTCGCAGGCGGACGCCGTGCTGGTGCACCCACTGGACCCGCTGACCGCCGCGGAGACCGTCGCCGACGTGCTGCGCGCGCGACGGGTCCCCGTCGTGAACGGCTGAGCCCGGTGACCACCCCGGTCCCCCGCACCTGGCCACCCCTGCTCAAGCAGCTCATCGCGCGGGTCGACCTGTCCGAGGACGACACGGCGTGGGCGATGGACCAGATCATGAGCGGCGCGGCGAGCCCGGCCCGGATCGCCGGGTTCGCGGTGGCGTTGCGCGCCAAGGGCGAGACGCCCGCGGAGATCGCCGGCATGGCCGCGACGATGCTGGCGCACGCGCGCCGCGTCGAGCTGGACGGGCCGGCGGTGGACATTGTCGGCACCGGCGGTGACGGCTCGAACTCCGTGAACATCTCGACGATGGCGACGATCGTCACGGCGGCGGCGGGCGCGCCGGTGGCCAAGCACGGCAACCGCAGCGCGTCGTCGAAGTCCGGGGCGGCCGACGTGCTGGAGACCCTCGGCGTGCGGATCAGCCTGCCGCCGGAGGAGGTGCAGCGCAGCCTCACCGAGGTCGGCGTCGGGTTCTTCCTGGCGTCGGCGTTCCACCCGGCGCTGCGCCACGCGGGCCCGGTGCGGTCCGAGCTGGGCGTGCCGACGACGTTCAACCTGCTCGGCCCGCTGACCAACCCGGCCCAGCCGGGCAGCGCGCTGATCGGCTGCGCGTACCAGGACAAGACCCGGGTGCTGGCCGAGGTGTTCGCCCGGCGCGGCACGCGGGCCCTGGTGGTCCGCGGCGACGACGGCCTCGACGAGATCACCACCACGACGACGTCGACGGTCTGGGTGGTCGACGGCGGCGAGGTCACCGAGCGCGGCCTCGACCCGTTGGACGTGGGGATCCCCCGCGCGACGGCGGAGGACCTGCGCGGCGGCGACGCGGCGGCGAACGCGGAAGTGGTCCGCGAACTGGTGGGCGGCAAGCCGGGCCCGGTCCGCGACGCGGTCCTGATCAACGCCGCGGCGGCCCTGGCGGCCTTCACGGGCTTCTCGGCGTCCCTGGAAGACGATCTGCGAGCGGGCCTGGTGCGCGCGGCCGAGGCGATCGATTCCGGGGCCGCGGCGGCCCTGCTGGACCGCTGGATCGCGTTCCAGTAGCCGGACGGCGTCAGCCGCGGAAGGCCGTGCGGTACGAGGTCGGGCTTGTTCCCCGCAGCCGGGTGAACTGGTGCCGCAACGCCGCCGCGGACGCGTAACCGCACGCCACCGCGATGTCCTCCACCGACAGCCGGCCCTCCTCCAGCAGGGCCTGGGCGCGGTCCAGCCGGCGCTCCGTCAGCCAGCGGTGTGGCGTCGTGCCCGTCGCCGCCGAGAAGCGGCGGAGGAACGTGCGCTCCCCCAAGCCGCTTCGGCGGGCCAGCTCCGCCACCGTGAACGGCTGGTCCAGCCGCCGCTCCACCCATTCCAGCGCTTCGGCCACCACCGAGTCGTCCGGCAGGGACGGGACCGGGGCCTGGACGAACTGGGCCTGGCCGCCCGCGCGGAAGGGCGCCGCCACCATCCGGCGGGCCAGCGTGGTCGCCGCCGTCACACCGCGCAGGCGGCGGACCAGGTGCAGGCACAGGTCGACCGCCGCGACCGTGCCCGCGCTGGTCAGGACGCCGTCGTCGTCGGCGTACAGCGCCTGGGGATCCACGAGCGCCGTCGGGAACTTCTGCCGGAACTCCGCCTCGTACACCCAGTGGACCGTGCAGCGGCGGCCGTCGAGCAGGCCCGCGTAGCCCAGCGTGAACACGCCCGCGCAGAACCCGGCCACCCAGGCGCCGCGCGCGGCCGCTTCGCGCAGGACGTCCAGCACCGGCGACGGTGGCGGCGCGGTCCGCGGCGCGCACGTCGGGACGATCAGCAGGTCCGCCGACGCCGCGAAGGACAGGTCCGCCAGCCCGGACAGGCCGAAGCCCGACCAGCTGGCGACCGGCGCGCCGGCCGGGGAGCAGACGGCGAAGTCCCAGCCTTCGATGCCGTCCGCGCTGCGGTCGGTGCCGAACACCTCGCACGCGACGCCCAGCTCGAACGGCGAAACGTGGTCGGCCAGCACCACCGCGACCCGGTTGACGTCCATCGGCCGAGTGTGTCACAAGTTTTGCGGCCGTTGTCATCTCTGACACTGGTCGGCCGACGCGCACGGGACGAACCTGGTCCGCATGATGAATTCGGAAACCCGCCCGCTGCTCCAGTGGACCGCGGCGATGGCGATGTCCGGGACGATCGGCGCGGTCGTCCTGGAAAGCGGTGCTGCGGCCCCGGCCGTCGCGTTCGCCCGCTGCTTCGTCGGCGGGACGCTGCTCGTGCTCTGGTGCCTTGCGCGCGGCTGGCTGCAGGCCTGGCGGCCGTCGCGCCGCGACCTCGGCCTGGCTGTGCTGGGCGGGCTGTTCCTGGTCGGGAACTGGGTGCTGCTGTTCGCCTCGTACGCGCTGTCGTCGATCTCGGTCAGCACGGTCGTCTACCACACCCAGCCGCTGATCCTGGTCGGCTTGGCGGCGGCGTTCCTGGGCGAGAAGTTCGCGAAGAGTCACCTGATCCGGGCCGGGATCGCGTTCGGCGGCGTGGCGCTCATCTCACTGTCGGCCCACGGCGAGGACGGCAAGCCGGTGCAGCTGGCGGGAATCGCCCTCGCCCTCGGCGCGGCCGTGCTCTACGCCGGCGCGTCCTTCGTCGCGAAGCAGCTGAAGCATGTCCGCCCGCACCTGCTCGCGGCCGTGCAGACCACGGTCGGCGCGCTGCTGCTGGCGCCCGTGCTGCTGATCACGCCGCTGCCGTCGACGACGTCGGGGCTGCTCTGGCTGGTGCTGCTCGGCACGGTGCACACGGCTCTGATGTACGTGCTGATCTACGCCAGCATCGGCAAGCTGCCCACGACGACGGTGGCGCTGCTGTCCTACGTCTACCCGGTGGTCGCCGTGCTGGTCGACATCGCTTTCTACGGCCACCGCCCGACCTGGCCCGAGGCCGTCGGCATGCTCGCGGTGCTGGCCGCCGCGCTGGCCCCGCAACGCACGAAAACCGGCCGCCACACTGTCGAGCAGCGTGACGGCCGGTCAGCGGAACTCGAGGTCAGTCGTGCGACGGACCCGTGTGGTACTCGAACACCAGGCCGCCGATCGTGATCAGCAGCGCGACGAGCGCGATGACGAGGAGCCAGATGTGGAAGAACGCCAGGGCGAGGGCGGCCAGGGCGGCGGTGGCCGCCATGCTGACCGGCCAGTAGCTGCCCGGGCT
Source organism: Amycolatopsis sp. NBC_00355 (assembly GCF_036104975.1). Taxonomy (GTDB): domain Bacteria; phylum Actinomycetota; class Actinomycetes; order Mycobacteriales; family Pseudonocardiaceae; genus Amycolatopsis. Next base: position 9,140,054 of record NZ_CP107982.1, on the reverse strand, counting down.
GAAGAAGCCCAGCTCGCCGGCGCCGTCGCTGATCTCGGCGTCTTCGCGGTCTTCGGGGCGCGGTTCGATGCGGCGGGCGACGAACTGCATGTAGCTGCCCGCGAGGAACGCGAGGCCACCGGTGAGGAACAGCGAAACGATGCCGACCGGCTCGGGTCCGTGGGTGGCGGCCAGCGCGGTCCACACCCAGTACACGGCCGCCATGAACACGGCGAAGCTCGCCACGATGAAGAAGATTCGCGCTTCGACCTTCATGGGTCTTTCCTACTCCTGTTATCGCTCTTCAGGGGGTCCGGGTGGCGGAGCCCCCGGCCCGGGGCGGAGCTCCGGTTGGCACAGTCGCCGGGCGTCAGTTCGACGCGGTCCGCGCCGTGCGGTCGGTGTTGAACGGCTGGGTGGTGACCGCGTGCGGGGTGCACAGCTCGCCGCAGTTCATCTTCGTCAGCGCCTCGGACGCGGTGAACGTCTGGTTCGTGGCCGGGTTCACCTGCTTGCGCAGCGCGATGTACTGGTCGTACTTGTCCGCCGACAGCGCCCGGACCTCGAAGTTCATCACCGAGTGGTACGTGCCGCACAGCTCCGCGCACCGGCCGACGAAGGAGCCTTCGCGGTCGATCTTGTTCTGGAAGGAGCTGTCCTGGTTGTTCTTGTCCGGGTTCGGCATGACGTCGCGCTTGAAGTGGAACTCGGGCACCCAGAAGGAGTGGATGACGTCGGTCGAGATCAGGTCGTACTGGATCGTCTTGCCGACCGGCAGCACCAGCAGCGGGATCTCGCCGGACGAGCCGACCGTGCTGACCTGGCCGCTGCCGTCGGGCTTCGCGGCGCTGGGGTCCTCGTACTTGAACTCCCAGTTCCACTGGAACGCCACGACCTGGACCTTGACGTCCGGGTTCGGGATCTTGTCCAGGACCTTCGACTCCGTCGTCGCGGTGAAGAAGAACAGGACGCAGACCATGATCGTCGGGACGACGACCGTGAACAGCTCGAGCGGGATGTTGTACTGGAACTGCCGGGGCAGCTCCTCCGGCTCGCCGTCGACCGTCTTCTTCTTGCGGTGGAACGTCGCGGTCCAGAAGATCAGGGCCCAGACGATGACGCCGACGACGAGCGCCGCGACCACGGTCCAGGTCCAGAGGTTCCGCATCTCGTTCGCCTGCTCGGTGACACCCACCGGCCAGCCGAACCGCAGGATCTCGTCGCCGGAGCAGCCCGTCGCGGTCAACGCGACCAGCACGGCCAGCGCGGCTACGCGCACGGTCCGCTTACCCAGGGTGCGCTCGGGTTTTCCCACTGCGCCTCGCCCTTTCACCCAGAGCCTCCTACGACCGATCTTTGTGACAGGTGCGGAGCCTAGCCGAGTTGGCGCGCTCCGCTGACCAAGGGGTAACCCTCGACGCGCGTGGTACGCGCCACGTGGGCGCCCCGGCCCGGACTCGCGTGTCGTCCGCCACGGCGCGCCCGGCATACTGGGCGCTTCCCAGCCCCGCGAAGACCCCCTGAAGGTGTGTGAGTACCCGTGTGCGGCCTGCTTGGACTGATCTGCGCGACCGAGACCGGCGCGGCGAACGCGCGTGACGCCGTCGGCGCGGCCATGCGCTGCCAGCGCCACCGCGGCCCCGACGAGCAGGACACCTGGGCCGACGCCGAGGTCGTCTACGGCTTCAACCGGCTGGCGTTCATCGACGTCGAGCACTCCCACCAGCCCCTGGTCTGGGGGCCGCCGGAGGCGCCGGGCCGGTACACGATGAACTTCAACGGCGAGATCTACAACTACGAGGACCTGCGGGCCGAACTCGCCGAGAAGCACGGGGCGAAGTTCGAGACCGAGGGTGACGGCGAGGCGATCGTCGCCGGCTACCACTACCTGGGCGCCGCGTGGGTCGAGAAGCTGCGCGGGATGTTCGCCTTCATGATCTGGGACTCGCAGGAGAAGCGGGTCTTCGGCGCGCGCGACCCGTTCGGGATCAAGCCGCTGTTCTACTCGGCCGGCCCCGGCGGCGTGGCGTTCTCCAGCGAGAAGAAGAGCCTGCTGGAGCTGTCGGACACCCTCGGCGTCGGGCAGGAGCTGGACCGCAAGGCGCTGCAGCACTACCTGGTCCTGCAGTACGTGCCCGAGCCCGAGTCGCTGCACACCGCGATCCGCCGCGTCGAGTCCGGGACGTCGTTCGAGGTGGTCCCCGGCGGTGAGGTGAAGTTCACCCGCTACTTCCACCCGCAGTTCGCCACGAAGCCGGTCAACGGGCCCGCCGAAGCAGAGGCGCTGTACGAGCGCATCGCCGATGTGATGCGCGACTCGGTCGGCAAGCACATGATCTCCGACCCCGACGTCACGGTCGGCGCGTTCCTCTCCGGCGGCATCGACTCCACCGCCACCGCCACGCTGGCCAAGGAGCACAACCCGAACCTGATCGCGTTCACCACCGGGTTCGAGCGCGAGGGCTACTCCGAGGTCGACGTCGCCGCCGAGTCGGCCGCCGCGATCGGCGTGAAGCACGTCGTCCGCACGGTCACCGCGGACGAGATGATGGAGGTGCTGCCGCTCATCGTCTGGTACCTCGACGACCCGGTGGCCGACCCGGCGCTCGTGCCGCTCTGGTTCATCGCGCGCGAAGCCCGCAAGCACGTCAAGGCGGTCCTTTCGGGTGAAGGCGCCGACGAGCTGTTCGGCGGCTACACGATCTACAACGAGCCGATTTCGCTGGCGCCGTTCGAGAAGATGCCGGGCGGCATGCGGAAGCTGATCGGCAAGGTCTCCACGAAGATCCCGGAGGGCACCCGCGGCAAGGACCTGCTGCGCCGCGGCGCGCTGCCGCTGGAGGACCGCTACTACGGCAACGCCCGCAACTTCCGCGACGACCAGCTGCGCCACGTGCTCAAGACGTACCAGGAAGGCGTGGGGTTCAAGGACGTCACCGCGCCCTGGTACGACGTCTCGCGCGGCTGGGACCCGGTGGCCCGGATGCAGCACGTCGACCTCTACACCTGGCTGCGCGGCGACATCCTCGTCAAGGCGGACAAGGTGACCATGGCGAACTCCCTGGAGCTGCGGGTGCCGTTCCTGGACGCCGAGGTGTTCAAGGTCGCCGCTTCCATCCCGCTGGACCAGAAACTCGCCCACAACACGACGAAGTACGCGCTGCGCCAGGCACTCGCCAAGATCATCCCGGCGCACGTGCTGAACCGCCGCAAGCTCGGCTTCCCGGTCCCGATCCGGCTGTGGCTGCGCAACGAGATGTACGACTGGGCCAAGGGCATCATCAACGATTCGCGGACCGAAGAGCTGCTGGACAAGAAGGCCATCCTGGCCCTGCTGGAGGAGCACAAGGCAGGCCAGCTGGACCGCAGCCGCCAGCTGTGGGCGCTGATCGTGTTCATGTTGTGGCACGGCATCTTCGTGGAGCACCGGATCAAGCCGGAGATCCCGGAGCCGGTGTACCCGGTCAAGCTCTGATCGTCCATTGTAGACAGTGAGTGTCCCGCGCGCGGGACAAGCGAAAGGGCTCCTCGCCGAGGCGGGGAGCCCTTTCGCGTCGGGTCAGTGCCACCACTGCCGGGTGCCGCCGGCCACGAAGTCCCCGAGGTCGGGCCTTGTCGCCGTCGGTGAAGAGCCGTTCTGGTCCGGTTCGAGGCGCGGTCGTTCCACCCGCTCCGCAGCACATAGGCGGGGCGGTCCGGATCGGCCGCGCCGGCCGGCGGTGCGATGGCTTCTTGGCGGTGTCGGGTTCCCGCTCCGGGTCGAATCCGCGCGGAGGACCGGCAGCGGCCCGCGGGCCGCTGCCGGAGTTCCCCCTGGTGGAGCCGTCCGATCCCCTCTCGGCCGCCTCTTCGGCCATTCTCCGTACCGGACGGGGCGTCGTCGAGCGGTTCAACGCCAGACGCAAACCCCCAGGTCAGGCGCACGAAAAGGCCCCCTCGCCGGCGGGCGAGGGGGCCTTTCGAGGACAGCGCGTCAGACGGGCAGGACCACCGAGATCTCGTCGGCCGCGTCCGGGCCGAAGGCCTCGCCGATGCGGGCGAGCGCGTCGGCGCGGTCGAACGTCCACTCCTGGGTGCCCACGGTCTCCAGCACCAGCACGGCGACGAGCGAGCCGAGCTGGGCGGCGCGTTCGACGTTGAGACCGCCGTCGAGACCCGCCAGGAAGCCCGCGCGGAAGCCGTCGCCGACACCCGTCGGGTCGGCCTTGGCCCGCTCGGGCACCGCGCCGATCTGCAGGGCGACGCCGTCCTTGCCGACGATCTCGACGCCCTTCTCCCCCAGCGTCGTGATGCGCACGCCGACCTGCTCGAGGACGTCGGCCTCGGTCCAGCCGGTCTTCTGGAGCAGCAGTTCCCACTCGTAGTCGTTGCTGAACAGGTACTTCGCGCCCGCGACGAACGCCCGCGCCTGCTCCCCGGTCATCCGGGCCAGCTGCTGGGACGGGTCGACGGCGAAGGTGAAGCCGCGCTGGCGGCACTCCTCGGCGTGGCGGACCATGCCCTCCGGGTCGTCCGGGCTGATCAGCACCAAGCTCAGCGCGCCGGCGCGTTCGGCGATCGGCGCCAGCTCGATGTTGCGGGACTCCGCCATCGCGCCCGCGTAGAATGTCGCGATCTGGCAGAGGTCCTCGTCCGTCGTGCAGACGAACCGCGCGGTGTGCGCGGTCTCCGACACGTGCACACCCGAGGTGTCGACCCCGTGCCGCTCCAGCCAGGAGCGGTAGTCGGCGAAGTCGGCGCCGACCGCGCCCACCAGCACCGGCTTGACGCCCAGCATGCCGAGGCCGAACGCGATGTTCGCGCCGATCCCGCCGCGCCGGACCACGAGGTCGTCGGCGAGGAAGCTCAAGGACACCCGGTGCAGCTGCTCGGCCACCAGCTGTTCGGCGAATCTCCCCGGGAAGTGCATGAGGTGGTCGGTTGCGATACTGCCGGACACTGCGATCCTGGCCTTGTCTGCCACCGGCTGCTCCTTTGTGGTCGACCTCACGGCAAACGGCGCGAACCTACCCCCGGGTCGTGCCCCATCCGGGTTGTTCGCGCGCACCACCCGACACTACCGGCTGGTACTCCTTCTCCAGTCGAGTCGCGATCAATAGCGTTACGAATCGTGAACGCCGTCACCGAACCCGAGACCCTGTCCGAGCTGATCGCCGACTGCGCCCTCATCCCGACGACGCTGCGTGCCGGCAACGTGCCGCTGCCGCGCGTCGAGGCGCCGCCGTGGCAGGTCGACGAGGCGTGCCACGCCCAGGTCGCGGAGCTCGACGCGTACGTCTGAGCCCGCCCCCGCGAGTCCGCAGCAACGAAGAAGGCCCCGTCCTCCGTTCGGAGGCGGGGCCTTCTCGCGTGTTGCTCGGACTCGGCGGCGAGACTCAGTGGAACGAGTCGCCGCAGGCGCAGGAGCCGGTCGCGTTCGGGTTGTCGATCGTGAAGCCCTGCTTCTCGATCGTGTCCACGAAGTCGATGACGGCTTCCGAGACGTACGGGGCGCTCATCCGGTCCACGGCGACCTTGAGGCCGTCGAAGTCGCGGAACAGGTCACCGTCGAGCGTGCGCTCGTCGAAGAACAGCTGGTAGCGCAGGCCCGCGCAGCCACCGGGCTGGACGGCGATGCGCAGGTGCATGTCGTCGCGGCCCTCCTGGTCGAGCAGGGCCTTCGCCTTGGCAGCCGCGGTGTCGGTCAGCGTGACGCCGTGGGTCTCCTCGGCGGTCTCGGCCTGCGTCGCGCCGGCGTGCTCAGCGGTCGTCATGGCACTCCTCATAGGTTCGAACTCACTGCGGATACTCCTGGTGCCCTACGTCCAACACCCGGTGCGTCCGATCTGTTCCCCCTCCATGGTCGCACATCGATCGACCTGGTGAACGGCGGCGTGACGCCTGCAATACCCTGATGACGTGAGGTTCCTGCGCCGAAGCACCACAGACACCGCCGCCGACGAGCCGGCCACGACCGAAGCCGTCGACGTCGGCGGCAAGTCGTTCACGCCCGGTAAGGGCAAGGCCACGCCCAAGCGGCGGGAGGCGGAGGCGAAGCGCCGCGGCCCGGTCGCGCCGCCGCCGACCACCATGCGTGAGGCGATGAAGCGCAACAAGGAGCTGCGCAAGGCGAACCCGCAGACGAAGGAAGACCGCCGCGCCGCGGCGAAGGCCCGCCGCGACGCGATGATGCGGGGCGACGACAAGGCCCTGCTCCCGCGTGACCGCGGGCCGGTCAAGGCGTACGTCCGCGACCTGGTCGACACCCGGCGCAACCTGCTCGGCCTGTTCATGCCGCTGGCGATCGTGGTGTTCATCGGGCTGTTCATCTTCCAGACCAACCCCGCCTACGCCCGGCTTTCGGAGTACTTCACCTTGTTCACGATGGTGATGCTGATCGTGATGGCCTTCGAGGGGTTCACCAACGGCCGCAAGATCACGAAGCTGGTGCGGGAGAAGTTCCCGAAGGAGACGGTGAACGGCCGGTCGCTCGGCTGGTACGCGTTCGTCCGGGCGAGCCAGATCCGGCGGCTGCGGGTGCCGAAGCCGCGGCTCAAGCCGGGGGACCCGATCCCGAACTGAGCGGTTCCGGGAAGCCGGGTGAGACGCGTCTCACCCGGCTTTTTGCTGTTCTGGGAGCGGTCAGCCGACCTCGACCGCCGTTCGGGCCACGAACTCATCGGCTTTCCCGACCGAGGCGGCAGCGAGTTCGTCGACCTGGCCGGTGTCCGCCGCCTCCCGGATCCGCCGCACCGCCGCCAGGGCCTGCTCGGCCATCTCGACGATTCCCGGCTCACCCGCGACCATCTTGACCCGCCACAAGGCGTGCCTCACCACGGTGATCCGACGGTAGTAGTCGGCGACCGCGGCAGCCATCCGCTCAGTGCCGGTGGCATCCCGTTCGCGATGCCACCTCTCCAAGCAGGCCCAGCGGCAACCGCTCAGTGACTCGAGGAACGCGACGTAGGCCGCGAGCCGGTCGGCCCGGACCTGCCCTCGATGAGCGAATTCCTCCGCCCGCCTAGCCGCGCGCCTGCCGAAGACTGGGTGGTGAGTACGCCGCTGAGCGTGCCCAGCACGGCGATAAGTGCGGTCCGAAAGCCAGACATCGCTGTCTCCTGATTCCCGTCGGCCACATCGACAGGCCTATCGTCCGGCGATCGGGCCCGTCGGTCGCCGGGCTGGAGTCACTCCAGTTCGTTAGCAAAGCAAACGATTACCGCCTAGGCTGGGCGGCATGGAGTTTCGTCGTCTCGGCCGCAGCGGCCTCAACGTCAGTGAGATCTCGTACGGGAACTGGCTCACCCACGGTTCCCAGGTCGAGGAGGAGCAGGCCCACGCCTGCATCAAGGCCGCGCTGGACGCCGGCATCACCACCTTCGACACCGCCGACGCCTACGCGAACACCGCCGCGGAGTCGGTGCTCGGGCGCGGCCTGAAGGGACAGCGGCGGGAGAGCCTGGAGATCTTCACCAAGGTCTTCTGGCCGACCGGTCCCAAGGGCCCCAACGACAAGGGCCTGTCCCGCAAGCACATCCTGGAGTCGGCCGACGCGTCGCTGAAGCGGCTCGGCACCGACTACCTCGACCTCTACCAGGCGCACCGGTTCGACCGGAGCGTGCCGCTCGAAGAGACCATGCTCGCCTTCGCCGACCTGGTCCGCCAGGGCAAGGTGCTCTACGTCGGCGTCTCGGAGTGGACCGGCGAGCAGATCAGCCGGGGCGCGGCGCTGGCCCGCGAGCTGAAGGTGCCGTTCGTCTCGAACCAGCCGCAGTACAACATGCTCTGGCGCGTCATCGAGGACCAGGTCATCCCCGCTTCCGAGCGTGAAGGGCTCAGCCAGATCGTCTGGTCGCCGATCGCGCAGGGCGTGCTGACCGGCAAGTACAAGCCGGGCGCGGCGTTCCCCGAGGGCTCGCGCGCCACCGACGAGAAGGGTGGCGCCAACATGGTCCGCCGCTTCCTCGACGACGAGGTCCTCAAGCGCGTCGCCGAGCTGGAGCCCCTGGCCAAGCAGGCGGGCCTGTCGATGGCGCAGCTGGCCGTCGCGTGGGTGCTGCAGAACCCGAACGTCGCCTCGGCGATCATCGGCGCCTCGCGCCCGGAGCAGGTGGCGGACAACGTCCAGGCCGCGGGCAAGAAGCTCGACGCCGACCTGCTCACCGCCATCGACGACGTCCTCGGTGACGTCGTCGAGCGCGACGCGAGCCTCACCAAGAGCCCCTGACGTCGAAAGCCGTGAAGGCCTCCTTACCGGCCATAAGAGCCGGTAAGGAGGCCTTCACGGCTTTCAGTCCTGGTTGATCCGGGCCTGGTAGGGGACGTGGCCGTCCAGGTCCAGGCCGTCCTCCGGGGAGACGCGGGGCTCGACGCCGAACCCGCGCAGCAGGCGGCTCGCGCCCGCCAGCCGGTCGCCGCCGCGGCCCGGGAGCCGCTCGGGGGTGAACCCGCGCTCGGCCAGCAGGCTTTCGACGTCGTCGATCAGCCGGTACGGGTCGTAACCCCGCGGCTCACCCACGGGGCCAGGTCTTCCCGGTGATCCGCTCGTAGACCTCGGTGTAGCGCTGCCGCGTCTGCTCGACGATGTCCGCCGGGATCTCCGGCCCGGGCGGGGTCTGGTCCCAGCCGGTGCTCCGCGACCAATCGCGCACGAACTGCTTGTCGAAGGCGTGCTGCGGGCGGCCCGGCTCCCACTCGTCGGCCGGCCAGAAGCGCGACGAGTCCGACGTCAGGACCTCGTCGCCCAGGGTCAGCGTGCCCTCGGCGTCGAACCCGAACTCCAGCTTGGTGTCGGCGATGATGACGCCCTGCTTCGCGGCGTGTTCGGCGCCCTTCGTGTAGATCTCCAGCGTCAGCTCGCGAAGCCGCTTCGCGGTGTCTTCGCCGATTTCGTTCAGCACCTCCTCGAAGGTCATGAACTCGTCGTGGCCGGTGTCGGAGATCTTCGTCGTCGGCGTGAAGATCGGCTCGGGCAGCTTGTCGCCCTCGACCAGCCCCGGCGGCAGCGAGACGCCCGAGATCTTGCCGTCACGCTGGTACTCCCGCAGGCCCAGGCCGGCGAGGTAGCCGCGCGCGATGCACTCGACCTGGACCATCTTCAGCGGCTTGCAGCGCATCGCGCGGCCCGCGAACTCTTCGGGGACGTCGGTCGCCGAGACGACGTGGTTCGGGACGACGTCGGACATCCGGTCGAACCACCACGCGGACAGCTGGTTGAGCAGCTTGCCCTTGTCCGGGATCGGCGTCGGGAGCGAGACGTCGTAGACCGACACGCGGTCGGTGGCGACCAGCAGGAGGTCGCCGTCGAGCTCGTAGAGGTCACGGACCTTGCCCGCGTGGATGTGCTTCATTCGCCGTCCTCAGTCGTGTACTCGTGGAAAACCCAGTGTTCGGGCAGCGCGGCGGACTCACCGTATTCCACGACCGTCCCGTCGGCCGCGAGGAAGGTGCTCCGGCTGAGCAGCACCGGCGACCCGGCCGGCACCTCCAGCTCGGCCGCCTCGTTCTCGTCCGCCCGGCCCGCCGCGTGCCGTTCCTGCGTGACGGCGATCCTCGTGCCGAGCCGCGCGGCCGCGTGGGCCGACGTGCCCTCGACGATCCGCTCCGGCACCAGCAGCGCCGGCGCCCTGGCCGAGAGCGCGCCGTCGAACCACGAGGTCGACGTCGACAGCGGGCGCGAATCCGGCCCGTACGTGGTGCGCCGGCGCCGGATGGCCGGCGCGCGCTCTTCCAGGCCGAGCGCGGCCGCGGCCCGCTCGGTCGCCGGTTCGAGCCCGGCCGAGCGGATCACGGCGTAGTGGCCCGGCGGGTAGATCTTGCCGGTCCGCGCCGAGGCGGCGCTGCGGTCGAGCGCGCTGCGGTGCAGGCCGCCGCGGTCGACGACGGTGCCGACGCCGCGCACCGGGCGCACGAGCCCCTGCGAACGCAGCGTGGCCAGCACTTTGGTGGCCGTCGCCATCGCGACGGCCCACGTGCGCGCGATCTCACGGGCGGACGGCACCGTATCGCCCTCCTGCAACCGGCCGGACAGGATGTCTTCACGGATCCGGCCCGCGATCTGCAGGTACGGCGGCTCAGGACGGTCGAGGGTGGGCAAGGCGGCTCCTCACGAGGACTACGCACAAGTGTTCTAGCACGCCAGGGGGTCTCCCTCAAAGCCCTGCTCAGAACCACCCAGGTGTACTAGTACACGCGCTGGACTGCGCTCTAGTACGCAAGTTACCCTCGAAAGTGTGTCCCCGCCCACATCCCACACTGGATCAAGCGGCCCGGACCTCGAGGAACTGCTCGAGGAGCTCCGGCGCCGCAAATGGGTGCTGCACCTGTTCGGCGGCCGCGAGGCGCCGGAGATCTACGCGGCGGTCTTCCAGTGGCAGACCTGCGCGGACGTGGTCGTGCTGCGGGACGAGCACCGGGCGAGCGCCTACCGGGTGCCGACGTTCCCGGGCACCGACGTGTTCAGCCCGCGGGTGGTGACGTGGCAATACCACGCCACCCCGGTCTGGACCCTGCGGGCGGCGCTGACCCTGGCGGAGCCGGGCACCCCCGGCGCCCCACTGCAAGCGCTGCGCCCGCAGCCGGGCTGTCACATCCCGATGGAGCTCCGCGCGGACGTGACGATCCGCCCGACCTGGACCGCTTACGAGGAGGAGAAGGGGGACGACGGCGGACCACCCGCCTGCGCTTAGCGGGCGAGCAGCCGCTCCGCGACGACCAGGTCGTGAGGGTAGGTGATCTTCAGGTTCTCGGGCGCACCGGGGACCCACCGGATCGGCAGGGAGGAGTACCGCTCCATGCAGGACGAAGTGTCCGTTCCCGAGAAGCCTTCACGCTCCGCCTGTTCATAGGCCTCGAGCAGCGGTCCGGCCCGGAAGCCCTGAGGCGTCTGGACGCGGATCGCGCCGGGCACCTGGGCGACCAGGTGCCCGGCATCCACCTCGACGACGTCGTCCGCGGCCAGGCCCGGCACAGCCCCCCCGTCCTCGCGTGTCCGGGCCAGCACCGCACCGACCAGATCGGGGTGGACCAGCGGCCGGGCCGCGTCGTGCAGCAGCACGGCGTCGACCCGGCCGCCTCTTATGCGGGGGGCGAGGTGCCGCAACGCGTTCAGCTCGGACGCCTGCCGCGTGGCCCCGCCGTGCACGACCTCGACTTCGTTCGCGAAGGAGCCGAGGACCTCCTGGGCCAGTTCGGTGTCCTGCGGCCGGATCACCAGCACCAGCACGCCGATGCCGGGCACCCGGGCGAAGGCGTCGAGCGACCAGGCGACCACCCGCCGCCCGGCCAGCGGCAGGTAGACCTTGTTCAGCTTCGCGCCGACGCGGGTGCCCGCGCCGCTGGCCAGCACCACCGCGGCCGCGGTCTTCTCCACCTTCTCCACGAGCGGCGAGACTACTGGGCGGCCCCCGCCCCGGCCCGCGCGGCGAGGCGAGCCCGGTGCCCCCCGCCACGACCTTCGCGCCGATCCACCGGCTCCGGCTCTGGCCAATGCCGTGAAGGGCACCTTCAGGGACTTGAGGGGCCTGAGGGTGCCCCTCACGGCATGGGCCTGGGAGCCGGCCGGCTCGTGCGGTGGCAGGCATCGCCGCGGACCTCGGCCGGCCGCGTTGTCCGGCGGCCCCCGACCCGGCCCGCGCGGCGAGGCGAGCCCGGTGCTCCCCCGCCACGACCTTCGCGCCGATCCACCGGCTCTGGCCAATGCCGTGAGGGGCACCTTCAGGGACATATAAGCCCTGAAGGTGCCCCTCACGGCCTCGCAGGAGGGCACCGGTGACGCGGCCCACCGGCGGTTTCCCCCGGCCCGGTAGGTTGGGCGCCAGCGTTGCCACGCAAGAGGAAGGGCCTGGTGTGGAGCCGGAAGACATCGAGTTCCCCGAGATCACCCCGCCCGACGAGCACGCCCGGTCCGCGGCGATCGCGTTGCACGACAAGCTGGTTAAGCCCGCCGGGTCGCTCGGCAGGCTCGAAGAGCTGGGCGTCTGGATCGCCGCCTGCCAGGGCCAGTCGCCGCCGCGGCCGTTCACCCGGCCCCGCGTCGTCGTCTTCGCCGGGGACCACGGGATCGCCGCCAAGGGCGTCTCGGCCTATCCCGCCGAGGTCACCTCGCAGCTGCTGGGCACGATGCTGACCGGTGGCGCCGTGATCAACGTGCTGGCCGCCGCCGCGGGCGCGAGCGTCCGCGTGGTCGACATGGCCGTGGACACCGAGGCCCCCGCGACCCGCTCGATCGGCGAGTTCAAGGTCCGCCGCGGCTCCGGCTCGATCGACGTCGAGGACGCCCTGAGCGCCGACGAGGTCCAGGCCGCCGTGCGCGCCGGGATCACGATCGCCGACGCCGAGGTCGACGGCGGTGCGGACCTGCTCATCCCCGGCGACCTCGGGATCGGCAACAGCACGCCGGCGTCCGTGCTGGTCGCGGCGCTGACCGGCACCGAGCCGGTGGCCGTGGTCGGGCGCGGGTCCGGCATCGACGACGACGCCTGGATGCGCAAGGCCACCGCGGTGCGCGACGCGCTGCGCCGGGCCCGCGTCGTGCTGGCCGATCCGATCGCCCTGCTGCGCACCACCGCGGGCGCCGACATCGCCGCGATGGCCGGGTTCCTGGCCCAGGCCGCCCTCCGGCGGACGCCGGTGGTGCTGGACGGTCTCGTCGCCTGTGCGGCGGCGCTGGTCGCCGAGGACCTCGCCCCGGGCGCGCGCCGCTGGTGGGTCGCCGGGCAGCGCACGGCCGAGCCGGCCCACGGCCTCGCCCTGGAGCACCTGGACCTGGGCCCGCTGCTGGAACTGGACGTCCGGCTCGGTGAGGGCACCGGCGCGGTGACGGCGTTGCCGCTGCTGTCGATGGCCGCGCGCGTCCTGGCCGAGACGGCCACGCTCGAGCAGGCCGGCGTCTCCGGCCCGCTCATCCCCGCCACCGCCACCTGACCCCGAAAGTCCGTGAAGGCCTCCTTGAGGGACTCAGAGTCCCTCAAGGAGGCCTTCACGGACTTGGACGACCTCAGCCGAGCGGGATCATCCAGTGGTCCGCGTCCGGGCGGGTGCCGTCCTGGATGCCGGTCAGCTCTTCGCGCAGCTTCATCGTCAGCGCGCCCGGCTGGCCGTCGCCGATCGTGAACTCGCCACCTCCGTGCTTGACGTGCCCGACCGGCGTGATCACCGCCGCCGTGCCGCAGGCGAACGTCTCCGTCAGCTCACCCGAGGCCGCCGCCTTCTCCCACTCCTCGGTGGAGATGCGGCGCTCCTCGACGCGGTAGCCGAGGCGGGAAGCGAGCTGCAGCAGCGACTTGCGGGTGACGCCGGGCAGCAGCGAGCCGGTCAGCTCGGGGGTGACGAGCCGGGCGTCCTCGCCGGAGCCGAAGACGAAGAACAGGTTCATCCCGCCCATCTCCTCGACCCAGCGCCGCTCCACCGCGTCGAGCCAGACGACCTGGTCGCAGCCCTTTTCGACGGCCTGCGCCTGCGCCACGAACGACGCCGCGTAGTTGCCGGCGCACTTCGCCGCGCCGGTGCCGCCGGGCGCCGCGCGCACGTACTCGGTCGAGAGCCAGACGCTCACCGGCTTGATGCCGCCGGAGAAGTACGACCCGGCCGGGGACGCGATGACGGTGTAGAGGTAGTCGGCGGCCGGGCTGTTGACGCCGAGGCCGGTGGACGTCGAGATCATGAACGGCCGCAGGTAGAGCGCGTCACCCTGCCGGGTGGGCACCCACCGGTTGTCGACGGCGATCAGCTCGCGCAGCGAATCGAGGAACAGCTCTTCGGGCAGCTGCGGCATGGCGAGCCGCTCGGCCGACTGCCGGAACCGCGTGGCGTTGGCGTCCGGGCGGAACGACGCGATCTCACCGCTCGGCTGGCGGTAGGCCTTGAGACCCTCGAAGATGGCCTGGCCGTAGTGCAGCACCGACGTCGCCGGGTCGAGGGTGAACGGGGCGTAGGGGCCGACCTGCGCGTCGTGCCAGCCTTCGCTCTTGGACCACTTCACCGTCACCATGTGGTCGGTGAAATACAGCCCGAATCCGGGGGCGGTGAGTACCTCCGCGACGCGTTCCTGGCTCGCAGGGCTCGAGTGCGGGACAGAGGTGAACTGCGTCGTGATGGTCATGGCCAGAGAATACCTGTTGGTCGGACGCGCGTTAGTCGGATGTCCACGTGTTTTCCGACCGGCCGCGCGTCCCGCGTCCGCGGCGCGACCACACTAGGATGACGCCGTGACCTTTCACTCCACTGAGCCGGTCCCCCGGTCCGCCCCGGGCGCCGGCGCCGGCGTCAAGACGTTCGTCACCGCGGTACTGCTGACCTTCGGCGTCGGCCTGCTCGGCATGGTCGGCTGGGCCGTGCTCAGCAGCGGCTTCGGCGGCTTCCTCGGCCTGGTCGCCGGGGTCTTCGGCGTCGTGTGGTGGCGCAGCATCCACGACAAGACGGTGTTCCCGAAGGTGATCCCGACGAAGTCCGTCGTGATCCTCGCGGTCCTCAACGCCGTGCTGGCGCTGGTCCTGATCCTGACGGCGGGCTGAGCTCCTCCAGCAGCCCCGCGGGCAGTTCCGGCGCCGACCAGCCCGGGTCCGGGCGGAAGTCGGTGCCGGTTCCGTCGAACGGGTAGGCGCCGCGCTCGGCCAGCGCGCCGATCCGCTCGCCTTCGGCGCGCAGCCGGTCGAGCTGCTCCGGGGTAAGCCGGCCGGCGTCGATCGCCACCTCGGCTTCGTCTTCGTCGTCCCAGCGCCAGGTGCCGTCCCGGTCGACGACGACGTCGAGCACGCCGTCGACCCGGTCGACCGCGCCCGGGGTGCGCCCGAGCGGCACCTCGAGGTTGACGTACCAGTTCGTGAACCGGCCCGCGGCGTCGAAGAACCACCACACCGACGACCATTCGTCGTCGGCGATCCGGCGCAGCGTGGACGTGCGGTGCCAGAAGTCCGCGACGGCGACGCGCGGGATGCGGAACCGCTGTTCCAGGGGCGCGTCCGCCATGTGCCGGCCGTCCACGAGCCGGCTGCCGACGATCGGCGTGCCCGCCGGGATCCAGCCGAGCAGGACGCGGCCGTCGTCTTCGAGGACGCGCAGCGGGTGGACCTGGCCGATCGAGCCGTCCGGCCGGTGGAACCGTTCGAGCACGGTCTGCCCGGGCCGCCAGCGTCGATCACTCACGCGATCCACTGTACCGGCGGGCACGCACACCCAGTAGCAGCTCGATCACCGTCGCCAGCCCCGCGACGACGAGCACCGGGAGCACCGGCAGGAAGTACGCGGCCACCGCGGCGACGGCCAGGCCCGCGAGACCGGGCACACCGGCCCGGGTCCGGACCTCCCCGCCCGCGGCGAGCGCCGGCACCACGGTCGCGACCACGGCGAACGCGGTGAGCAGCGGCTGCAGCGAGTCCGCGTCCGCGGCGGAAAGCAGGTCCCGCACCGACGTCAGCGACAGCCCGAGCCGGACGGCGCCGAGCTGGTAGAGCGCGGCGAAGGCGGCCAGCACGGTGACCGCGCCGAGCAGCAAGACCCGGAGCCCGGCGTTTTCCCGGCCCGCCGGCCGCAGGAACGGCAGCGTGAGCACGGCCGCGACGAGCACCCCGGCGAAGTCCGGCGGCCGCAACCCGCCGCCGACGGTCGACACCGGCGACACCGCGACGCAGAGCGCCACCAGGACCAGACCGGCCACCAGGAGGAGGCCGCCCGCGGCCCGTGCGACGAACGTAGGGATCTTGAGCCCGGCGAACCCGGCCCCGGCGACCACCAGGACGAAGACCACTGCCGCGAGTTCGCGGTACTGGGGGAAGACGTACGCGCCGAACGCGATCGCGTAGACGGTGATCTCGGCCAGCCGCGCGACGGCCACGACGACCCGGTCCACCAGGGCATCACCCGGTTCCGGCACCCGCGCCGTGCCGCCCGCGGCCACGGCCGCCAGCACCAGCCCGGCCAGCAGCCACCAGCCCGCGCCCGCCGCCCCGGCCGCCAGCGCGACCAGCAGCCCACCGCCCAGCCGCACGCCGCCCTCCCTCTCCCTCTGTTCACCCGTGCACCGCTTGTCATTAGCATGGCTCACGATCCCGACCGGGCCGGTGCCCGGTGCCACGTGAACGCGCGAGGAGCCAGAAGTGACCGTGCCCAAGCTCGCCCTGTCCGACAACACCGGGGAGGCACTGGCCAAGACGCGCGCCGACGTGGTCGTCATCGGCACCGTGGCCGGCGAGGACGGGCCCGTGCTCGCCGCGGGCGCGGAGGCCGTGGACGCCGCTTTCGACGGCCGGCTCGCCGGCCTGCTCGCCACGCTCGGCGCGAGCGGCAAGGCCGAAGAGGTCGTGAAGGTGCCGACGCTGGGCAAGCTGTCCGCCGGTGTCGTCCTGGCCGTCGGCCTCGGCAAGGCGGGTGCCGGCGTCACGCCCGAGCAGGTCCGCCGCGCCGCCGGTGCCGCCGGCCGCGCGCTGGCCGGCACCGACCGCGCGTTCGTCACGCTGTCGGCGCTCGACCTGCAGGCCGCCGTCGAGGGCACGATCCTCGGCTCGTACGTCTTCACCGCCTACCGCTCCGAGAAGGGTGACGCGCCGGTCGCGAAGCTCGACTTCGCCGCCCCGGCGGAGGGAACGGCCCGCGACCACAAGGCGACGCTGAAGGCGTCCGCCAGCATCGCCGAGGCCGTGCTGACCGCCCGCGACCTGATCAACACCCCGCCGAACGACCTGTTCCCGGCGTCCTTCGCCGAGCGCGCCAAGAAGCTCGCCGAGGACAACGGCCTCGAGTTCGAGGTGCTCGACGAGAAGGCCCTCAAGCGCAAGGGCTTCGGCGGCATCCTCGGGGTCGGCGGCGGCTCCGCGCGCCAGCCGCGCCTCGTCCGGATCGCCTACAAGCCGGCCAAGGCCGCGAAGAAGGTCGCGCTGGTCGGCAAGGGCATCACGTTCGACTCGGGCGGCATCTCGCTCAAGCCCGCCGCCAACATGGACCACATGACCTCGGACATGTCCGGCGCCGCCGGCGTGCTCGCGTCGGTCGTCCTGGCCGCGAAGCTCAAGTACCCGCTGGAAGTCGTCGCGCACATCCCGCTGGCGGAGAACCTGCCGTCCGGGACGTCGTACCGCCCGGGTGACGTCCTCACCATGTACGGCGGCAAGACCGTCGAGGTGCTCAACACCGACGCCGAAGGCCGCCTCGTGCTGGTCGACGCCATGGTGCGCGCCGCGGAGGAGAACCCGGATTACCTGATCGAGACCTCGACGCTGACCGGCGCCCAGGTCGTCGCGCTCGGCAACCGCACCGCCGGCGTGATGGGCTCGGACGACTTCCGCGACCGCGTCGCCGCGATCATGCAGGCCACCGGCGAGAACGGCTGGGCGATGCCCCTGCCCGAGGAGCTGCGCGCCGACCTCGACTCGCGGCTGGCCGACCTGGCCAACGTCACCGGGCACCGCTGGGGCGGCATGCTCGCGGCCGGGATCTTCCTGCGCGAGTTCGTCGCCGACGGCCTCGACTGGGTGCACATCGACATCGCCGGCCCGTCGTTCAACACCGCCGGCCCGTGGGGCTACACCGGCAAGGGCGGCACCGGCGTGCCGGTCCGCTCGATCGCCGCGGTGCTGGCGGACATCGCCGCCAACGGCTGAGTGGACGCGGGCGAGTACCTCGAAGCGGCGGTCAGGGACGTCCTGACCGCCGCTTCGTCCATTGTGGACAACCAGGTCGGGTACGCGGCCCTGCTGCTGGCCACCGCCGGCGCCCCCGGCGAGACCGACCGCCTGGTCACGCAGTGGCAGGCCCGCACGGAACGGCCGGTGAGCGCCCTGGCCGCCGACCCGGTCCGGGCCCGCGCCTGGGAAATGCTCTTCGAAGCCCGCGGCGGCCGCCCGTCATGGGCCGCAGGCCTGCCGCCACTCGATCCCGACGCCGAAGAGCGCGCGCACACGGCGATGCTGCGCCGCCCGGTCTCCGACCTCGACGGCGTGCTTCCACCGGGAGCGATCGCCGAAGTCGTCAAGCACGTCGCGCCGTCCCGGCCGGACAAGGCCCGGACCGCGCTCGCCGACGGTGACCTCACCCGCTGGGCCGAGCTGACCGGACTGCGACCGGACGTCGCGATGCTGGCCGCGACCCGCGCGCTGGCCCCGGCGCTGGTGGCCGGCGCGGACCCGCTCGGCCTGGGCGGCTGGGCCGAGGCGTGCGCGGGCGCGCTGGTCGCGGCGCTGAACGAGCGGTACCCGCCCGACCTGGGCACCTGGCCCGAGCTGATCGCGGCGATCCTGCGCCTGCGCGGCAGCGCCACCGCTCCCCCGCCGGCGTCGCCCGCGGCGATCCGGTCGGCGGAACAGCGGCTCGGCCTGGACCTGCCCGAAGACCATCGCGAATTCCTGAGCACCTGCGACGGCCTGCCCGCCGACGTCGTCTTCCCGCGGCTGCTCGGCACGGCCGACCTGCGCGCCGAGAACGGCGTGGTGCTGCTGGCCGAACCGGCGGTGCTGCTGCTGTCGGCGTCACACGTGGTGGAGGTCGACCCGGTGCTCGGGACGACCGTGCACCCGTCGTTCCGCGCGGTGCTCGAACGGCACGCCACCCTGTTAGCGTCTGCGCAGTGACCACCCTCACCGTGGAGAAGATCACTCCCGAGAACGTCGCGGCCACGTGCCAGCTGGCGGTCGAAGAGCACCAGAAGGACTTCGTCGCGCCGGTCGCTGTCTCGCTCGCCGAGGCCTACACGCAGCCGGAGGTCGCCTGGCCGCGGCTGATCCGCGCCGACGGGGAGCCGGCCGCCTTCGTGATGGGGGCGTTCGACCCCGGCGCGGAGCTGGACTTCTTCCGCTGCGGCATCTGGCGGCTCAACGTCGGGGCCGGGGTCCAGGGTCGCGGCTACGGCCGCTTCGCCGTCGAAGCCGTCCTCGACGAAGCCCGCCGCCGCGGCGAAAAAGCCGCCACAGTGCTGTGGCTCCCGGCCGAAGGCGGCCCGGAGGACTTCTACTTGAAGCTGGGCTTCCGCCGCACCGGCCAGACCTTCAACGGCGAGGTCGTCGGCCGCATCGAGCTGTAGGCCTGCCGCGCCCGGTCGTGAGTGGTCAGGGCGGTTCTAACCGCCCTGACCACTCACGACGGCGAGCGTGCCTAGACCTGGCCGCGCTTCTTGCGTTCGGTGTACTCGCGCATCCGCTTCGGGTAGCCGATCCGCGCGACCTCGTAGACCGGGATCGAGCGGCGCTGGCCGAAGTTCTGCGCAGCGTCGAGGCTGCTGATCCGGCGCCGGGTCCACTCGCCGTCGTGGGCGACCAACACCACTGTGGTCTCGGTGACGTTCGTCTTCGGCTCGACGAATGCCTCCACCCCGCGCCGCGAGGCAGCCCACTCTTCGAGGTGCTTGGTGTCCTCGGTGTTGGCTTTCCGCAGCGTGCCGGCCTTCTGCCCGCCTTTGGCGCGCCTGCGCAGCGAGTCGAAGAGCCCCACCGCGACCACCTCTCCTCCGGGTACTTTGACTGCTCATTATCCCGGAGCGCGCGTGTGGTCGGCGTCGCACACCCGGCTAGGTCGCAGCCCCGTCCGGCGTAGTGACAAGATGGCGGTGTCGCGCGCGCGGTTATACCGGGCAGGGGCGACGACAGAGCACCACCCCACTGCTTGCCGAGGAGCTATTGAAGTGACCGACACCTCCGCCGACCTCGTGATCCTGGGAGGCGGATCGGGCGGCTACGCCGCGGCGTTCCGCGCGGCCGAGCTGGGCCTTTCCGTCACGTTGATCGAGAAGGACAAGCTCGGCGGGACCTGCCTCCACCGGGGCTGCATCCCGACCAAGGCACTGCTGCACGCGGCCGAGGTCGCCGACGAAACCCGCGAAGCCGAGTCCGTCGGTGTCAAGGCCGTTTTCGAGGGCATCGACATCGCCGGGGTCAACAAGTACAAGGACGGGATCGTCTCCCGCCTGTACAAGGGCCTGCAAGGCCTGGCCAAGGCGCACAAGGTGAACCTCGTCGAGGGCAGCGGCACGTTCGTCGGCGGCACGACCGTCGAGGTGGACGGCACCCGCTACACCGGCAAGAACGTCATCCTCGCCACCGGTTCGTACTCGCGCACGCTGCCCGGGCTCGAGCTGGGCGGCCGCGTGATCGCCAGCGAGCAGGCCCTCGCCCTGGACTACGTCCCCAAGAAGGTCGTCGTCCTGGGCGGCGGCGTGATCGGTGTCGAGTTCGCCAGCGTCTGGGCCTCCTTCGGCGTGGACGTCACCATCGTCGAGGCGCTGCCCCGGCTGGTCCCGAACGAGGACGAGTTCGCCTCCAAGCAGCTCGAGCGGGCCTTCCGCCGCCGCAAGATCGCCTTCAAGACCGGCGTGCGGTTCACCGGCGCGAAGCAGGACGACAACGGTGTGAGCGTTTCGCTGGAATCCGGCGAGACTCTCGAAGCCGACCTGCTCCTGGTCGCCGTCGGCCGCGGGCCGAACTCGGCCGGCCACGGTTACGAGGAGGCCGGCGTCAAGATCGAGCGCGGCTTCGTCCTCACCGACGACCGGCTGCGCACCAACCTGCCGAACGTCTACGCCGTCGGCGACATCGTCCCCGGCCTGCAGCTCGCGCACCGCGGCTTCCAGCAGGGCATCTTCGTCGCCGAGGAGATCGCCGGGCTGGCCCCGCGCGAGATCGACGAGAGCGGCATCCCGCGGGTCACCTACTCGCACCCGGAGGTCGCGTCGGTCGGGCTGACCGAGTCGCAGGCCAAGGAGAAGTACGGCTCGGACGTCACCACGTTCACCTACGACCTCGGCGGCAACGGCAAGAGCCAGATCCTCAAGACCTCCGGTGGGGTCAAGCTGGTCAAGGCACCCGACGGGCCCGTCGTGGGTGTACACATGGTGGGCGACCGCGTCGGCGAGCTCATCGGCGAAGCGCAGCTGATCTACAGCTGGGAAGCTTTCCCCGAGGACGTCGCCCCGCTCATCCACGCCCACCCCACCCAGACCGAGGCCCTCGGTGAAGCGTTCCTTGCCTTGGCCGGCAAGCCGCTGCACGTGCACAGCTGACGTCTCACCAGCAGAATCCAGACCACGCAGAATCTTGAAAGAGGAGTCAGCGAACGATGGCCTACTCCGTCACACTGCCGGAGCTCGGGGAGAGCGTCACCGAAGGCACCGTCACCCGGTGGCTTAAGCAGGAGGGCGACACCGTCGAGGTCGACGAGCCGTTGCTCGAGATCTCGACCGACAAGGTCGACACCGAGGTGCCCTCCCCGGTGGCGGGCACGGTCGTGAAGATCAGCGCCGCCGAAGACGAGACTGTCGAGGTCGGCGCCGAGCTGGCCGTGATCGACGACGGTTCCGGCGGCGCGCCCGAGTCCTCCGCCCCGGCGCAGGAAGAGCAGAAGTCCGAGCCGGAGCCCGAGCCCGAATCCACGCCTGAGCCGCAGGCCCAGGACAGCGCGCCGAGCAAGCCGGACACCGCGCCGGCCGCCGGTGGCGAAGGCACCGAGGTGAAGCTGCCCGAGCTGGGCGAGAGCGTCACCGAGGGCACCGTCACGCGCTGGCTGAAGCAGGTCGGCGACTCGGTCGAGGTCGACGAGCCGCTGCTCGAGATCTCCACCGACAAGGTGGACACCGAGGTGCCGTCGCCGGTCGCCGGCACGGTGCTGGAGATCCGCGCGGGCGAGGACGAGACCGTCGAGGTCGGCGGCGTGCTGGCCGTGATCGGCGACGCGAACGCCGCGCCGAAGGCCGAGTCCAAGCCGGAGTCCAAGCCGGAGCCGGTCCAGGAGTCCAAGCCGGAACCGAAGCCCGAGCCCAAGCCCGAGCCGGTCCAGGAGAGCAAGCCGGAACCGAAGCCCGAGCCGAAGGCCGAGCCCGCTCCCGCCGCGGCCGCGCCGAAGGAAAGCTCGGCCGACGGCCCGTACGTCACGCCGCTGGTGCGCAAGCTCGCGTCGGAGCACGGCATCGACCTGTCGAGCCTGACCGGCAGCGGTGTCGGCGGCCGGATCCGCAAGCAGGACGTCCTGGCCGCGGCCGAGGAGAAGCAGAAGGCGGCCGCTCCGGCCCCGGCTGCCGCGGCCCCGGCGGCGCCGGCTCCCGCGGCGGCTTCGGCCCCGGCGGCCCCGCGCCCGACCGCCGTCTCGGTCTCCCCGGAGATCCAGGCGCTGCGCGGCACCGTGCAGAAGGCCAGCCGGATCCGCCAGATCACGGCCACCAAGACCCGCGAGTCGCTGCAGATCGCCGCGCAGCTCACGCAGGTCCAGGAAGTGGACGTGACCAAGATCGCCAAGCTGCGTCAGCGGGCGAAGGGTGCCTTCAAGGAGCGCGAGGGCGTCAACCTGACGTTCCTGCCGTTCTTCGCGAAGGCCACCGTCGAGGCGCTGAAGCAGCACGCGAACGTCAACGCGTCCTACAACGAGGACACGAAGGAGATCACCTACCACGGCGCCGTGCACCTGGGCATCGCGGTGGACACCGAGCGCGGCCTGCTCTCGGTCGTGATCCACGACGCCGGTGAGCTGAGCCTGGCCGGTATCGCGCACCGCATCGCCGACCTGGCGGGCCGGGCGCGGGCCAACCAGATCAAGCCCGACGAGCTGTCCGGTGGCACGTTCTCCATCACCAACATCGGCAGCGTCGGCGCCCTGTTCGACACGCCGATCATCGTGCAGCCGCAGTCCGGCATCCTCGGCACCGGCGCGGTCGTCAAGCGCCCGATCGTCGCGACCGACGCCGACGGCAACGACACCATCGCCATCCGCTCGATGGCGTACCTCCCGCTGACCTACGACCACCGCCTGGTGGACGGGGCCGACGCGGGCCGCTTCCTGATGACGATCAAGCAGCGTCTGGAAGAGGGCAAGTTCGAGGACGAGCTCGGTCTCTGACTCAAGCAGGTCGAAGGCCGCCACGGAACTCCCGTGGCGGCCTTCGCCGTTTCCGGGCCGGGAATGCGGCCGGGCACCGGATAGGCGACGATCGACCCATGCGAGTACTGATCGCCGGAGCGAGCGGCTTGATCGGGTCGGCGCTGGGCGAACGCCTGCGGCGCGACGGCCACGACGTCCGCAAGCTGGTGCGGCGCGAAACCCGGGCAGCGGACGAACACCGCTGGGACCCGCCGGCCGGCACCATCACCGCCGGCGCGTTCGACGGCGTGGACGCCGTCGTCAACCTGGGCGGCAAGCCGCTGTTCCCCGGCCGGTGGAGCGCGATGCGCAAGCAGCAGCTCACCGACAGCCGGGTCGAGCCGACCGAGGTGCTCGCCGAAGCCGTCGCCGAACACGGCGTCGGCGTCCTGGTCAACGCGTCCGCCGTGGGCTACTACGGCGATCCTGGACCGTCCTCTGTGGACGAGAACTCCCCGCGCGGGCAAGGGTTCCTGGCCGAGCTGTGCGCGGAGTGGGAAGCCGCGACGGCGGCGGCCCGCGACGCGCGGGTCGTCCACGTCCGGACCGGGCTGGTGCTCTCGGCGAAGGGCGGGCTCTACGGCACGCTGCGGCCGTTGTTCCGGCTGGGCCTGGGCGCGCGGCTCGGCGACGGCAAGCAGTACATGCCGTGGATCGCCCTCGAGGACGAGGTCGGCGCGATCGTCCACGCCCTCACGCACGACTCGCTGTCCGGGCCGGTGAACCTGACCGGGCCCGCGCCGGTGACCAACGCCGAGTTCACCCGCGCGGTGGGCCGCGCCCTGCACCGGCCCGCGCCGTGGTTCGTGCCCGGGTTCGCGCTCAAGGCGGTGCTCGGCCAGGCCGGTGAGGAGATGGCGTTGTTCGGCCAGCGGGCCGTCCCGGCCGCCCTGGTCAGCTCCGGTTACGAGTTCCGGCGCCCGACGCTGGACAGCGCGCTCGCGGCGGCATGACCGTCCCGATCCGGCGCTGGCTCGTCGTCGGCGTCGTGCTCTCGATCGCGTTCGTCCTGCTCGGGCTGAGTGTCGCGCGGCAGCCGCTCGCCCTCGACGTCGCCGTGTCCGACGCCCTCCACGGCGTCTACGCCCGGCCGCTCGGGCGGGTCGCCCAGGCCGGCAGCGACGTCCTCGGCCCGGTGCTCCCGTTCGTCCTCGGCACGGCGCTGGTGGCGCTGGCGTTGCGTCGCCGCGAGCACCTCGGCCTGTGCGTCCGGCTCGCGGTCGTGCTGGTGCTCTGCCGGCTGACCAGCCTGGTGTTCAAGCCGATCTTCCTGCGCGAACGCCCACGCGACTACCCGGACCTGAGCTACCCGAGCGGGCACGTGACGTCGGTGGCGAGCACCGGGTTCGTCCTGCTCCTGCTGTGCGCGTGGTTGTGGCCGCGGCTGGTGAAGCGGGTCGCGGTGGCGGTCGTCGTGGCCACCGTGCTGATCGCCGTCTTCCGCGTGCTGCTGGGCGTGCACTGGGTCACCGACACGATCGGCGCGGTGCTGGCCGTGACCGGTGTCGGGCTGCTCTCAGCGTGCGCCTTGCGCCTGCTTCCGGCGGGTGACGAGCGTAGCCTCGACGGGTGAGTTCTTCCCGGATTTCCTGCCGCGCCAGCACCGAACCCGTCGACGTCCGCGAGCTCGGCACGATCGACTACACCGAGGCCTGGGAGCTCCAGCGGAGCTCGCTCACCGCCCGGGCCGACGGCACCGCCGGCGACACGATGCTCCTGCTGCAGCACCCGTCGGTCTACACCGCCGGGAAGCGCACCGAGCCCGCCGACCGGCCCACGGACGGCACCCCGGTGATCGACGTCGACCGCGGCGGCAAGATCACCTGGCACGGCCCCGGCCAGCTGGTCGGCTACCCGATCGTGAAGCTCGCCGACCCGATCGACGTCGTGCACTACGTGCGGCGGCTCGAGGAGGCGCTGATCCACGTGTGCGATCAGCTGGGGGTGCACACCGGGCGCGTCGAAGGCCGCAGCGGCGTCTGGATCCCGGCCGACGAGCGCGGCATCGAGCGCAAGATCGCCGCGATCGGCATCCGCGTCCAGCGCGGCGTGACGATGCACGGCTTCGAGCTGAACTGCGACGCCGACCTGGCCGCGTTCGACAGCATCGTGCCGTGCGGCATCCGCGACGCGGGCGTGACGTCGCTGTCGTACGAGCTGCAGAAGGACGTCAGCGTGGAAGCGGTCCTGCCGCTGGCCCGCGACGCCGTCCTCGCGGCCCTCGAAGGCGAGCTCCCGGTGAGCGACGACCGCTGGCTCCCCCGCCCCGAGGCCCCGCAGGCCGCGGGCGTCACCTTCGCCCTCCAGAACTGAAAGCCGTGAATGGCACATCGAGGGACTCTGAGTCCCTCGATGTGCCATTCACGGCTTTGAAGCTCAGTCCAGCTGGGGTGCGACCTCGGACGCGATGAGGTCGATCTGGTCCAGGTCGGACAGGTCCAGCAGCTGCAGGTAGACGCGGGTGATCCCGGTCTTCTCGCGCCACTGGCCGATCCGGTCGACGACCTCGGCGGGCGAGCCGGCCAAGCCGCTCTTCCGCAGCCCGTCGACGTCGCGCCCGATCGCCGACGCCCGGCGCTCGACCTCGGCGTCGTCCCGGCCGACCCCGACGACCAGCGCCACCGAGCGCAGGATCTCCTTCGGGTCGCGGCCGATCTCCTGGGCCGCCGCCTCGACGCGGGCGAACTGCGCGGCCGCGGTCTCCTGGTCGGCGAACGGGAGGTTGAACTCGTCGGCGAAGCGCGCGGCCAGCGCCGGGGTGCGCTTCTTGCCCGAGCCGCCGATGATCACCGGCGGCGCCGGCGACTGGGCGGGCTTCGGCAGCGCCGGCGAGTCGGTCAGCGTGTAGTGGTCACCCTTGAAGGAGTAGGTCTCCCCCGCCGGCGTCTTCCACAGTCCGGTGATGATCTCGAGCTGCTCGGCGTAGCGGTCGAAGCGCTCCTTCAGCGGCGGCAGCGTGAGGCCGTACGCGTCGTGTTCGGCGTCGTACCAGCCGGCGCCGAACCCGAACTCGACCCGGCCGCCGGACATCTGGTCGACCTGCGCCACCGAGATGGCCAGGGGCCCCGGATAGCGGAAGGTCGCCGCGGTGACGAGCGTGCCGAGCCGGATCCGGCTGGTCTCCCTGGCCAGGCCGGCCAGGGTGATCCAGGCGTCGGTCGGGCCGGGCAGGCCGTCGGCCGAGCCCATCTTCAGGTAGTGGTCGCTGCGGAAGAAAGCGTCGTAGCCGGCGGCTTCGGTCGCCTTGGCGACGCGCAGCAGGTCGTCGTAGCTGGCCCCTTGCTGGGGCTCGGTGAAGATCCTCAAGTCCACGAAGATCAGCCTATAGACGGAGTGGCCTCTTCGCCGTCGGTGCGCCGCAGCCGGACCAGCATGCGGACGATCACGTCCTCGATCTCGGCGCCGACCTTCTTCGGGTCCGGCGAGCTGGCGATCTCGGTGGCCGCGCTCGACAGCGCGCCGAACAGCAGCCGCGCGGTGACCTCGACCGGCACCGGCTCGACCTCGCCCGCGTCGATCAGCGACTGCAGCCCGGACCGCACGAGCCCGAAGCTGCACCGCTCCTCGGCTTCACGCCAGCGCTCCCAGCCCATCACGACCGGCGCCTCGTGGATGGCGATCCGCTGGTAGGCGGGGTCGAGACAGGCGCGGATGAACGCGTTGAGCCCGCCCAGAGCCCGCTCCCAGGGCGTGCCTTCACCGGTCATGATCTTGTCGAGACGGTCGTAGACGAGGCTTTCGACCGAGTCGAACGCGGCCTCGAAGAGAGCCTGCTTGCCGCTGAAGTGGTGGTAGAGCGCACCCTTGGTGACGCGGGCGCGTTTGGCGATCTCGTCGAGCGAGGTACCCGCGTAGCCGCGTTTGGTGATCAGTTCCACCGCGCTGTCGACCAGCGCCGACCGCGTCGACTCGGAGTAGTCGAGTCGCCTGGACCTCATTGTCGCCACCTTCACAACTTTACGCCCGGAGGATCTCTCCATACCCATGGTATGTTCGCCGGGTCAGGTCCGTACCGGGAGTATGCCGCAGACCCGCGGTATGACCCCCGCCACGGAAGGGGAGCCACACCATGAGCTGGACCGACTTCTACCGACGTCAGGAAATCCTCGAAGCCACCGTCCGCCAAGCGGGCCGGAACCCGGGCGCGCCGCTGCCGCTCGACGAGGTACCCGGGGCCGAAGACCACTTCGGCGGCGAAGAGAACGTCCTCGCCGCCCTCCAGTACAAGTGGACGCAGGTGCTGGCCGGCCGGCTGCGCACCGAGGTCACCGACCCGGACGACGCCGACGGCCTGGGCGACCACGTCGACGCCGTCACGCGCGCCTGGCGCGCCACCGTCGAGGAGTACGAGACGCTGCGCGCGGTGCTCGACGGCGGGCTCAAGCGCCACGCGTCGCTGCGCCGCATGCACGAAGGCGAGCTGCGGATGCTCGCCGTCACCTCCGGGCTGGCCGACCCGCGTGAGCCGGCCGACGAGATCGTCCAGGTGGGCCGCACCCTCGAGGCGCTGCTGCGCACGAGCCGTGAGGAATCCGCCCGTCGCCGTCCGGTGATGGGACACCTGCGCCGCCTGCTCGCGCCGAGCGCGTGACAGGAGTTAAGTACACGCATGACTGAGCGTTGGGCCGAAGCCGACATCGCCGACCAGACCGGCCGCACCGCGGTGGTCACCGGCGCGAACTCCGGCCTCGGCCTCCGCACGGCCGAGGTGCTCGCGGGCAAGGGGGCCCGCGTGCTCCTCGCGTGCCGGTCCGCCGAACGCGGCGCGAAGGCCTTGGAGCAGGTGCGCGCGGCGACTTCGGGCGCCGCACCCGAATTGGTGAAACTGGACCTGGCCGACCTCTCTTCGGTGCGCGAAGCCGCGGCGTCGGTGCGCGAGCTCACCGGCGGCAAGCTGGACCTCCTGATCAACAACGCCGGGCTGATGATGACGCCGCGCGGCAAGACCGCCGACGGCTTCGAAACCCAGTTCGGCACCAACTACCTCGGCCACGCGGCGCTGACCTGGCTGCTGCTGCCCGCGCTGCGCGGTGGTGCCGGCGCCCGCGTCGTCACGCTCTCGAGCGTCGCCGCGACCGGCGCGCGCATCGACGTCGCCGACCCGAACTTCGAGCACCGCCGTTACAACCCGGGCGCCGCCTACGGCCAGTCGAAGCTGGCCGACCAGGTGTTCGCGCTCGAGCTCGACCGCCGCCTGCGTGCCGCCGGCGACGACGTCCTCAGCGTCGCCGCCCACCCCGGCTACACCTCGACCGGCCTCGGCCAGGGCATGGCCCGCTCGTACCGCAACCCGGTGCTGCGCGCCGTGATCGGCGGCGGCAACCGGCTCGGCGAGATCCTGCTGGCCCAGGGCCCCCGGATGGGCGCGCTCCCCCAGCTGTACGCGGCCACCGCGGACGGCGTCGAGGGCGGCGAGTACATTGCCCCGCGGGGTGTCGGCGGCCTGCGGGGTTACCCCGTGAAGGTGAACCCGCTGACGCCCGCGCGCAGCGAGGCACTGGGGGCCGCGTTGTGGGATCTCACCGCGAAGTTGACGGGCGTCACCCCCGACCCCGCGTAGTCCGGACGGGCGTACGGTTGAGGGCGTGAGTGCTGCGCCTGAAGGCCGGAAGCTGCTGCGTCTCGAAGTCCGCAACAGCGAAACGCCGATCGAGAAGAAGCCGCCGTGGATCAAGACGCGGGTGCGGATGGGCCCGGAGTTCACCGAACTCAAGGGCCTCGTACGCCGCGAAGGTCTGCACACCGTCTGCGAAGAAGCGGGCTGTCCCAACATCTACGAATGCTGGGAAGACCGCGAAGCCACGTTCCTCATCGGCGGTGACCAGTGCACCCGCCGGTGCGATTTCTGCCAGATCGACACGGGTAAGCCCGCCGAGCTGGACCGGACCGAGCCGCGGAAGGTCGCGGAGTCCGTCCAGGCCATGGGGTTGCGGTACTCGACGGTCACCGGCGTCGCTCGGGATGACTTGGATGACGGTGGGGCGTGGCTGTACGCCGAGACCGTGCGTCAGATCCACGACCTGAACCCGGGTACCGGTGTCGAGCTGTTGATCCCGGACTTCAACGCGGACCCGGCACAGCTGGCCGAGGTCTTCGGGTCGCGGCCGGAGGTGCTGGCCCACAACGTGGAGACGGTGCCGCGGATCTTCAAGCGGATCCGTCCCGGCTTCCGCTACGCGCGGTCCCTCGAAGTCATTACGGCCGCGCGCGAAGCGGGCCTGGTGACGAAGTCCAACCTGATCCTCGGTATGGGCGAGACCCCGGACGAGGTCGCGCCGGCGATGCGGGACCTGGTCGACGCGGGCTGCGAAATCCTGACGATCACCCAGTACTTGCGTCCGTCGCCGCGGCATCACCCGGTGGACCGCTGGGTGAAGCCGGAGGAGTTCGTCGAGCACTCCCAGGCCGCCGAGGCGATGGGTTTCGCCGGCGTGATGGCGGGTCCGCTGGTGCGGTCGTCGTACCGCGCGGGACGGCTCTACGCCCAGACCAAGGCCCACCGCGGTGAAGTCCTGCCGGAGAACCTGCAGCACCTCGCCGTCGAAGGCCCCGCCGCGCAGGAAGCCGCGTCGCTGCTCGCACGGTGACCGACGCCACACCACCGACCTTAAAGGATCGGTAAAGTGGCACGCATGGGCCTGGTTTCGGATCTCTTGAGCTGGCTGCAAGGACTCCCGGAACCGGGGCTCGTCGCCGCGACCGGCGGCCTGGTGTTCGCCGAATGCACGATCGGGCTGGGTTTCCTGGCCCCGGGCGAATCCGGCCTGCTCATCGCCGCGACGACCGCCACCACGGTCGCGCGGTTCATGGCACTGTGGACGGTCGTCACCCTCTGCGCGACCGCGGGCGACGCGCTGGGCTACGTCATCGGCCGCCGCTTCGGACCGCGGCTGCGCGAGACGAAGCTGATCCGCAAGTACGGCCTCGAAGGCTGGGACAAAGCGACGTCCGTCCTGGAACGCCGGGGCGCGTGGGCGGTGTTCTTCGCGAGGTTCCTGCCGGTGATCCGCACCCTGACCCCGGCCGCGGCCGGGACGTCGGGCCTGCCGTTCCGCAGGTTCCTCCCGGCCGCCGCGGCGGGCGCGTTCTGCTGGTCCCTGATCCACATCAGCATCGGCGCCGCCCTGGGCGAAGCGGCCAAACGCATCGAGGGCGCGTTGAACACGGGCGGGCTGATCGTGGTCGGTGTGCTGGTGGCGGTCGCGGTGTTCTTCTTACTGCGCTTCAAGAAACGCAAAACCCTCGCGGCCGCCGAGCCGGAGCCCGAGCGCGTCCCCTGACAGCGATGCCGTGAGATGGACTTAAAGCCCCGAGGGTGCCCCTCACGGCCTACAAGCCGGGTCCACGAGGGTGCGGCCCGGGTGGCCGGACCGCACCCTCCCGGCGTCAGCGACGGGCGCGCGTCGCCTTGCCGGTGGCCCAGCCGATCAAACCGAGCGCCAACAGCGCCCCACCGGCGACGAACGGCCAGGAACCGGTGCCCGGCCCGGACGGCGCAGGCGCGGGAGTGGCGAGGTCGTACCCGCCGAGCTTGCCCTGCGCCCGGTAGGCCGAACCGGGCAGCTTGTCGCCGTACAACCGGTGCACCAGCTGCTGGTACGCCGGGAGCGTGACGCCGTCCCCGACCCGCGAGCGCGCCGGGTCGTTGAGCGGCAGCACGCGGCCCTCGCGAATCCGGTACCACGCGTTGACCTGCGGCTCGGTGAACACGAGATCACCGTGGGCCTGCGCCGGGTACGTCAGCTCTTCGGTCCCGGTGGTGAAGTTGGTCGCGGCCCAGCCGGCCGGCTCCGGGGTGAGCCAGACCGTCGCCTGGCGGCCCGTCGACGCCTGGGTCCGCACGGCGAAGTACGCGAACGCCGCGGGCTTCGCGTCCGGCGTCCCGGCGACGAACGCGGGGTCGAGCGAGTAGACGCGCAACGGCTCGCCGGTGACCCGGGGCGCCTGCGCCGCGTCGGCCCGCGCGACGCCGGAGCGCCGGTCGAGCTGGCCGAAGAACGACGACAGCTTCGCCGTCGTGTCCGCCGAGGCGAGGACCTGCTCGGCCGCCGTGACATCGGAGTTCGAGGGCTCGGAAGCCGAAGCCGTGCCGCCGAAACCGAGCACCAGCGCGGAGCCGGCGAGAAGGGTGACAAGGCCGCGGAAGACGTTCATGTCACGCCCCGATCCGGTAGAGGGACTGGGCCCACTGGAACTGCCCGTTGCGGACGTAGCTCGAATGCGCCATCGCGCTGTAGCGCCGGCTGCTCGGCCACGGGTCGCCGTAGTAGACGAGCCCGCTGCTGTCGTAGCCGTAGATGACCTGGGCGTGGCCGCCGCCGGCCGTCCAGTAGATGCCCGTCTCGACCGGGCGCCGCGCGGTGATCTCGCTCTGCACGGACGCGAAGCTCAGCGCGCTGGTCACGGTGCCGGGCCGCAGCCCGAGCGCCTGGTAGCCGCGCTGCACGTACGTCAGCTCACCGGCCTGGTTCGGGCACTGCGAGCCGGCCGGGTAGCCGCGGGAGTAGTCGCAGAAGGTGTTCTGGCTGACGTTCGAGCCGTAGCCCAGGAACCGCGCGATGGTCAGGCCGCTCGCGGCCCAGCACCACTGGTTCTGCTCCTGGACGAGCTGGCTGACGGACAAGGTGGTGGCGGCCTCCGTCACGTCGGCGGCGGCCGTCGCGGGTGGGGCGGACAGACCGGCGAGCGCCACGCACAGCACGCCGATCGACAGTGATCGTCTGAGGTGCATTCGTTGCTCCTTGTCGGCAACAGGTGGGGACCTGGTGAGCGTCTCCCGTTGCCGCGCCGGGCAGTAATCCCAGCGGGGATAACACCGGCGTTATGCCGCCTATCGGGCGGAGACGAGCCGTTCGCCCGGTTCCTCCGGATGCTGCCGGCACCACCGCGCGAAGTGCGGGTTCCGCTGCCGCGACGCCACGTACGCGACCTCGGCGCAGCGGAACACCTCGTCGGTCGCCGGCGTGCGGGCGTCGTCCTCCCGCGTCGCGAACAGCAACGTGGTCCACAGCGGGTCCCCGGCGAGCGGCAGCGCGACCAGCCCGGGCGGCGGCGCCGACGCGGCCTGCGCGAGGCACACCGCGCCCTGCGCGATCAGCGTGCCGGCGGTGCCCGCCTCGGACGTGAAGTGCCGCACCCGCGGCGTGAACCCGGCGGCCGCGCAGGCCTGCAGGAACCGCACCCGCACGCAGTTCTCGTGCGGCGGCGGCAGGATCCAGTCGACGTCGGCCAGATCGGCGAGGTCGACGACACCACCGTGGATGGCCGGGTGCCCCTGCGCGATCCCGACGAAGATCGGCTCGGTGGCCAGCGTCCACACGGTCAGCCCGGCGTAGTGGTGCGGCTCGGTGCCGTCGAACCGTTCGAGCAGCGCGACGTCCACGCGGCCGGTCGAGAGCAGCTTCAGGAGCGTCAGCGACGCCGGTTCGGCGTACGTCTGGACGTCGAGCGTCTTCCCCAGCTCTTCGATGAACCGGCCGATGATGAGCAGCGGCACGTACCCGATCTTGAGGGTCTCCGCGACACCTTCGCCGTGACTCCGCGCGGTGGCGACGAGGGCCTGCATGTCGGACAGCAGGGCGTCGGCGCGGGCGAGCACGAACCGGCCGAGCTCGGTCGGGCGCACGCCGCTGGGCTCGCGGACGAACAGGTCGCCGCCGAGGATGCGTTCGATGCGCTTGAGCTGGGCGGTGAGGGCAGGCTGGCTGACGCCCAGCACGGTGGCCGCGCGGCTCACACTGCCGCCGTCGGCGACGGCGCGGACGGCCCGGAGATGGCGCAGTTCCAGCTCGGCCACGTCCAGCAGGTTAACGCCGCCTTCACGGCCGGCACGACCTGCGAAAGTCGGGCTTACTACATTCGGCGGTATGAGTCTCGCGGATCTTCCCCGGCCGATCGGCTTCGTCCTCGGTGGTGGCGGCAGTCTCGGCGCCATGCAGGTCGGCATGTTGCGCGCGGTCGCCGAAGCCGGGATCACCCCGGACCTCGCGGTCGGCACGTCGGTCGGCTCGCTCAACGCGGCCGTCCTGGCCCTGACCCACGACGACCCGATCGAGCGACTGCGCGGGATCTGGGCGCACATGACGCGCGACGAGGCGTTCCCCGGCGGTGTGCTGAGCCGGGTCCGGACGCTGACGCAGAGCAAGACGCACCTGTTCCCCAACAGCGGTCTCACGAAGATCGTCAACGAGCACGTCGGCACCGGCCGCCGGTTCGAGGACCTGGCGCTGCCGCTCGGCGTCGTCACGACGCAGGTCGACACGGCCGAGCCGCTGCTGATCCGGACGGGTCCCCTGCTGGAGCCGCTGCTGGCCAGCTGCGCGATCCCGGGGATCTTCCCGCCGGTGGCCTACGAAGGCCGGCTGCTGTACGACGGCGGGCTCGTCGCGAACGTGCCGATGCGGCAAGCGCTGGCGATGGGCGCGCAGTCGCTGGTGGTGTTCGACTGCGCGTTCCCCGGGAAGCTGCCGGCCGAGCCGCGGACGTTCGCCGAGGTGATGATGTTCACCGCGATGATCAGCATGCGGAACCAGGCCGTGCTGGAGGCGCCGCTCGCGGCGTCCCAGGTGCCGGTGGTCTACCTGCCGGGGCCGGCGCCGGTGCGGGTGAACCCGCTGGACTTCAGCCACACGGACGCGCTGGCAGCCGAGGCGTACGACGCGGCGCGGGAGTTCCTCGACGGGATCTCGGTGTCCGGTGCGGGGCTTTACGGCGCACCTGGCCTGGTCGTCACGTGATCCACGTCACGACGATGCACCGATCCGGTCGGAAGGACGTCATCGCTATCGCGTAGTTTTGATGGTAATGCCCGCCGATCCCAATTTCCCAAAAAGAGACAATATGCTCCCCAAGAAGACTTTACTTTCGGTGGCCGGGATTCTCGCCGGAGCACTGCTGCTTTCCGCCTGCTCGTCCGGTGACGACGGTGGTTCGCCCACCAACGGGGCGCCGACGTCCGGATCCGAGGCGCCATCCGCGACCGCGGTGGCGGTGACGTTCGAGCCGGCGGGCGGCACAGGAGTCAACCCCGCGACCCCCGTCGTCGTCAAGGCGGCCAACGGGAAGCTCATCGACGTCACCGTGACCAACACGGCGAAGGGGAAGCCGGTGGCCGGCAAGCTGGCGACGGACGCCCTCAGCTGGACCTCCAGCGAGCCGCTCGGCTACGGCGCGACGTACAAGATCGTCGCGCACGCCCAGGGCGCCGACGGGAAGCCGATCGAGCAGGACAACCAGATCAGCACGATCGCCCCGAAGAAGCAGGCCAACGCCAACCTGATCCCGGCGCCGTCCGCGGTGACGAGCACGGGTGTCGGCGTGGGGCAGCCGATCGTCTTCAGCTTCGGCAAGATCGCCGTCAAGAACAAGGCGGACGTCGAGAAGGCCCTCACGGTGGAGTCGTCGCCGAAGCAGGAGGGCAGCTGGTACTGGATCGACGACTCGAACGTCCACTACCGGCCGAAGGAGTACTGGAAGGCCGGCACCACGCTGAAGGTCACGGCGAAGATCTACGGCGTCGATTTCGGAAACGGCGTGTTCGGCGCGGAAGACCGCACGGAGACGTACAAGGTGCACGATTCCTGGATCGCGAAGGCGGACGGGAACACCGAGCAGATGCAGATCTTCCACAACGGCGCCATGGTGAAATCCATGCCGATCTCGATGGGCAAGGACGCGACCCCGACGCATTTGGGCGCGCACATCATTTCGGACAAGCAGGCCAACTACACGATGGACTCGTGCACGTACGGCGTCTGCCCGCCCGACCCGAAGGCGTACCGCTCCAACGAGAAGTTCTCGGAGCGGATCTCGAACGACGGCGAGTTCGTCCACGAGAACCCGAACAGCGTCGGCCAGCAGGGAAGCTCGAACGTCTCCCACGGCTGCATCAACCTGAACGCCGCGAACGCCCAGTGGTTCTTCCAGAACCTGGGCCTGGGCGACGTCGTGGAGGTAACCAACTCGGGCGGCCCCCAGCTCCCCGTCTGGGACCTGTACGGCGACTGGTCCAAGTCCTGGGCCGACTGGCAAGCCGGCTCGGCCGTGAAGTAACTCTGGTTGTTTCGACGAAGGGGCCGGGAGCTTTCGCTCCCGGCCCCTTCTTCATGCCCTGTTCGACCCTCAGGCCGTGCGCAATGAGGCATCACCCGTGACTGGACGGGTAGCTCGCGTGATCCGCGGGGCATCACTGGTGTTCGTAGGGCATCTCGCCCGATCTGCGGGTGACGCCCGCTCAGGCTGGCATCACGGTGGCGGGTCTCGCGTGAGCCGGACCCGAACTCGTGTGATCAGACCCGTGACTTACCTGATTCGAGGCGGAACTCGCGCGCCTGCACCACAGCTGCCCGGCCAGAGGCCGACCCGTGAGGTTGGTGTCGACCAGTTGGAGGGCCGACTCACCCGCCTGAGGGCGCTGGCTCGCGTGATCCGCAGGCCGGTACCCGCGATCCGGAGGTCGCCATGCGTGATCCAGGAGTCGACACACGTGATTCTGGGGTCAACTCGTGTAACTGGAGAGTCGACTCGCGTGATCCGCGGGTCGACACGTGATCAGAACGCCGACACCCGTGACTGGAGAGTCGGCTCGCGTGTTTAGAGGGTCGACACGACCCCGACCGCGGCGACCCGACAAACCACCGGCACCCGGACACCGGCCACCCCGGGGTGCCAGAGAAGGGGTGTGGGCATAGAAAAAGGGCCTGGCCGGGAGAACCAGAGGTTCTCGACCGGGCCAGGCCCTTCCCCAACAAAATGTTCGGCGGTGTCCTACTCTCCCACAACCCTTCGGTTGCAGTACCATCGGCGCTGTCAAGCTTAGCTTCCGGGTTCGGAATGGGACCGGGCGTTTCCCTGACGCTAAAACCACCGAAACACTACGAAACAACCACACCCCCAAAAAACAGGGAGCCGTGTGGTGTCTCAGAAACCGTAGAGTGGATGCGTAACACCTTCGTAGACAAGTCCTCGGCCTATTAGTACCAGTCAACTCGACAACACATTACTGTGCTTCCATATCTGGCCTATCAACCCAATGGTCTATTGGGGGCCTTAACCCACAAAGG
Organism: Amycolatopsis sp. NBC_00355; assembly: GCF_036104975.1. Taxonomy (GTDB): domain Bacteria; phylum Actinomycetota; class Actinomycetes; order Mycobacteriales; family Pseudonocardiaceae; genus Amycolatopsis. The sequence goes on along the minus strand of NZ_CP107982.1, from coordinate 9,104,208 downwards.
GTGGGATACCTCATCTTGGAACAGGCTTCCCGCTTAGATGCCTTCAGCGGTTATCCCTTCCGAACGTGGCCAACCAGCCATGCCCCTGGCGGGACAACTGGCACACCAGAGGTTCGTCCGTCCCGGTCCTCTCGTACTAGGGACAGCCTTCCTCAAGTATCCTACGCGCGCGGCGGATAGGGACCGAACTGTCTCACGACGTTCTAAACCCAGCTCGCGTGCCGCTTTAATGGGCGAACAGCCCAACCCTTGGGACCTACTCCGGCCCCAGGATGCGACGAGCCGACATCGAGGTGCCAAACCATGCCGTCGATATGGACTCTTGGGCAAGATCAGCCTGTTATCCCCGGGGTACCTTTTATCCGTTGAGCGACACCCCTTCCACCAGGTGGTGCCGGATCACTAGTCCCGACTTTCGTCCCTGCTCGACATGTCTGTCTCACAGTCAAGCTCCCTTGTGCACTTGCACTCAACACCTGATTGCCAACCAGGCTGAGGGAACCTTTGGGCGCCTCCGTTACTCTTTAGGAGGCAACCGCCCCAGTTAAACTACCCATCAGGCACTGTCCCTGAACCAGATCATGGCCCGAGGTTCAGATTCCCAATTCGACCAGAGTGGTATTTCAACAACGACTCCACAGTAACTAGCGTCACCGCTTCACAGTCTCCCACCTATCCTACACAAGCCGAACCGAAAACCAATACCAAACTATAGTAAAGGTCCCGGGGTCTTTCCGTCCTGCCGCGCGTAACGAGCATCTTTACTCGTAGTGCAATTTCGCCGGGCCTGTGGTTGAGACAGCCGGAAAGTCGTTACGCCATTCGTGCAGGTCGGAACTTACCCGACAAGGAATTTCGCTACCTTAGGATGGTTATAGTTACCACCGCCGTTTACTGGCGCTTAAATTCTCAGCTTCACCCCCGAAGGGATTAACCGGTCCTCTTAACGTTCCAGCACCGGGCAGGCGTCAGTCCATATACATCGTCTTGCGACTTCGCATGGACCTGTGTTTTTAGTAAACAGTCGCTTTCCGCTGGTCTCTGCGGCCACCCACCCCTAGCCTGTAAAAAGCTTCAGGATGTTTGGCCCCCCTTCTCCCGAAGTTACGGGGGCATTTTGCCGAGTTCCTTAACCACAGTTCACCCGATCGCCTTAGTATTCTCTACCTGACCACCTGTGTTGGTTTGGGGTACGGGCCGTGCATGCACTCACTAGAGGCTTTTCTCGGCAGCATAGGATCACTCTACTTCGCCTCAAACGGCTACGCATCACGTCTCAGAGTATATAAAGCACGGATTTGCCTATGCTTTCTCCTACACGCTTACACCAGGACAACCATCGCCTGGCGGAGCTACCTTCCTGCGTCACCCCATCGCTTGACTACTACGAAATCAGGTCCCACGCTCCACAACACCAACTCCATCCGAAGACTTCGCCGGCGCGCTTTGGGTGGTTAGTATCAAACGCCTCGTCATGGGCGCACATGCTCGGGTACGGGAATATCAACCCGTTGTCCATCGACTACGCCTGTCGGCCTCGCCTTAGGTCCCGACTTACCCTGGGCGGATTAGCCTGGCCCAGGAACCCTTGGTCATCCGGCGGCAGAGTTTCTCACTCTGCATTCGCTACTCATGCCTGCATTCTCACTCCCACACCCTCCACCGCTAGCTTCCGCCACGGCTTCCCTGGGTGCAGGACGCTCCCCTA